>NZ_WBKO01000002.1:0-300000 GCF_032842345.1 Methanoculleus caldifontis | reverse complement strand
GTCCCGGAGAGCGTCGTAGTCCCCCGACCGGACGTCCCGATTCGAGACGACGAGCGCGATCGGGGCGCCGGTCGTCTTCCCCTCGAATGTCCCCGAGAGGATCTCCACCCGGTCGGCTTCCTGCCTCCCGGACTCGAGCGGGCTCTTTCCCGGCCGCCTCCGGTCGAGGTAGGGCTGAATATCCGCCTCCGCGAGGGCGACCCCCGGCGGGCAGCCGTCGACGACCACGCCCACCGCCTTGCCGTGGCTCTCTCCGAACGTGGTGGACCTGAAGTTTCTCCCGAACGTATTCATGCGAGCATCTCCCGAATCAGCGCAGGCGTCACCGCGATCCCGGTGATCAGCCGGAACTGCTCCGCCGCCTGATGTACGAACATCTCCGTGCCGGGTATCGTCTCGCACCCGGCCTCCTTTGCCGCCCTGATGAGGGGCGTCTCCGGCGGCGTGTAGACGAGGTCGAAGACGGTTGTCTTCCGCTCGAGGTCGCAGGGGGCAAGCAGGCTCCGGGTATCGGGCTCCATCCCGACCGGGGTCGTATGCACCACAACATCGGCGTCGCTCCCTCTAAAGTCTTCCAGTGCCCCCCACCGGCACCCAAACCGGTCGGCGAGTTTCTGCGCCGCGTCCGATCTCCGGGCGAGCACCGTCACGTCCATATCGAGCGAGAGGAGGGCATAGACCGCCGCGGCCGCCGCACCCCCGGCGCCGAGGACGACCGCCCTTCCGCCCTGCCGGTGGGCGAGCGGCGAGCGGACACCCAGCCAGTCGGTGTTATGGCCGTATGCCCTTCCGCCGCACCGGACGACGGTGTTCACCGCCCCGATCGCCGCCGCGTGAGAGTCCACCTCGTCGAGGTGGGGGATGACATCGGCCTTGAACGGGATCGTGACCGAGAGCCCTTTTACGGGGAGGAGGGCCGCGAGGCGGAGGATCGTCTCTGCGTCCGGCCACTCGAAGCGGGTGTAGTGGTAGTGCATCTTAAAGTGCGCAAAGAGCCGGTTGTAGAGGAGCGGGCTCTTGCTGTGGGCGCACGGGTTCCCGGCGATGGCGCAGACCCGGAGGTCCGGGTCCCGGTCGAGCAGATCCCGGACGGTCGTAAGCCCGAACCGCTCAAGGAGAGCGTCTCGTTCACGTTTTCGCGTCTTCGCGCCTTCGCGTGCGATCGAATCGCCATCCCCATATTCTTGCTTCACGCGAAGCCGCGAAAGTCGCGAAGGTTTCTCGTCCGGGGAGATGCCGGCCTCCCCCCTGATCTCCTGGAGGATTATATCTGCGATCTCCCGGGGCGGGCGGGTGCCGGCATCGATGCAGGCATCGGCCGCACCGAGGTAGGCGTCCTTCCGCCGGGCAAGGAGCGTCCGCACTTCCTCCTCTTGCGAGAGACCGGTCAGCCCGGGCCGGTCGCTCCCGGCGATCCGGTCGAGGATGACGCCGGGGGCGGCGGAGAGGAGAAAGACCCGGCCGTGCCGCCGGAGATCCGCGATGTTTGCCGGGTCCGTGATCGCCCCCCCGCCGGTGCTGATGACCCCTTCCGCGTCCCGGAGCGACGCGATCGTCTCCCGCTCGAGGGCCCGGAAGCCTGCCTCGCCCTTCTTCCGGAAGATCTCCGGGATCGGCATCCCTGCCCGGCGCTCGACCATCGTATCGGTATCGAGGAACGGCAGTCCGAGGCGATCGGCGAGGATCCTCCCGACCGAGGTCTTCCCGGTCCCGCGGAAGCCGATAAGGGCGATCTTCACAGCAGCCCCTCCGCATAAAGCGCTTCCCAGAAACCGGGGAAGGACTTCTCCACGCATCCGGGGTCCCGGATCGCCATCCCCCCGACCGCGAGGCCGAGGACGGTGAACGCCATCGCCGTCCGGTGGTCGTCGTGCGGGTCGACGGCGACGCCGTGGAGGGGCGCGGGCGTGATCGTGAGGGAGTCCTCCGTGACCTCGACCCCCGCACCCATCCTCCGGAGGGTCTCCGCCGTCACCCCGACGCGGTCGCTCTCCTTGTACTGCAGGTGCGCGGTCCCGGTGATCGTCGTCGGCGACGTTGCGACTGCCGCCACCGCCGCGAGCGTCTGGACGGTGTCGGGGGAGGAGGACATATCCATCTCGATCCCGTGGAGGTCCCCTGTCCGCTCCACCGTCACGGCATCGTCGCCGGCGGTGACAACGCAGCCCATCGCCTCGAGGGCGTCGAGGAACCGGCGGTCCCCCTGGACCGACGTTGGGTTCAAGCCCCTGACCGTGACCTTCCCGCCGCAGACAGCCGCGACCGCGAAGAGGTAGGAGGCCGACGAGTAGTCGCCCTCGACCCGGTAGTCCCGCCCCCGGTAGGCTGCGCCGCTCTCCACCCGGAACCAGTCGTAGCCCCGCCGCTTGAGCCTTGCACCGAACCGGAGCATCACGTCCGCGGTCACGTCGAGGTAGGACCGCGAGGCCGGGGTCGCCGGGAGCGCGAGCTCCACGTCCTCGTCAGCGTAGGGCGCCGCCATCAGGATGGACGAGACGAACTGGCTGCTGATGCTCCCGTCGATCTCCGCCTTCCCGCCCCGGAGCCTGCCGGAGACCCGGATGGGCGGATAGCCGGGCGCACCGGGAAACGCGATCTCGCCGCCGAGTGCCTGGAGCGCACCGGCGAGCGGGCCGACCGGCCGCTCGAGCATCCTCTGGTTCCCCGTCAGCACCACCGGGTGCCGGGAGAGGAGGGCCGCCGAGGTGAGGAGCCGGAGGGTCGTCCCGGAGTTTCCGCAGTCGATGACGACCTCGCCCGCCGCCGGGAAGGTGCCGCCGCACCCGGTGACGGCGATCTCTCCCGGCAGCCACTCGAGCGGCACGCCGAGGCTCTCCAACCCCCGGGCAGTCAGTTCCGTATCGGCCGCCCGGAGCGGCCCTGCGATCCGCGATCTCCCGGAGGCAAGCGCCGCCGCGATCAGGGCCCGGTGGGTGTAACTCTTCGAGGGCGGTGCCTCGAAGGTTGCGTCGACCGGACCTGTCTGCGATACCCTGACGATCATATTCCCGGCACCTCCATCCGTGCGTAACAGCCGAGTTCTTTGACGGTCGTCATCGTTTTGAGTTCCTCCTTTGCCTCATGCCAGCCTTCGGAGACGTTGATATCGATGAAGAAGATGTACCTCCCGATCCCCCGCCGGGACGGCCGCGACTCGATCCGGGTCAGGTTAACCCGGCGTCGGGCGAAGACGCCGAGGATATCGGCGAGGAGTCCGACCCTGTCCGTCTGTGGGTCCACGAGGATGCTGCACTTCGTGCAACCTGCACCCCCGCGGGGGACGGCGGATATCTCCACGAACCGTGTGGTGTTATCCAACCTGTTCTGGATATCCCGAACAGCTATCGGGAGGCCGTAGATCGCTGCCGCCGTCTCCGAGACGACCGCGCCGGCGTTCTCTTCGCGCTGCATGGCGACAGCGCTCGCGGCGTTGCTGCTCGTGTGCACGACCTCGACCCCGAGGCCGTCGAGGAAGATGGAGCACTGCTCGTGCGTCTGCGGGTGAGCGTAGATGACCGAGAGGCGTGACGGCTCCCCCCTGGCCGCGAGGTGGTGCCGGACGGGCATGTAGGCCTCTCCGGTGATGACGACCCCGGACTCCGCGAGCCCCTGGAGCGTCTCTCCCACGCCGCCGGCCTCCGAGTTCTCGATCGGGACGAGCCCGCGGGACGCGCTGCCGGCCACCTGCTCGATGATGGCGCGGATGGTCGGCAGGAGTTCGACCTCGTCACCGTAGAGCCTGACCGCGAGCTCGTGGCTGAACGTCCCGGCCGGGCCGAGGGTCAGGACGGTCATCGGCCCACCGTGTGGTTGATGAGATCGTCCGTCTCTTCCGTCGCGGTGCGGAGGAACGAGGCGTAATGGCCGGCGTTCGCGGCGAAGAACGCCCGGAACCGCTCGTCGTCCCCGGACTCCACGATCTCCCGGAGCGCCCGGACGGCCTCCTCGAAGGCTGCGAGGACCTCCGGGACCGCCGGGTTCATCTGCAGGATATCGCCGTAGAGCCCGGCGTTCTGGGCGAGGAGCCGCCCGACAAACCCCATCTCGATCCGGTAGACGGGGCTCGTGAACGCGAGGGTCTCCCCGACATCGGCGCCGGTCCGGCGGATGGCTTCCGCCTTCGCGAGCGTCCCGAAGTGGGTCAGCCCCTGGATCACCGCCATCATCCGATCGTGGTCTTCGGGTGTCGAGAGGGTGATCGCCGCTCCCTGGTCGCGGAAGACCGAGAGGAGGCCTTTGAGGGTCTCCGGCTTGCACCGGGCCGGGGTCGCGACGATCGTCTGGCCCCGGAGCGATACGGCACCGGGCCCGAACATCGGGTGGAGGCCGATCACCTCCGCGCGCGATTCGAGCATTGCACGGACGGGTTCGGCCTTGAGTGACGTCAGGTCGCAGAAGACCTGCTCCTCCGAGAGGAGCGGGGCGATCTCCCGGATCACCCCGACGGTGGCGCGGATGGGGACCGAGACCATGACGAGGTCCGCCATCTCCGCGACGTCGGGGTTGGTGAGGGGGGTTTTCGTCCCCGAGACGATCACTTCCCAGCCGGCCGCCTCAAAGACCCCGGAGAAGAACCGGCCCATCTGCCCGGTGCCGCCGATGATGCCTGCGAGCATTCTCTTCATTTCTCCCGGATCGTCTCTTTGACGGCGATCCCGAAGTGCCGGCCGCCCTCCGCGATGCTGCCGAGCACTCTGTCGCCGACCGCGAGGGCGGCGACCGATACGGCCGTGCCGTCCTCCCGGACGAGCCGGATCGTCTCGGCGTTCTGGAGGACCAGGCTCACCGTTGCGTCGCCGGCCTTTGCCTCGACGAGGAGGAGCGGGCGGCGCTCGATCTTCACCCTCCCGACGACCGCGTCGTGGGTCGCGCCGGTATGCTCCGCGACGAGGACCTTATCGCCGGCCGCGAGGTCGGCGAGGTAGGCCGTCTTCCCGCCGGGGAGGAGGATGTAGGCGTGGACCGCCCCGGCGTTCACCCGGAAGGGGCGCGGGGCCACGTAGGGGTTCTCCAGGGTCTCGGGGTGGACCATCAGGAACGCCGAGGAGGTGTTGCCGACGAGCATCCCCTCACCGTCCGTGAGGATCGAGCAGGTGTCGACGCAGACCCGGTCACCCATCCCGACGGGGGCGATCCGGGTCACCTCGAACGTGGCGAGCGGGACCTCTGCACCGGCGCCGGCGACCGTCTTTGCGGTCCGCCGGATCTCCGCCGGGTCGTCGGTCGAAAGGAGAATGCCTGCCGTCCCGCGTTCGAGGACGGTCAGGGCGACCGCCGCCTCGTCTGCGTTCGCGACCGCGGCGATGATCCTCTCCGATTGCGCGACGAGGTTCTCGAGCGGGATGACCGTCCAGTCCTCTGTCCGGACGACGGCATAGCCGGTCCGAGAGAGCCGGAGCGCCTCTTCCTCGGATGCCTTGTCGACGATCGCGACCTCGAAGACGTCTTCTCCGGGGACGAGATCGCCGTTCTCCGCGACGGTCGTCACCCGGCCGAGTTCACGCACCCGTTCGGCATCGTCGACGACCAGGACGTCCGCGCCGCTCTCGATCGCGGTCGTCGCGAGGTCCTTTCTCCACGGCCTGATATCGACCCAGAACTGTTTCATCGCTCCGTCCCCAGCGCCTCGGCCGGGCTCGCTTCCTCGTGCACCACCCGGCAGATCGACTGGATGAACCGGGCCGGGTCTTCGCGCTGGAAGGCGTTCCTGCCCATGCAGACGCCCGCCGCGCCCGCCCCGATAGCGTCGCGGATGGTCGCGAGCGTCTCGAGATCGCCTCCCTTCTCGCCGCCGGCGATCATCACCGGGACCGAGCAGGCGGCCGTGATCCGGCGGAACGACTCCGGATCGCCGGTGTAGACGGTCTTGATCAGGTCCGCGCCGAGCTCTTCCGCCACCCGGACGCAGTGCCCGATCGCCTGCGGCGAGGTGGGGTCGATCCCCTTGCCGCGGGGGTAGATCATGATCAGGAGCGGCATCCCCCAGCGGTTGCAGTCCCGCACCACCTCGCCCGCCGATTCGATCATCCGCGATTCGTTGGGCGCGCCGAGGTTGATGTGGATCGAGACCGCATCCGCGCCGAGCGCGACCGCCTCCTCCACGGTGCAGACGATGACCTTATCGTTCGGGTCCGGGTTCATCGAGGTGCTCGCGGAGAGGTGGACGATGAGGCCGATATCCTTTCCGCGCTTCCGGTGCCCTCCCTTCACCATCCCCTTGTGGAGGACGATGGCGTTCGCCCCGCCCTCGCTCACCGCGTTGACGGTCTCGGTCATATCGCGGAGCCCCTCGATCTGGCCCAGGGTGAATCCGTGATCCATCGGAATGATCACGGCACGGCCGGTGTTCCGGTCCATTATCCGCTCGAGGCGGATCTCTTTTCCAATCATCTTCTCACGTCCTCAAAATTTCCATCGCTTCTTCTGCCGACCTGCCTTCGTGGATGATCAGCGCCGCGGCGCGGATCAGCCGGTCGGGAGCCGGGTGCTGGAAGGCGTTCCTCCCGATCGATATCCCTGCGGCGCCTCCCTCCATCGCGCCCTCCACCAGATCGAGGATCGCGCGCTCGTCGGTCTTCGAGCCTCCCGCGACCACGACCGGCACCGGGCACCCTTGCGTCACCTCACGGAATGAGTCCGCGTCGCCCGTGTAGACGGTCTTGACGATATCGGCGCCGAGTTCCGCCGCCACCCGCGCCGAGAGTTTGACGCTCTCGAGGTCGTGCTCGTCGACGACCTTCCTGCCCCGCGGGTACATCATCGCGAGGAGCGGCATCCCCCATTCCATGCACGCGACCGCGACCCTGCCCAGGTCTTCGAGCATCCGTGCCTCGGAGTCGGCCCCGACGTTGATATGCACCGAGACGCCGTCGGCGCCCATCTTCAGGGCGTTCGTGACGGTGTTCACGAGCACCTTGTCGTTCGGGTCGGGGCCGATGCTGGTGCTCGCCGAGAGGTGCATGATCAGGCCCACATCCCGCCCGTGCCCCCTATGCCCGTGGAGCGCAAGCCCCACGTGGCCGATCACCGCGTTCGCTCCCCCCTCGGCGACGAGGTCGATGGTCCTCCCGACGTCGACCAGGCCCGGGATGGGGCCGAGCGTCACGCCGTGGTCGAGCGGCACGATGATGGTCCTGCCGGTGTTCCGATCCATAATACGTTCCAGACGAATCTCTTTTCCTCTCATGATCATAATCCTCCCGGGTTTGGACGGTGCTGTCTTCCGGGAATGTTAAAACCAGGTAAAATACCGGGTAAACTGGCTAAAATAGCGATAGAACGCTGCCGCTCCGCTGTCACGGATGTCGGCGGTCAAAATCTGTGAACTTACGTCTGCGAGGGCGGCTACTCCGTTAACCGAGATAAAAGCGGTCACCGGCGAAAAAACATTCACCACGCATTGTGTATACCGTTATGTGTTATTGTATAAAAGTATGCCGGGTTGCCGCTCAGAACGTGAATCCGGGGCAGGGGATCAGGAAAAGTATGGGAAGGACTTTACTTCCGGCTTTTCTTGAAGGAGATCACGTCGCCGACGGTCATGGTCACCCGTCCCGGCCCGCCGGTGGAGGTGCTGTCGTCGCCTGAGTCGATCAGCCTGATGCCGAGCGCTTTCTCGAGTTTCTTCCGGACGTCGTCCTCGGGGATGAGGTCTCCCTTCTCGATCTTCTTGACCAGGATCTCACGCTCCTTGATCGCGTGGGCGAGGTCGAGCGTGGACCATTCTCTCTCTTCGCGGGCGATCCGGATTTTGTCGGCGTAGTCGTCGACGATCTCGCCCTCCATCAGGTCAAAGACGTCCCTCGGCTTCCTCCGGACCTGCGGGACGGCGACTCCCGGCTTCGTCTGCTGGGCGGCACTCTTTCGTCGCGGTTGCTGGACTTCTGTACCATGTTTTGCGCATCGGGCACAGACACAGAGTTCTGCACCTTCGATCTGGATTGTCTTCGACGGTCCCTGGATAGAAGCACCGCATAGTTCGCACTGCATAAGTCTCGCAAACAACTTTATATTCATTTTACCCTATATAATTATTCGAGGAGACCTATGGGAGATATCGCTCGGCAGGCACCAGAGAAGGATACCGGTGAAGACATCTACCAGTATCTCCTGGAACGGATTACGAACCTCGAAAACCGAAACCTGGAGCTACGCGAGCAGTTCCGCCAGATGGAGTCCGAGAAACGATACATTGAGACGCAGAAGATCCGCTACGAACGCGAGCTGCGGAAACTCAAGAGCGAGATTGAGCAGCTCAGAAGCCCTCCTCTCGTGATCGGGACAGTTACGGACGTTATCGACAACAGCCGGGTGATTGTGCGAAGCAGCGCAGGGCCGCGATTTTTAGTCCGTACATCGCAACTTATCGACCCCGATCTCCTCAAACCGGGGGTCCGGTGCACGCTCAACCAGCAGTCTCTCGCCATCGTGGACGTGCTCCCCACGAGCTACGACGCGCAGATCTACGGCATGGAGCTGGTCGAGTCGCCCGATGAGACCTACGAGAACATCGGCGGCCTCGAGGCGCAGATCGAGGAGGTTCGGGAGGCCGTCGAGCTCCCTCTGACGAAGCCGCACCTCTTTGAGAAGGTCGGGATCTCCCCGCCGAAGGGCGTCCTCCTCTACGGCCCGCCGGGCACGGGGAAGACGCTCCTCGCGCGGGCGGTGGCGCACCAGACGAACGCGCACTTCCTCCGCGTGGTCGGCTCGGAACTGGTCCAGAAGTACATCGGCGAGGGAGCCCGTCTGGTCAGGGAACTCTTCGATCTGGCGAAGCAGAAGTCGCCGTCGATCATCTTCATCGACGAGATCGACGCCATCGGCGCGCACCGGAACGACTCGACGACCTCCGGCGACCGCGAGGTCCAGCGGACGCTGATGCAGCTCCTGGCCGAGATGGACGGCTTTGACAACCGCGGCGACGTCAAGATCATCGCCGCCACGAACCGGATCGATATCCTCGACCGCGCCCTCCTCCGCCCCGGCCGGTTCGACCGGATGATCGAGATCCCGCTCCCCGACCACCTGGGAAGGCTTGCGATCCTGAAGATCCACACCCAGCACATGAGCCTCAGCGAGGACGTCAACCTCGCCGAGGTGGCCCGGCTCACCGAAGGCAAGAACGGCGCCGACCTCCGGGCAATCTGCATGGAGGCGGGGATGTTCGCGATCCGGATGGAGCACGATTCCATCGGTCAGGACGACTTCATGAAGGCGATCGACAAACTCTCGGTGGACTTCGACCGCCACCACTTCCACACCTCCTTCGGCGAGATGTTCGCCTGAAGGCGGGATTTCTTTTTTTCAACGGTTTTCTGAGCCCCGATTCTGCGGAGTTCGACTATCTGCCAAACCGGACCTGCGGGTATCGACACGCACCGCTCCCGTCCCCCCGGTGTTGCTTGAGGAGTGCCGCAGCGCGGGCGCGGGTGGGGGAGACACCTCTCAGAGATCTGGTCGCCTCGTGCTCCCCTGATCACACAGCGAAACCTTTCGGCCTTCACGCGCCGGGCAGCATCACGATCACGCCCCCGGGGCAGACGTAGGAGCAGAGGCCGCACCCGTCGCACCGTTCCCTCTCGATCGTGACCTCTCCACCCGCTATCGAGATGGCATGATACCCCCCGTCGCGGCAGGCCGTCACGCAGCGGCCGCATGACGTACACCGCTCCGGGGATTCTCTGGCTGCAAAACGGCGATCTTCGCGGGAGAGGGCTGCATGCGTTCCTATGCGGGGGAGAGCCCGGCCCCTGAGCGCCCCTACCCCCGAAAAGCCCTTCCCGGCGAGGTATCCCGACAGGCCCGCGTTCATCCCGCGGACGATCCCGGCCCCCTCCCACATCACCGCCGTGCAGACCTGGACCGCCGACGCCCCGGCGGCTATGTACTCCGCAGCGTCCTGCCAGCGGGAGATGCCGCCGATACCCATGAGGGGAACCTGGAGTTCCCGGGCGATCTGCGAGACCACCTTCAGGCCGATCGGCTTCACCGCGGGCCCCGAGTACCCCCCGTAGGTGCTCGACCCCGCAACCGAGGGGCGGGGCTCGAGTGTCTCGAGATCGATGCCCATGAGGCACTGGACTGTGTTGATGGCCGAGAGGATATCCGCCCTGGCCTGGACCGCGGCCTCTGCGGCGGGCAGGATATCCGTCACGTTGGGGGTGAGCTTCACGATCAGGGGGACCGCGGCGACCTTCCGGACCGCCCGGGTCACCCCGCCGACGAGATCGGGATGCTGCCCGATCGCCGCACCGACCCCCCGCTCCGGCATCCCGTGGGGGCAGGAGACGTTCAGCTCGATCGCGTCCGCCCCTGCATCCTGCACGGTCCGGGCAAGGTCCTGCCACTCCCCGGGTTCGGACGAGGCCATGATGCTCGCGATGAGGACCCGGTCCGGGTAGTCTCTCTTGATGGCGGCGATCTCGGCGGTCCAGTAGGCCTCGTCTTTCCTGCTCAGGAGTTCGATGTTCTCGAAACCGAGAAGCTCGGCTTTCTCGTCCTTCCAGGCCGCAAAACGGGGCGAGACGTCTTGGATCTCCATCGTGTCCGGGGTGATGGTCTTCGCGACCGCACCCGCCCAGCCGAGCCGGAACGCGTGCCGGATCTGTTCGCCCGAAGCGGTCGGGGGACCGGAGGCGAGGAGGAACGGGTTCTTGAGCGCGAGCGGGCCTACGGTGGTCTCGAGGGAGGGGTCGGACATAGGGTATCTCCTGATCTGAGCTGTGCCTGACTGCCTTATGAGTTTTATTGCCCGGCAGGCTCCGGATCGGGATTTTGAAGGATGGGGCGTGAGGATGGCCCCCTCGGGGTGCGGCAACGGCGCCTGGGAGTTTCAGTATGGCTCTGCCGTCGGGCAGCGGCGGTCCGGTCCTGCCTGACCTTACCTTGCCGGGTACTCGCTCTCCGTGCACCAGACCTCGAGCACCGTATCCTCAGGCTCCGTCCGGCCGGCATATGCCTCCGGCGTCGCGCCTTCGTCCATCCAGATGGTATCGACCATGTGGTCGGTGGCGATCCGGTAGAGGCAGCGATACCTCCACGGGGATGCGGGCTTCGCGTCCCGCTCGTAGATCTGCCGGGCAAGCCCTGACGAGCAGTAGATACCCTCCCCGGTCTCGAAGAGGACCTCCTCGACGTAGCGCTGGATATACCACCGGAGCTCGGAGGCGAGGGCAAGCGCGCTTCCAAGCGAAGCCGTCCGGATGCGTATACCGTATGCGAGCCTGCTTGGGCGGTAGAAACGAAGAGCCTCCCTGCTGGTCTCGGATTTGAGCAGGGTGGCGTAGAGGTCAACCCCCTCCGGCTGAATGAGGAGGACGTTCATCGCATAGTTGTGGGCGGGAAAGGTCGATAAGGTTTCCTTCGTGACGGGGACGCGCGGGCAAAAACGGTGGGGGGAGGAGAGGTCCTCAGATATACATGCGGGTGTCGGCAGGGGCCGCCGGCGCCTCGCGCTTCACCTTCTTGATCGCCGAAAGGAAGTCCTCGCGGTAGACGGCATCGGCGTCCCGCCGGACCGCCATCATGCCGGCCTCGCGGCAGATCGCCTGCAGTTCCGCGCCGGTGGTGCTCCCGGCGAGGTTCGCGAGCTCGACGAGGTCCACGTCCCCTGCGAGCGTCATCTTCGCGGTGTGGATCTTGAAGATCTCAAGGCGCGCCCCGTCGTCGGGGAGCGGGATCTGGATGACCCGGTCGAACCGGCCGGGGCGGAGGAGGGCCGGATCCAGCATATCGATCCGGTTTGTCGCTGCCATGATCCGGACGTTGCCGCGGTTCCCGAAGCCGTCCATCTCGGCCAGGAGCTGCATCAGCGTCCGCTGGACCTCTGCGCTCCCGGAGGTCCCGTCGTTCGTGCGCATGCTCCCGACCGCGTCGATCTCGTCGATGAAGACGATCGCCGGAGCCCGCTCCCGGGCAAGGATGAAGAGCTCCCGGACGAGTTGCGCGCCTTCGCCGATGTACTTGTGGACGAGCTCGCTCCCGGACATCCTGATGAACCGGGCGTTGGACTGGCGGGCCACCGCCTTTGCGATCAGGGTCTTCCCCGTTCCCGGCGGGCCGTAGAGGAGGATGCCCTTCGGGGGCTCCACGCCGATGCGCTCGTAGATCTCGGGCTTCGTGAGCGGGTACTCGACGGCCTCGCGGACCTCCTCGATCTCTTCTTTCAGGCCGCCGACCTGCTCGAAGGTCACGCTCGGCTGCTCGTCGAGTTCCATGACCCGGACCCGTGCGTCGTAGATGTTACCGATCGTCTTGACGATAGAGAGCGTATTGTTCACCGCCACCTTCATCCCGGGCTTGAGGGTGCGGTGGAGTTTCTCGTTGACCGCGGTAACGTATTCCTGGTTGTTGCCCTGCTGTCGGAGATACACTTCGCCGTTCTCGAGCACATCGACCACAGCGGCAACAAACAGCGGCACCCTCTTTAACTGAGCGTTCTCTTTCCGGAGCTGCTGGAGCTCTTTTTCCAGCAGCTCGTTTTTGAGTTTGTAATCCAGGATCTGAGCCTTTAAATCCTGGATCTGGAGGCTGAGCATGTCGTGCTCGCTGCCAGGGGTGTTGCCAATGGTTTCGTCCATGTCACTCATATAGTTGGATCTCCAACCTCATTATAGTGTGGTGGCATTGATCGTGAAAGGCAGAAGCATATCCCGGGGTATCGGGAGCGGGGACCTCCTCGTTTCGCCCGAGCCCATATCCTTCCTCTCCGGCGTCGACCCGGAGACCGGTATCGTCGTCGAGCACGGGCATCCGCTTGAGGGGCAATCGATCGCGGGCCGCGTCCTCGCCTTCCCGCACGGGAAGGGCTCGACGGTCGGATCGTACGTGATCTACGCGCTAAAGCAGAACAATCTCGCTCCCGCCGCGATCATCAACACGGAGGCCGAGCCGATCATCGCGGTCGGGGCGATCATCGCGGGGATCCCCATGGTCGACCGCCTCCCGCCGGCGTTCTCCCGCCTCGCCCCCGGCACTATGATGACGGTGAACGGGGATACGGGCGAGGTATCATATGACGAGACCGCGTGATGCCTGTTGTGCAGACCTACTATGAGGTCCTGGGTGTCGCTCCCGACGCGACCCCCGAGGAGATCCGGGCGGCCTACCGGAGACTTGCGAAACTGTACCATCCCGACGTCAACTCCGACCCGGACGCAGGCGAGCGGTTCATCGCCATCCAGCAGGCCTACGAGACGCTGAGCGATCCGGAGGCCCGGGCGCGCTACGACCTCTCTCTCCGGGGAGGTGCGGGTCCCGGGCAGCACGACCCGTTCTGGTCCCGTCCGGCCGGCGGGGCAGGGCAGACGATGTGGACGCGGGGCTACACCTGGAGAGCGGAGACCCCCCGGTCCGGGGGCGGGTGGTTCGGCCTCATGGCGTTCATCCTCGTCTGGGCCGTGGCACTCGTCTTCATGCTCGTCTTCTCGCTCCTCTCCCGCGCGATAGCGGGCGGCAGGCGGGAGTAACCCCTCGGTCGCCCGGGGGGTCCGGAGCCGACGCCGCGGCGGATCACGCGAAACCTTATCTGGTGGAACCGCCACTCACCACTCTATCCCTGAGGAGGCGTGATCGGCATGGAGAAGGTGAAGCGATTCCGGTGCAAGTACTGCAACTACGTCTACTCCCCGTTGCGGGGAGAGCCGCATCGCGGAATCCCCGCAGGTACCGCGTTTGAAGACCTGCCGGAGGATTACCTATGCCCGGTCTGCGGTGCGACCGGCAAGGGTCCCATAGGATCGTGGGGGTTCGAGCTCTGGGAGCCGACGAAGTACGTCTGCAAGATCTGCGGCTACGTGTACGACAAAAACCGGGGTGAGCCGCTTCGCGGCTACCCGAAAGGCACCGCGTTCGAAGATCTGCCGGAGGACTATACCTGCCCCGTCTGCGGGATGGACCCACAGATCACAAGTTTCCACGGGCCGGTCGGCAAGTCGCAGTTCGATCCCATTCTTGATGTGTGACGGGAAGCGGGGGCGTAACCGGCCCCCTTCTCCCCGCTCTGTCCGAGGCTTTCCGCGGGTTTGAGACCCTGGAGGGCCGGTCCGTCCGCCGATCCCTGACGATATAGCGGTCTTTAGTTCTCACTCCCGCGGCCCGGCAGGGGAGCCCTTCCTGCCCCCGGAGAGATCCCGGCTCCGGGTCGCTCTGCAGGGCACGGGCTCGCCGGTGCTTCCCGAACAATACCCTTATATTTCCCGCTCGGTATTATAGTCGAAAACGCAACTGTCCCAACAGCTGCGGCTTCTCAACGAGCCGGGCGCGCCCGTCCGCAGAGGCGGCCGCATCCAGCAGGATACTGAATCTACCGGGGGACTTTCGTGGACTCGATCAGGATTGCAATTGTTGGTGTCGGAAACTGTGCCAGTTCGCTGCTTCAGGGGATCGAATACTACCGGGGAAGGAACGAGGCAGACGCAATCGGACTGATGCACTGGGATCTCGGCGGCTACCTGCCCTCCGGGATCGAGGTTGCCGCAGCGTTCGATATCGATGCGAGGAAGGTCGGGAAGGACGTCTCCGAGGCCATCTTCTCCCCCCCGAACTGCACGACGATCTTCTGCCCGGAGATGCCGAAGACCGGCGTGACCGTCCGGATGGGACGGGTGCTCGATGGGTTTCCCGAGCATATGCAGGGCTATAAGGAAGAGAACAGGTTCGTGCTCGCCGACGAGGAGGAGGCGTCCCGCGAAGAGATCGTCCGGGCGCTCGAGGAGTCGGGCGCCGAGATGCTGCTCAACTACCTCCCCGTGGGGTCCGAAGAGGCAGTACGGTTCTACGCCGGGTGCGCTCTCGAGGCGGGTATCGGTTTCATCAACAACATGCCGGTCTTCATCGCGAGCGACCCGGCCTGGGCCGAGAGGTTCCGCGAGCGTGGTCTCCCGATCATCGGCGACGACGTCAAGGCCCAGCTCGGCGCGACGATCACCCACCGGGTCCTCGCCGACCTCTTCCGGCGGCGGGGCGTGAAGCTGGACCGGACCTACCAGCTCAACACCGGCGGGAACACCGACTTCATGAACATGTTGAACAGGAGCCGCCTCGCCTCGAAGCGGCAGTCGAAGACCGAAGCGGTGCAGTCGGTCCTCGAGGTGCCGCTCGACGACGACGACATCCATATCGGGCCGAGCGACTACGTCTGCTGGCAGAAGGACAACAAGGTCTGCTTCCTCCGGATGGAAGGGAGGCTCTTTGGCGATATTCCCATGCATATCGACCTCCGCCTCTCCGTCGAGGACTCGCCGAACTCCGCCGGGATCGTCATCGACGCCATCCGGTGCTGCAAACTCGCCCTTGACAGGGGTATCGGCGGCGTGCTCACGGCCCCGTCCGCCTACTTCATGAAGCATCCCCCGGTGCAGGTCAGGGACGACGACGCCTATCACATGACCGAGGAGTTCATCCGGGGTCTGCGGCGCGACTGAAGCACGGTCCGTCACTCGATGAGGACGAGACCGACAGAGGTGATCTTGCCGTGGACGATCTTCCCGTACTCGAGGTCCCGGCAGGGGATGACGTGCAGGTCCAACCCGGCCTTCCGGGCGGTGGCAAAGACGTCGATTCCTGCGCCTTCCATCGTCGGGCGGACGAGGTCCATGTGCCGGCAGAGCCTCCGGATGCTCTCGTCGACGATCCCTTCGTGCTCCTCGGCGACGCAGTGCTGGTGCTCGCAGTAAATGCAGGGGTATCCCCCAAACCCGAAGGCCTTCGGGAAATCGTCGTAGAAGGCCGTCTTCTCGAGGAGGTGGACCGTCGAGTTCACCCAGAGGATGAGGTCGCGGAAGAACGGGTGAAAGTCGAGGGGGATCTCGTCGGGCTTCAGGTCGGGATGTCCCGGCACGCCCTCGAACCGCAGAAGGAGGGCGGTGCCGTACTCGGAGAGCAGCCGCCGGGTCTCGGCAGGGGTCGGGGCGTAGGGCGGGCAGGACATATGCTTCCCGTATCCCTTGCACCCGAACCGGCATTTGAACCGCACCCACTCCGCGACGACGACGTCGTGTGCCGCTATCTGCCGCGCCTCCGCGCCGCGCTCCCGCGCAAGGGCGGAGAGCTTCTCGATCTCTTCCTCGAGTCTGCCTCTCACCGCGCTTCCCCTCGATGAGAGGTGTCTCCCGCCTCCGGATATTTATGTGTGGTTGTGAGAGGGGCCGGCAGAGTGGGTGGCCAGACGGTATCCATAAGTAGACAGGCTCACGCGAAGCCGCGAAGAACGCGAAGAATGGTAGATGGGTATGATACTCCCCTTCGCACCTTGACGGTGCTCAAACTCCGGCCCTTCGGCCCATCGTCCTTCGAAGCCTGATGGCTTCTCATGCTCGCTTTGCTCGCAAGTCGCACCTCCGGTGCTCCAACTCCGCTCCGCAGGAGCGTCGTTCTCCGCACCTGAGGGTGCTCAAACTCCCTCCCCATCGGGGAGGTCGTTCTTCGCGGCTTCACGCTCTTCGCGTGAGGCCGTATTGTTATCTGCTCCCGTTAGCTCGCGCGAAGCCGGAACATCACAGGCCGTGCCTTATCGAGCTCCGGGACTTGCCCTCACCCCGCCGGCTCTATCCCGGCGCAGACATCCCGTCCAGGGTCGAGGAGGACGTCGTGCGGGAGCCCGATGAGCGCGACCGCCGCGAGCGCCCCGATGACGCCCCGGCCGCCGTGAAGGTGCGCCCTAAACCGTCCCGCGGTCGCTTCGGCCTCCTCCCGGCTGAGCACTGCCTCTCTCGCGCTCCTCCCGAAGGCCCGGAGATCCCGGGGTACCCGGAACCCCTGCCGGACGGCGACACCCCACTCCGGGGATGCCGCCTCGTCCGCGACGAACCGCACGGCGGCCTCCTCAACCTGCGGCACGAGATCGGGCTCCACCGCGAGTTCGATGCAGCTGCAGGAGTTCCCGGCGGTCCGGCACTCGAGCCGGGGGTTGAGCATCGCGACGCGATGGCCGATCGGCATGACGCCGTCGAGTTTCTCGAGGTGCTGGAGGAGGGCGAGGGCGAGGGCGAAGGTCGCGCCCTCGCTCGCGGTATCGGTGTCGTCGATCCCGATAGCGACGTAGGCGAGCGCCCGGGTGATCACCTCCCCCTCGACGACCGGGCCTTCGCGGTGGAGGGTGACGCCGCAGACGCCCTCGGCAAACGACATCATATCGGTGAGCGAGTAGGCCGGGCCCCCGATGCACCGGATCTGCTGGCGGATGTGGCCGTCGTCGTGGAAGACGCCGACGATCCCGACCGCCGGTGCCGGATCGAGCCCGACGGCGACCTCCCGCCGTCCGACGACCGCCCGCTCCCGGAGCAGGGTCCCGTCCCGGCGGACCGACCGGAGGGCGCCGCCGGCGCGGGCATGGTGGAACTCGCAGAAGGCCGCGCACCCCCCACTCATGCACTCGTGGTAGATCTCGACCTCGTCGCCGTCGACGGTGGTGAAGACCCGGCGGCAGGCGCTCTCGGGGATCACGCTGCTTGCGGCATACCGGGCCGCATGCCGACCCCGCTGCTCCTCCGTGACGACGACGCACCCCTCCTCGATGAGGCGGTTCACCCAGTCCTGGACGGTGCTCCGGGGGGTGTCGGTGGCCCCCGCGATATCGGCCACCGTAAAGTAGCCGTGCTCGAACGTCGCCTGACGCATCAGCCGCAGGTAGCCTTTCCGCCGTTCAAGAACCCTGGACATGCCTGCTCTGGATGTAGAGGAGGTCGCCGATCACGGCGCTGGCGGTCTCGGTGGAGCCCGCGCCCTTCCCGATGAACGTCAGATCACCGGCGAGGTCCGTCTCGACGGTGACGGCGTTGAGCGTCCCCTCGACGACGAGCGGGTGTGTCTTCGCGATGATCCGCGGGGAGACGCGGAGCACCCCGGCCTCCGGGACGATCTCGCCGATCAGCCGGATGGTGCAGTCCTGGTCCTCCGCAAGCTGCAGGGCGTCGGGCGTGAGGAGGCTGATCCCCGTCCTCTCCACGCTGTCGAGCCCGGTCCGCATATCGAGGATGGTGTTTGCCAGGATGACCAGTTTGATCGCCGCGTCGATCCCCTCGACGTCGTAGGTCGGGTCCGCCTCGGCGTAGCCGAGCTCCCGCGCCTCCGCGAGGGCCTGCTCGTAGGTGAGGCCCTCTGCCGCCATCCGGGTGAGGATGTAGTTGCAGGTGCCGTTGAAGACCCCGTAGAGCCGGGAGATGGTGTTGCCCGCAAGCCCCTCCTGCATCGCGTGGATGAGCGGGATTGCCCCGCAGACCGTCGCCTCGTACTTCAGGAAGACCCCGTTCTCTTCCGCAAGAGCGCGGAGTTCGGGGTAGGCGAGGGCGATCGGACCTTTGTTCGAGGTGACGACGTGTTTACGCCGCCGGAGCGCCGCCCGGATATGCCCCAGCGCCGGTTCGCCGTCATCCACGTTCGTCGGGGTCACCTCGACGAGGACGTCGTAGTCCGCCTTCGCCACCACGTCGGCGGGGGTGACACCTGCGTTGCCGCAGGGACCGCCGTTCTCCTTCCGGGCGAGCGCCGCCGCAAGATCGATCCCGGCGGCGTCGATGATGCCGCTCTTCGAGTCGGCAATCCCGGTGACGGTGATATCGAGGTCTTTTGCAAGGATCACGCGGGCGATGCCCCGGCCGACGGATCCGAAGCCGAGAAGGGCTATCCGCATCATGCATCCTCCAGGGGCTCGACGATCAGGAGCTCCTTCTGTTGTGCGACCTCGCGCAGGAGCCGGATCGCCTTCTTCATCTCCGGTCGGGTGGTCGAGCGGATGGTGATGCGGGCCGACGAAGGCGAGTTGATCGCCGGCATGACGAGGGAGAGCTCCGTCACCTCGGCCGAGCCGGTCCGGTCGATCCGGTCGACCGTGTCGGAGATGTCCGTGTGCATCAAGTGGCCGATCATGATCAGCGTGCACTCGTAGAGAAGCCGCTCCTCGCCGATACGCACGACGCTGACGCCCTGCTCCCGGAGCAGCTCGAGGAGGTTCTCGAGGCGTCCCTCAGGGAGTTCCAGGACGATCTGGACGTCCAGCGCTTCTGCGGGCGTCGTGGCCTCTCTCTGGTGGATGACCGCGATGATGTTCCCCCCGACTGCCGAGATCGGTTTGAGGGCGGCGACCAGCTGTCCGGGCTGGTCCTTCATCTCGAGCTTCATGGATACCTGCAAAAAACCACCTGCTGAATTGTTGACCTGCCGGAGAGATAAGCCTTATACTCTAAAACCTGCCCGTCGGCAGGGAAGGGCCGCAAAAAGTGGAAGGGGTGGGGCGGTACCTCTAGCGCACCGAGCCGGGTGCACCGGTGATGATGGTGAGGGCCCGGGCGAACTCCGGCAGGATCTCGCCGGGGATGCCCATGACGAGCTCGTTGTCCTCGATACCGGAGAACCGGCGCGAGCCGTCGCAGCCGAGGGAGTAGTTGATCCTGCCGGTCAGGTAGGGCAGCGCGGTCGCGTCCGCGCAGACCGACTGGATTCCCGACATCGTCGACTCGATCCGCCCGCCGAGATGGTAGAGCGTGGTCTGCGCGAGTTTCAGCATCGTCCGCGGTTCGGCGACGATGACGACGACGTGCGGGTCGAACGGCGTCTTCTCGAGCGGCGCGTAGACCGTCGCGTAGGTCTCGAGCTCGGGGACGTGGGGGACCTGCTGGATGGTCCGCATGCAGGCGGCCCAGCTCTCGAACTTGCCGAGCTTGTAGTAGAACTCCCCTGAGCGGAGGCTTTTGGTGAGTTCTTTCAGGCCGAGGGACCAGCCGCCCCCCATGCAGACGTGTTTGTCGGCGGTCGCGTAGAAGATCTCGCCGTCCAGCCGGGCCCTGCTGATCATCTGGCAGTGCCGGACCGTCTCCTCGATCGGGCCGACCCCTTCGGGGATGCCTTCGGGGCTCTTTGCAAGTTTCACCGCGACCGGCGATCCCCTGAGGTCCAGGGTCGTCTTCAGCAGTTCTGCGATCTCCGCGTAGGGGATCTGCGTGCGCATCTGGTCTTCCATGATCGTGCTCACTCCTCTGTGCAGATAATCCCCGCGGTCACTCATAAAATCTCGGGTAGCGGTATCAGAGGTTTCGGAGCTTGTGGTTCACCTTCTCAAAGAACGGCTTGCCGGTGGCGACGAAGAGGGCGGGGTCTTCCGACATCTTCACCGTGATCGTGGCCTCTCTCTCCAGTTCAAAGGTGCTCTGGCCGTCAATGACGAGGTGCGCCGGCTTCTCGGTCTCGAGTGCTATCTCCAGGTTCCTCCGGGTGCTGATGAGGTGCGGGCGGGACGAGAGCATGTAGGGCGCGAGCGGCACGAGGAGGAACCCCTCGATCTGCGGGTCGACGATCGGCCCGCCCGCGCTCATGGCGTAGGCGGTCGACCCGGTCGGGGTGGATATGAGCAGGCCGTCGGCCCTGAACCGCTCGGCGGACGTCCCGTCGACCCAGACGCAGAACCGGAGCATCTTCGCCGGCCGGTCGGTGACGACGACCGCCTCGTTCAGGGCGTCCCCGATCCACGTCCCGTCGACGGAGAGGCTGATCCGCATCCGGGGTTCGACCTGGAGGTTATCCTTTCGGCCGGCAAAGAACGCGCGTGCCTCGTCGGGCTCGAGATCCGCAAGGAACCCCACCTCGCCCCAGTTGATCCCGAGGACCGGGACCTGCTTCTTCATCTGGTGGACGGTGAGGAGGACCGACCCGTCGCCGCCGACGACAACCACGAGGTCGCCGGCGATCTCCTCAAACGGGATCCCCTCCCTCCCCAGGTGCCGCGCCGTCCCTGCTTCGAGGGCGACGCCGTGGCCGAGGGATTCGAGGTCGCGGGCGAGCGACGCGGTGTAGTCGAGCGCCTCCGGGTCGTCGAGACGGGATACGAGTACGATCTTCATCGCGGCCTACCTCAGGTACTCGATCACCTTGTTGTGCACGACCCCGTTCGTGGCGACGAGGCTCCTGCCGACGGAGACCTCGTCGGGGAAGATGAGGGCGTTCCCCTCGAGGTCCGAGACGGTCCCCCCGGCCTCCTCGCAGACCAGCATCCCCGCCGCCGCATCGGTGACGCGGAGCGTCCCCCGCACGTCGACGAATCCGTCGATGCGGCCGCACCCTACGTAGCAGAGCTCGAGCGCCGATGCGCCGAGGAGGCGCCAGCGCCGGATCTGCCGGTTGATCCCGAGGACGCGGGTCGGGTCGAACTTCCGGCCGTAGACGCTCATGGCGCACTCTTCGAGGAGCGAGACCTGCGATACCCGGATGGGGTGTCCGTCGAGGAACGCGCCCTGCCCGCGGACGGCGTGGAACGTCTCACCTGTCGCGAGGTTCCGGACGTATCCCTGCCGGACGATGCCGTCTTCTGCGTACGCGATCGAGAGGGCATAGAACGGTATCCCGACCACGGCGTTGTAGGTGCCGTCGATGGGGTCGAGGAATATGGTGCCGTTCTCCCCGCCCATCTCGGCGCAGCCGAGTTCCTCGCTGATCAGCCGCCGGCAGAACGGGTGGCACCTGAAATAGTCCACGATGATATCCTCCGCGACCTGGTCTATCAGTTTGGTGGGCGTGCCGTCCGCGCCCATCTTCACGTACTCCCCTGCTTCCGGCGTTCCGACCATGCCGGCTACTGCGTCCCAGACGGCCCCCGCCACATCGTCGCATGCCCGGATGAACTCCATAAAATCTCCCTGTACCTACCCTCGTTCTACGGTGTATTTATGTACTGCAATTCAGATACATTAATCACGCGTTTACCGAGTGAGACAATATGAAGGAACAGACAGAAGTTGGGAAGCTGAAGGAAGGACGTTACGTCGTCGTTGAAGATGAGCCTTGCAAGATTGTCTCCATCGCTACCTCCAAACCCGGGAAGCACGGGGCTGCGAAGTCCCGGATCGACTGCATCGGCATCTTCGACGGCGTCAAGCGCTCGATCGTCCAGCCGGTCTCGGCAAAGACTTACGTCCCCATAGTGGAGCGGAAGATGGCGCAGGTCATCTCGATCGCCGGCACGACTCTGCAGCTCATGGACGTCAAGGACTTTGAGATGTTCGAGCTCACCGTGGCCGAGGAGCAGGCCAGCGGTCTCGAGCCCGGCCAGGAGATCCCCTACATCTCGTCCATGGCCAAAAAGAAGCTTGAGTGACGTGTTCTGGCTTACTAAGACGGGCATGCACGAGCTTGCCCACCCCCATTTTGCCGATGCGGATGCGTCCTACGAAGACGCCCGCTACGTCGTCTTCGGCGTGCCTTACGACGGGACAACGTCGTTTCGGCCCGGGACGCGGTTTGGGCCGCGGGCGATCCGGGACCTCTCGTTCAACTTCGAGTCCTACGACCCCTCGACCGGGATAGACTTCTCCGAGGTGCCGGTCGCGGACCTCGGCGATCTCGCGGTCTCGCGGCTGCCGGAAGACCTGGTCAACCAGGTGGCCGACGTCGCGGGCGATATCGTCGGCGACGGGAAGGTGCCGGTGATGCTCGGTGGCGAGCATACTGCGACGGTGGGGGCGGTCAGGGCTGTCCGGCCTGAGGTCTACGTCGTCTGCGACGCGCACCTGGACCTGCGGGAGGAACTCGACGGGACGCCCTACAGCCACGGCTGCGTCACCCGGCGGGTCCTCGAGACGGTCGGAGACGTCGTGATCATCGGCGGCAGGAGCGGGGACCGTGAACAGTTCGAGGTCGCGGCGGAGAAGACGAGACTGTATACTGCGGATATGGTGCGCGACATGGGGATCGGGGCCGTCCTCGCCGAGGTTATCGAGCTGATCGGGGGGAGGAGGACCTACCTCTCGATCGACGCCGACGCGATCGACTGTTGCCTCACCCCCGGCCTCGGGACGCCCGAGCCGTTCGGGATGACCCCGCTCGATATCCGGGAGGTCGTGCGGACCCTGGCGCCGCAGGTCGTCGGCTTCGACTACGTCGAGGTCGCTCCGTTCGATTCCGGGCAGACGGCGGCGGTGGCGGCGCAGATTGTGCGGGAGTTCATCGCACGGCATTGGGTTGCCGGGCGGTGAAGGGGCCCGGGTTCTTTTTTCTGGCGCTCGGTGTTACTGCCGGCTCATGTGAAAAGCGGTGAAGATCTCTCATACTGCTCTGATCGAGAGCACCCTCGGGTCCGGGAGGGCGGGGGTTTATTCGGGTGAAAGCGCCCGCCCCCTGTTGCCAGGAGTTTTATCTTCCCGGAACCTGTGAATCTACCTTGCGGCCGGAGGGCCACGCCCGACGGACAAACTGCGCGCCACCGTATCCCGCACCGGAACGACCCCGTTTCAGATCTTTGCGGAGATGGGAAGGTTAACAAAATTTCCATGCTCACACAGGGTACACGGCAAAACATCGCCCCGGTGTGCCCAAAGGAACAAAACACCCCCCATCTTTGCAGGTATTTTAAATACGCGCTCATAGGTCCCGGATGGAGAATCCCGGAAAATAATAGTGATTTCGATGCTGCAGCATCCCGATACACAAATTTATAGGTAGCCTCCCCCAAGCTTGAGTGAATCAATCGTGCCAAGAGGGGATGCGTTGTCTTCAGGTAATAAAGAGCCGTCGGTATCTCAATATATTCTCATATTCGCGATACTGATGGCTTTCTGGTATATGCTTTCAGGACAACTGGATCCGTTCTACCTGGGTGCCGGGATCATATGTTGCGGTATCATAACTCTTATCTCCGGGGATCTCGTCTTCAGATCCAACACAAGCGTCTTTCGATCCGCACGGACATTTGTCAGGTTCGTCCTCTATATCCCCCGACTGATGGTGGCTATCGTCTACGCCAACATCGATGTCGCGTACCGGATCCTTCACCCGAAGATGCCGATCGATCCTGCGCTCATCACCATCGAGACACCGTTTCGAGACGATGTCCTGAGAACATCGTTTGCGAATGCGATGACCCTGACGCCCGGCACGGTTACGGTCGACGTCACCGGCGGAACATTCATCGTGCATGCCCTCGTGCGGGAGATGGCGGAAAAAGACCTCCTCGAAGGGAGGGACATTCAGAACCGTCTGGCACGGATCTTTGGTGAGAGCGATGATTGATATCTTCTACGCCAGCGTGATCGTGCTGATCCTGACCATCTTCCTCTGCCTGTACCGGATACTCGTTGGGCCGGGAGTGGAGAACCGCCTGATCGCCGTCAACACCGTCGGAACAAAGACGATTGTCCTGCTGGTTCTCGTCGGTTTCATCCTTGAACGGCCGATCTTTCTGGACATAGCAATAGTCTATGCAATGATCAACTTCATCGCGACGCTTGCGATCGCCAAGTACCTCGGGAGGGGATGCATCTGCTGAATACACTGGCCCTGATCTTCATCGTAATCGGCCTCTTCTTCATGGTCGTCGGTGCCGTCGGCCTTGTCAGGCTGCCTGACTTCTATACCCGCGCCCATGCAAGCGGCAAGTGCGACACCCTCGGAGTGGGGATGATGCTCATCGGTTTCATCCTGTACGAGGGGGTGAGCCAGGTTGCGGTGAAACTTCTGCTCCTCGTGATCTTCACCTACATCACGTTACCGACGGCGATCCACGCCCTCGTGCACTTTGCCCGCGTTTGCGGGGTCGAACCGTGGAAGAAGGGGGATGCACGGCGGTGATCTGGGAACTCGAGTTTGCCCTCCTCCTGTTTATGATCATCTGCGCGATCGCGGCGATCACGGTCCGCGATCTCCTCTACGCAACGGTCATACTTGCTGCCTACTCGTTGATCATGACGGTGCTCTGGTCGGCGATGAATGCCGTCGACGTCGCCTTCACGGAGGCGGCGGTCGGGGCCGGGATAACCACCGTACTCTTCATTGCAGCCATAGCACGAACCAGAAGGAGTTCATCAGATTGAGGGCTAAAGCTCTGCTTGCGGTTCTTTTCATCGGCATCATCCTCTTCTGGACGGTCGAGGATATGCCGGCGTTCGGCGATCCACAAGCTCCGGCCACGCAATACACCGGAAGACTATACGTCGATTCGGTCCTTCCCGATATCGGGATCGACAACATCGTCACTGCAATACTTGTCAGTTACCGTGGATTCGATACGCTCGGGGAGGTCATGGTGATCTTCACCGCGGGGTTAGCGGTCACCCTCCTGCTCAGACGGGGTGGGCGGCTATGAGAGAGAACGTCGTCATCAGGACCGTATCCCGGCTTTCGGTGCCGTTCATCCAGGTTTTTGCGCTGTACGTCATCGTTCACGGCGCACTGGAGGCCGGCGGAGGATTCCAGGGGGGGGTGGTCTTTGCCGCATCGTTCATCCTGATGCTCATCGCCTTCGGCCGTGCCAGCGTCAGAAAACGGCTCGCTGAAAGATGGATCGTGATCTACTCGGCTCTCGGTATCACCATCTACGTCGGCATCGGGCTTCTCTGTCTCCTCGTGGGGGGCAACTTCCTGGAGTACGGGGCAATCGAGGCGTTCCTCGGCATACCGCACCTCCAGGTCTACCTCATCGACGGAATCGAGATCGCGATCGGGATCACCGTGATGGCGGTGATGACGTCGATCATCTGCGATATGGCCGATAAAGGGGGTGAGTCTTCATGATCGAGGCGTTCTACGAACTCTTCCTCTCGCGGTACAACTACTGGATGGCAATCATCCTGATGCTGATCGGGCTCTACGCATTGATTGCAAAGCAGAACCTGGTGAAGAAACTCATCGGACTCAACATCTTCCAGACCGCGATATTCCTCTTCTACATCTCGTTTTCAGAGGTGCGGGGAGGCACCGCTCCGATCTACCTTCCCGAAGGGGTGGACGCCCTCTACGTCAACCCGCTTCCGCATGTGCTCATACTGACCGCGATCGTTGTCGCGGTGAGCATAACCGCGGTCGGGCTTGCGCTCATCGTCCGGATCTACGAGGAGTACGGGGTCATCGATGAGGACGACCTGATGCAGGTGGTGAGGGGGCGATGATAGACCATCTTCCGGCCCTCCTGATCGCCGTCCCGTTCTTTTCGGCGCTCCTGATACTTCTGGCCGGCTGGTACGACCGGAGGTTCTGCTACCCCATATCGCTCATAACGATCCTTCTCCAGTTCGGAGCCGCGATCGCCCTCCTCTCTGAGGTGATGCGGGAAGGCACGATCCGGTACCACCTCGGCGGATGGCCGCCGCCGCTCGGGATCGAACTCGTCATCGACAGTTTCAACGGCTACATCCTGGCGATAATCCTGTTCCTCTCCGCAGCGACGGTGGTCTATGCCCGAAGAAGCGTTGAAAAGGAGATAGACCCGGAGAAGAAGGTCTCGTTCTACGTGCTCTTCCAGCTCCTCGTAACCGGCCTTGCCGGCATGACGATCACGGGGGATGTCTTCAATCTCTATGTCTTCCTTGAGATCTCATCGATCGCCACATACGCCCTGGTTGCCTCGGCCGGAAGGCCGCGCTCGTACGTAGCAGGCTTCAACTATCTCGTCCTCGGGTCGATTGCAGCAGGGTTCATCCTGCTCGGTATCGGGAACCTCTATGTCGCGACCGGGACGCTGAATATGGCAGAACTCGCGGTCCTGCTCCCTGCATCCTACGACCTTGCAACAGTTCATTCTGCGTTCCTCTTCCTGATCATCGGGTTCTCCATCAAAACCGCGTTCTTCCCGCTTCATCTCTGGCTGCCCGATGCGTACGCAGAGGCGCCGTCGGCAGTGACGGTGCTGATATCGACCGTGATGGCAAAGGTGAACGTCTATGCGCTGTTCCGGATCGTCTTCACGGTCTTCACGACGGCGTATGTCGTCGAGACCTTCCCGGTGACCGGGCTCATCCTCTTCATCGCGACGGTTGCGGTCATTGCCGGAGCGATACTGGCCATCGCACAGAGCGATCTCAAGCGGCTGCTCGCGTACTCGAGCATCAGCCAGATCGGGTACATCATGTTTGCACTCGGTGTTGCAAACCAGCTTGCCCTGGAAGGCGGCCTCCTGCACATCCTCGGCCATGCCGTGATGAAAGGCTGCCTCTTCATGGCCGCAGGACTGATCATCTACCGGATGGGAACGTCGCGGCTCTCCGACCTCAAAGGAGTCGCGAAGACGATGCCGATCTCCTGCGCTGCGTTCGCTCTTGCCGGAGCGTCGATGATCGGCATTCCCCCCACGATCGGGTTTGCGAGCAAATACTACCTCGTCCTCGGGGCGATCGAAGCGGGCCAGTGGGGCTATGCAGCTGTCTTCCTGCTCGGCTCGCTCCTTGCGGTCGGGTACATCTGGCGGTTCATCGAGATCGCCTACTTCGGGGACCACCACGGCGAAGACCACCATCCGGCCGCGGCACGCGAAGGCCCTGTCTCGATGCTCGTCCCGATGGTCGGCCTCGCTCTCCTCTGCCTCTTCCTCGGCGTCTTCGTCGAGGTCGTGATAGAGGCCGTCAGGCCCGCGGCGATGCTCCTCCTGGGGGGTGCCTGATATGGACATGAGTCTGCTTCCGGCGGTGACCATAGCCATCCCGCTCCTGGCGGCGGTGCTGATCCCGATCGTCGGAAGGCACGAGAATATACGGGAAGCGGTCACGATAACGGCCGCGGTGGCGATGCTCGGCTCCGTACTTGCGATGCTTCCCGCGGTCCTCTCCGGCAGCCGGATCACGATCTCGCTCCTCCCGATGGTTCCGGGCGGGGACCTTGCTCTGCGGGTGGATGCCTTCGGGATGGTCTTTGCCCTCACTGCCGCCGTTCTCTGGCTCCTGAACTCCTTCTACGCGATAGGTTACATGCGGTCGCTGAAGGAGCACGCGCAGACGAGGTTCTTCTTCTGCTTTGCCGTTGCAATCGCTGCTGCGGTAGGGATAGCCTTCTCGGAGAACCTCCTGACGCTCTTCGTCTTCTACGAGATCCTGACGATCATCACCTATCCGCTCGTCGTCCATGTCGAGACGCCGGCGGCGATGAAGGCGGGGAGGAAGTACCTCGCGTACCTTCTCGTCGGGGGGATCGCCCTCCTTGCCGCAGTCATCGTGACCTATGCCCTCACCGGGACAACCGTATTTGTTCCCGGCGGGTTCCTGGCGGGATCGGGTTCCGCGCTCATCCTGCAGGTCCTCTTCCTCCTCTTCATGGTCGGGTTCGTGAAAGCGGCGTGGATGCCCCTCCACGGCTGGCTCCCTGCGGCGATGGTCGCCCCGACGCCGGTGAGCGCGTTCCTCCATGCGGTTGCCGTCGTCACGGCGGGCGTCTTCGGGGTCGTCCGGATCGCCGGGTGGGTTTACGGCATGGACCTGATGGCGTCGCTCGGCCTCGGCGTCTTCCTTGCCGCGATCGCCTCGTTCACGATCGTAACCGCGTCCCTCTTCGCCCTGACCGAGGACAATCTCAAGCGGAGGCTTGCCTACTCGACCGTGAGCCAGCTCTCCTACATCCTGCTCGGCGTCTCCATGCTCTCGGTCGCCGGGATGACCGCGGCGATGGTGCATATCCCGATCCACGCGTTCCTCAAGATCACGCTCTTCCTTGTTGCAGGAGCGGTCATCGTCTCTGCCGGGAAAGAGTGTATCTCCGAGATGAAGGGGATCGGCAGGAAGATGCCGGTGACGGCCCTGATGTTCTCGGCGGCCGCACTCGGGATCTGCGGTCTGCCCCCGCTTGCGGGTATCATCAGCAAGATCTACCTCGCGCTCGGCGCGGTCGAGGGGGGTATGCCGATCCTCCTGCTGGTGATCATCGCGAGCACCGTCCTGAACACCGCCTACTTCCTCCCGATCATCCACACGATGCTGCTGCAGCGGCCCGACGACGAGCGGTCGCTCGACTCCGTCACCGAACCCCCTCTCGTGATGCTCATCCCGATCGTCCTGACGGCGGCGATATCCGTCTGGATCTTCCTCTCCCCGTCGATGCCGTTTATGGACCTGGTTGATATTGCAATTGCAGAGATTACAGGATCGGTGATCCCATGATCGCGATACCTCCGGCGTTCGTCTATCTCCTTGGCCTCCTCCTTCTCCCCGTTCTTACCGGGCGGGTCAGGAAGGTATGGGCACTGCTTGTCGGTGTTGCAGGTCTTCTCCTGACCGTCTCGCTCCCGTCCGCAGCACCGGACCTGACGTTCGGGTTCATCCCCGGTGTCGAGACGGTTCTCCTGACGGTCGATCCCATGCGGCACCTCGCGGGCGGTATCTTTGCCGTATCGGGGCTCGCAGCCCTCATCTATGCTGCATACCGGGATATCCCGGCAGCGGAGACGATCGGCATCTTCGCGTCGGTCGGGGCGACGATGGGGATCGTCTATGCAGGCGACTTCATCACGGTCTTTCTCTTCTGGGAGCTCCTCGCCCTTGCGTCGCTCTCGATCATCTGGTCCTCCAGAGCACCGGAATCGTCGGGTGCAGGTTACCGCTACCTCCTCTTCCACATCTTCGGGGGCGCCTGCCTGATCGGCGGGATCGCCTGCACGATAGTGGCAACAGGGAGCGCCGCGGTCGGCCCGGTGGCGGACGGAGCCGGTCTCCTCCTCATGCTGGTCGGGATCGGCGTGAACGCCGCGTTCATTCCCCTCCATACCTGGGTGCCGGACGCCTACCCGAGGGCGTCCGTCGTCGGGTCGGTCGCCCTCTCCATCTTCACGACGAAAGCCGCGGTCTTCATCCTCGCTGCAACAGGGGGGTGGGGGGTTACGGTTGCATACATGGGCGGAGCGATGGCGCTGTATGGTGCCGTCTTTGCGCTGATGCAGGACGATATCCGCCGGCTCCTCGCCTACTCGATCGTCAGCCAGGTGGGCTACATGGTCGCGGCCGTCGGGACCGGCTCGGTTGCCGGGATCGATGCGGGGCTCGCCCATATGGTCAACGACATCCTCTTCAAGTCGCTCCTCTTCATGGTGGCGGGCGCGGTCATCCTCAAGACGGGCCTGCATCGGCTCTCGGATCTCGGGGGCCTTGTAAGGACGATGCCCGTGACCACCCTCTGCGCCGTCATCGGCGGTCTCGCACTTGCGGGGCTGCCGGGCCTGAACGGTGGGGTCAGCAAAGGGATGACGCTCGAGGCGGCGGGCGCGGTCCCCTACCTCGCACCGCTCCTCCTGGTATCCGCCGTGGTGACCGTCACCTACGTCTTCCGGTTCCTCTACCTCGGTTTCCTCCGGCCGGTTGCCGGAACGCGGGAAGGCCACCTCCCGAAGGACCCGCCGGTCCCGATGCTGGCTGCAATGGGGATCAACGTCTTCTTCTGCCTTGCGATCGGGCTCTTCCCGCACCTCCTGACGGACCTCCTGCCCGGCGGGACCGCCGCCCACGTCTTCGACCCGGTGCACCTGCTGGAGTCGGCGGGCATCTTTGCTGCGGCAGGAGCCCTCCTGCTCCTGGCCCCTCCCCTCAGGCACCCTCGCGACGGGGTCGAAACCGACGTCGACGCGCTCTACATCCGGGCCGGGCATGGGGTCGTCTGGTTCTCGTCACATCCGCTCGTACATGCCGCGGATGCGATAGGGTGCGTGATCGAGCGCGTGGTGGGTTGGTTCAGGCACATCTCGGCAAACCCGGCGGTCACCTTTCAGATCGCAGGTAAATCCGTCGCTCTGCCGTTTGTGCGGGCGTTTTCCGGTTCGGAAGAGTCACGGGCGTATGAAGAGGAGCTCATGTTCCTGAGAGATCACTATCCGGACGTTCAGACGACCATCTGGGGCGGCGGACACGGGCTCATCTTCATCAGTATCGTTGCGTTCCTGTACTTCATCTTCAATATAACGAGGTAGGGGCCTCCCCCTCACCTCAAGGACCGGGTTACGCCCGGCATATGCCGTCCGGATCGGGCGCTACATCGTCATCGGGGACGCGGACAACACCTACGGCTTTATCGAGATCAAGCTCCTGATCTCGCTCGATGCCGGCGCCGACATGGTCCTCGGCTTCCGGCTCCGGGGCGAGATCCGGCCCGGAGCCATGCCCGCCCTCCACCACTACGTGGACAATCCCCTGACTCTTCGCTCCTGTGCACGGGCAGATATGATGCCTCCGGCCCTTCTTTCGCAGAAGAATGAAATGATGAAAAAGATGAAAAACGCGCGATGAGATATCTCGCCCCTGGACTCCTTTTGATGCGATGAACGCGGGGTTCGCATGTAAGGATCGTGGGTTTTCCGCCGTTGCCGGGAAGAGCCGTGCCCGTATTATCTGCCCACGTACGCCTCCGGCACCTGGATCTTCAAGGTGTAGGAGTCGATACACCGGGTGTTGATGACGAAGTAGTAGTCGTGGTTCCCCTCGTAGAAGGTGCTCGTCCACTGCTCCTTCTTGAGGTCGGGCCTCTCCTTCATACCGAGGAAGTCGGCGAAGTTGAGGGTGATGATCCTGACGAACCGGTTCGGGTCCTCGGCATCCATCACCTGGCAGTTGAACCGCGGGAGCTCGTCGTTTGAGGTCGTGATCTCGGAGTAGTCGAGCCGCCACCGGGGGAACGGGATCCGGACGATCCCGGTCGTCCCCGACCACTTGCCGTCGATCGTCGCGTAGGTCACCCACCGGGTGGCGCCGGAGGCGTTCACGGGCGGAGGGATGGTCAGGTTCGGGCGCGTCTCTTCGGCCGGGACCTGGTAGGCGCCGGGGTCGACGAACCCGATCGCCTGCGGCTTCCCGTTCCAGGTGGGGACCGGTGTGGGGGTCGGGGTCGCCGTTGCCGGGACGAACGTGGGCGTCCACGTCGGGGTGACCGTCGGCTCCGGCTCCCCGCCCCACCGGATGCCCGCCGGCTCGCCGGTCGCCGCCGGCTTGACGATCAGGGCTATTATGAGGACGATCCCGATTGCCAGAACGACATATAAGAAATCCTGTTTCTCCGCCATACCCTGCTCATCTCTCCCGGTCGGTCGAACTCCGTCGGTGCGGCTCCGGCCCCTGCTCTGCCCTCGCCGGCCGGGAGATCCGGAACGGATCTCCGCGGGGAAATAATATTTCCACAAACCGGCGGCCGGCCGCACCGCTTTTTCGCACTCTGTATGTTTGCACCTTCGATTACAAATACCTGTCTGAGGCCGGTTAGCGGTGTCAACCGTCCGGTTCTGCATATTTATTCCCAGAATGCGAGGATATAATCCCCGCCTTCGATTGAATACTTTTTTATACAAGATGATGCATATACTCCAAAGAACCGAAATGGTCCGGCTGAGGCGCTCATCCGGACTCCGGTAACAGGAGGAAACGTTTCATGAGTAAATTCGTGAGAAACGAAGATGCATTCACCGGCCTCGAGGCGGCGATCGTGCTGATCGCGTTCGTCGTCGTCGCGGCGGTGTTCTCGTACGTGGTGCTCGGCGCCGGGTTCTTCACCACACAGAAGAGCCAGGAGGTTGTGCACACCAGCGTATCGCAGACCAGTTCCAGCATGGAAGTGGTCGGGGACGTGATAGGTGTCGGGGCCGCTAATAAACTGACTTCCGCCACGATCACCCTCGGTCTCTCCGCGGGCGGAGGCACAGTCGATTTCGAGAAACTTGTCGTGACCTTCTCGAACAAGACGACGGTCCAGACGCTTACCCAGGCCGACCCCTTCTACGACGAAGATGCTGATGCGGCTGAAGGGGAGTGGTCGATTTCAAAGAGGATGAACACTGACGGTGATACGGGCAACCTCCTTGAGGCTCGCGAGCAGTTTACTATCTCTGCAGGATTCCCCGGTGCCATCGATCCGAACGGAGAGTTCACCATTGAGGTGAAGCCTGTCGTCGGATCGTCTCTGGCCATCGTACGGACGGCCCCGGAGCAGATCGATGCGATCAACAGGTTGTTCTGAGGAGGAGCGAAGCATGTTAACTATAAAGTCGGATAACGCATTCACCGGTCTGGAGGCGGCGATCGTGCTGATCGCGTTCGTCGTCGTCGCGGCGGTGTTTTCGTACGTGGTGCTCGGCGCCGGGTTCTTCACCACCCAGAAGAGCCAGGAGGTCGTCCACACCAGTGTCGGACAGACGAGTTCGTCACTCGAGGTTGTCGGGAACGTCTACGGAGCAAAGAACGCAAACGTCATCGATACGCTCAGGTTTGATGTCGGCCTCACGGCAGGCGGCTCGCCCGTCGACATGTCAAAAACTGTGCTGACGTACTCGAATGCCACGAATCTTGAGTACCTCGCATTCAAAGACGGAGGCGGTGAACCGGGCGCTGGACAGTGGACCGTTTTTGCGAAAGCTGGCGGCGACACTGACAACCTGCTTGAAGCCGGAGAAATCTTCACGCTCAAGGCAAAAGTCACCACCGGGTTCCCGGTCAACGACAAGGCCAGGCTCGAGCTCAAGCCCCCGGTCGGTGCCGTGCTCGGACTGCAACGGACTGCGCCGCCGCAGCTCGACACCTGGAATGTGCTCAAGTGAGGGAGGAAGGAAACCATGAGACTGATTCAGAAAGATGATGCATTCACCGGCCTCGAGGCGGCGATCGTCCTGATCGCGTTCGTCGTCGTGGCTGCGGTCTTCTCGTACGTGGTGCTCGGCGCCGGGTTCTTCACCACCCAGAAGAGCCAGGAAGTCGTCCACACCAGCGTCGGCCAGGCAAGTTCCAGTGTTGAGGTCATCGGAGATGTGTACGGAAGAGATACCGACGCCGATAGTAAAATCGACAGGCTTGAATTCACGCTCGGTCTGACTGCCGGCGGCAGTGTCGTCGACATGAACTCAACCGTGCTGACATACACTACCTCGACCGAGTATAAAATCCTGACACGGGATGAAGAACACTCCCCGGGAGGCTCTCCGGGAGCGGCAGGTCAGTGGACCATCTTCTCTGTGAAGAACCCCACTACGGCGGGTTCTGTTCTCGAGAAGGGCGAACAGTTCGTTATGCAGGTCGATGTCCCAACATCAATCGATAAGAACGAGCAATTCACCCTTGAGGTGAAACCTGCGACGGGCGCGACCCTCTCGATCACGAGGACCGCACCTGCCGAGATCGACAAGATCAACGTGCTGTACTGAGCGAAACGCTCAAACTCTTTTTTTCGCTCGCAACCCTCTGGAAACGTCGGCAACTCCGCCATGCAGTGTTGTTTCGTCGTCGTCCGCCCTCCTGTCGACCGGGTGGCCTTGTATGTACCCCGGAACGTCAAACCTGCTGCACCCGGCACCGTCATGACGGGTGTATTGCCCGCGGGCGTCTTATGACTCCAACTCGACCGAAACGTCTTGATCGATACCGCTATCCCTTACACCCCTGGGCTACCCTTTCGTCTGACCTCCCGCCCGGGGCTTCTGTTGCACCTCTCTGGTACTCACAGGGGCTGGACACGCAGGGCGACTCTGGCTGTTGTTAACTTATCTGTGACCCCGGTAGCATAGAAGTTGGAAGCCTTTCTTTTCAGGAGGCCGATCGACTACTCTTCTTGATATATCTCTGCCTGCTTCATCTCTTGCGTCACCCCCAAACGCCAACAGCCCCCCCATAACCAATAGAACTTACTAAAGCGACAGGAAAACAAGTATTGATACCCCAAAGATTTATTAATCATGACACTGATATAATTCAATATTATGGTGGGGGTAGACCAGGCTCAGATCGATAAAATACTTGCCGGGGCATCTTCCGATGACCCGGAAGCCCGTCTCGACGCCCTCGAGAAGGAACTGGACTTCGTCAAGACTTCAATCAAGCGGCTGCTCATCGACCTCCGGGAGCGGATGAACGAACTGGACAACCCGTTCACGAGCGCCGCCGCATCCTATGGCAGGAGCAGGGCCGATCTGCCGGAGATCGCTTCCGACGACGGGGACGCCGGCGATGAACTCCCGGCGCTCGACGCTCTCTCCGCCGGCCTCGACGGAGAGGCGAACCCCGGGGCCCAGGGCATCGGTAACGGGTTCTTCCCGGCCGACCTTGGCATCCCCGCGGGCGGCATGCCGGCCCTCCCTGAGGGGAAGCCCGCAGGAAAACTCAAGCTCCAGAAGGTCCACCGGCTCTTCGCATGGGTGCACCAGGGGTGCGGCAAGTACGGGCACGAGCACATGACGATCATGATCGACGCCTACCGGTCGATGGGCTACATCACCGAAGATGTCGCCGACCAGATCCGCGAGATCATGCGGATGGCCCCCGAGACCCGGGGCGACGTCGCCGAGATCGGCCCGAACGAGTTCGTCTCCGAGCTCTACGTCCTGAACAGGATCCTCGACCCCGAAGACGCGACGATGGACCGGGACATGATCGAGGTGCTGATGCTCGCCCGCAACCGTTCCGGGGAGCAGGGCTCGCCCTCGCGGGATGCCGGCGACACCTGGATCGAACTGCTGGACAGGATATGATGGATGTCGAGCGAAACCTTCACCACTGCCATGTTCCTCATGGCCGCCATCATATCGGCCGGCGTCCTCATTAACGCAGTCTTTCCCGTCATCTACACCCTATCGGGCACGATCGCGTCCTCCTCCCATAAGGTGGACGAGCGATTGAGTACGGACGTGAAGATCGTCACGACCTACGCGAACGGTGACGACAAAAACGCTCGCATCTGGTTGAAGAACGTCGGCACCGGCCGGATCGCCGAAAACGACATCCGAAAAGCCGACGTCTTCCTCGGCGGCCAGGGCGACTTCGAGCGGCTGGCGTGGGCGGCAGCGCTCGCAGATGAGAGATGGACTCACGAGATCCTTGAGGAGACCCCAAACAACTACTGGGACCCGGGGGAGACCCTCTCCATCACGGTAAAGACCGGTAAGGTCCCGGCAGAGGAACGGATCGTCTACTTCCAGTTCGTCCTCCCGACGGGACTCTCCCGGACGACCACCTTCACCGCGAGTGGTAATCCATGAGCGCGGGCCCCCTCATCGCAACCGGGATCGGCGTCCTCCTCCTGGTCGCCACCACCTACGTCCTGGTCGGCGGCGCCCTCACCACCACGGAGGTGCTGGTCGAGGCCCAGAGCAACCTCGCCGTCAACCAGGAGGTCAGGATGCGGACGGCGATCGCGGTCCAGAGCACCTGGATCGACACCGGTACCCTCTATGTCGAGGTGAAGAACACGGGAAGCGAACCGATCGTCGATATCAGGTCGATGGATGTCTACCTCTACACCGATGGCACCCCCGCCTACACCCCCTTCGGGAGCGGCGTAAACACCTGGAGCAAGGAGAACATAACCCCCGACGCCGTCCACCCCGGCGAACTCGACCCCGGCGAGACCCTCACCCTCGCTGTCGGGTTCGAGGGCGAGAACCCCCAATACGTCCAGGTCGTCACCGGAAACGGGGTCAGCAGTTCGGCGTACATAACAGGTGAATGAACAATGGCTTCAAGCGACGACGCAAACAGCAGCATCCTCGATATGCCCGACAAGACGATCCTCTCGACCGGGAACTCCGAGCTCGACAAGAAGCTCGCCGACGGCCTCCCGCTCGGATCGCTCAACCTCATCGAGGGCGAGAACGACACGGGAAAGAGCGTCCTCACCCAGCAGATCATCTGGGGGGCCCTGAAGCAGGGGTTCAACGTCGACCTCTTCTCGACCGAGAACACGAGCAAGAGTTTCCTCTCGCAGATGGAGTCGATGAGCCTCGATATCTCCGACTACTTCGCCTGGGGCTATCTCCGGGTCTTTCCGATGCACGTCGTCGGGTTCGAGTGGACCAAGGAGAAGATGCAGGGGACGCTTGAGCGGATGATCACCTACATGGAGCAGAGCAAGGCGCAGGTGATCGTCATCGACTCGCTCACTCTCTTCACCGAGTACGCCAAGCAGGACACTGTCCTCACGTTCTTCACCAACTGCAAGAACCTCGTCGACCACGGCAAGACCATCCTGATCACCCTGCACACCTACGCCTTCGTCGAGGACTCCCTTGTGCGCATCCGCTCGATCTGCGACGCCCATCTCTTCATGAAGAAGGCCCTCGTCGGCGGCAAGTACGTCATGATGCTCGAGGTCGTCAAGGTCCGCGGCGCGCGCAAGACCACGGGGAACATCATCAGTTTCGAGGTCCACCCCGGCTACGGTATCAAGATCATCCCGATCTCGGTCGCGAAGGTGTGAGGTGAGATGGGCTCGGCGCTGGAAGCAACCGTCACCCTCCCGTTTGAACCCGAGTTCATCGACGAGGGGAACGACTGCTATAACAACGTCGAGTCCTGCGCCCTCTACCGGATGCTCCCGGCAAACGCCCGCGAGTACGTCAAGGCAAGCCCCCACCTCCTCGAGTACCTCCATATCCTCCCGGTCAACACCGTCGGGATCCCGCTCTTCCTCTCGGAATTGAAGCGGGACTTGAAATCGATGGAGAACCCGAACATCATCTACCCGGTCAACGACACGACGTTCGTCCATATCTTCCCCGACCCAAACGACGTCAGGAACTGGTACATCCCGATCGAGCCCTCGTTCCTCCACTCCGTCAAACTCCTCCTCCCGGTGATCGAGGGGAAACTGATCGATATGATCGACGCCCTCGACGAGGAGCCGGTCACCGAGAAGGCGCGGATCGAGGTGCTCAGGAACTTCATCAAACAGCTCGTCTACGTCAAGCAGCCGGAGGAGGAGATCGATCCCTCCCTCCTCGCCGGCGGGGGCGCAAAAGACCTGATGGGCCGGATCAAGACCTTCCTCACCTCCGATATCGGCGCCTCGGCAAAACCGAAGAACCCCGGCCTCCCCGAACTCACCGACGGGCGGGTCGTCCTCTCCCAGCAGGAGTACAAGGCGCTCGAGTACCTGATGATCCGCGACAAGATCGAGATGGGGACGCTCAAACCGTTCCTCTCCGACTCATACATCGAGGATATCACCTGCGACGGCGTCGGGCCGATCTTCATCGAGCACAAGATCTTCAAGGGCCTGAAATCGGTCGTCGGGTTCCATGACTCGGCGGAGCTCGACGCCTTCGTCGTCAAACTCGCCGAACGGATCAAGAGGCCGCTGACCTACCGGAGCCCCATCGTGGACGCGACCCTCCCGGACGGTTCGCGTATCAACATTGTCTACGGGACCGAGATCAGCAAGCACGGGAGCAACTTCACCATCCGTAAGGTGAACGAGGTTCCCTTAAGCATCCTCCAGGTCATCGAGAGCGGGGCGTGCGACTACCTGATGGCCGCCTACCTCTGGATCTGCCTCGAGTACGGGATGTCGATGTTCGTCTCGGGAGAGACCGCGAGCGGCAAGACAACGACGTTGAACGCCCTGACGACCTTCCTTCCGCCCGAGAACAAGATCGTCACCATCGAGGATACCCCTGAACTGACGGTCCCCCACCGGAACTGGACCCGCGAGGTCGCGAAGGCCAAGGGGAAGGGCGAAGGGGACGGCTCTGAGATCACGATGTTCGACCTCCTCAAGGCCGCCCTCCGTCAGCGCCCGAACCAGATCCTGGTCGGTGAGATCCGTGGTGTCGAAGGCTCCGTCGCCTTCTCCGCGATGCAGACCGGCCACCCGGTGATGAGCACCTTCCACGCCGCGTCGGTCGAGAAACTGATCCAGCGTCTCTGCGGAGACCCGATCAGCATCCCCAAGACCTACGTCGACAACTTAAACCTGGTCATCATCCAGAGCGCCGTGAAACGCCCCGGCGGCGGGACCGTCCGGCGGATGCTCAGCGTCAACGAGCTCGTCGGCTACGACCCCGAGACCCAGGGGTTCTCCTTCATGGCAGCGTTCATCTGGGACCCCGCGACCGATAAGTTCACCTTCACCGGGAGAGGGAGCAGTTTCCTCCTCGAGAACAAGATCGCGACGATGCTCGGTATCCCCGAGAACCGGCGGGCCGACATCTACGACGAGGTCGATAAGCGGGCGAAGATCCTCGAGCGGCTCCATAAGGCCGGGTATACCCAGTTCTGGGACCTCTTCCACATGACCACGAAGATCAAGAAGCAGGGCCTGCTCACCATCGAGGTGTGACGGTGTTTGAGGGTGTAGCCGAGCGTCTGCGGGCGGCAAACCAGGGGACGATACCCTTCGAGGAGCAGTTTGAGACGCTCCTCGAACTCCGGTCCTACATCCTCGAGAACAAGAAGATGGAGCAGGACCTGCTCCTCATGTACACCTACATGGCCGCGATCACCACGGCATCCGTGACCCGGCCGGAGATCTTCCAGTTCACCTCCGAGCGGTTCGAGTACATCCCCTCGCGCTACATCGCGAAGGTGCAGCGCCTGGTCGGCGGGTGGGGCCACAGCTACGCGGGAGCGCTCCGGGCGGTCGCCGAGCGGTGCCGGAACACCACCCTCCGGAGCATGCTCAATCGCTACGCGAACTCGATCGACTCCGGCGTCCCGGACGACGACTTCATCGGCACGGAACTCGGAAGCATCCGGAGCATCTACCGGAACTCGTTCGAGCAGGGGATCGAACTCCTGAAGAAGTGGGGCGACGCCTACATCGCGATGCTCCTCTCAGGATCGCTCGTCGCGATCATCATCATGATCTCGGTCGCGATCTACGCCCCGGATGGGCTGGAGTCGACCCTGAACACCTCCTACGCGATCATCCTCCTGATCTCGATCTTCGGCATCACCATCATGTACCGGGCCGTTCCCGACGACCCCCGGACGCACGGCCTTGCCGAGATCTGCTCAAAGGAGCAGGGCATCATCAGGAGGCTCGAGCGCCTCATCGTTCCGATAACCGCCGTGATCGTCCTCCTGCTCGTCCTCCTCGGCGCCAACATGGGTATCGTCTTCCTCCTCGCGGGCCTGCTCCTGATGCCGCTCGGGGTCATCGGCTACATCGACGACGTGAACGTTATCAACCGCGACGCCGACTTCGCCACGTTCATCCGGAGCCTCGGTTCGGTGATGGGCGGCAAGGGGATCACCACCGGCGACGCGCTCCAGGAGATCGACAGAAAGTCTCTGGTCCACCTGGAGCCGTTCATCGACTCGGTCTCGTCGAAGTTGAACCTCGGCCTCGACGAAGCCGGGAGCTGGCGGAAGTTCATCGGCGAGAGCGGGAGTTACCTGATCTACAAGTACATGAACATCTTCCGCGACGCGGTAACGCTCGGCGGCTCGCCCGACCAGATCGGCAAGATCGTCGGTTCGTCGATGCTCGAGCAGGTCCTGCTCCGGAGGAAGCGCGACATGATGGTGAAGGGGTTCGTCGTCCTGCTCGTCCCGATGCACGGGGCGATGATCGGGATCTTCGTCTTCCTCTTTGAGATCCTCCTCTCCATGTCCCGGGCGATAACGGACGTGATGGCTCACTTTGCAGAGACTTCGGCCGCGTTATCGGGAAGCTCGGCCACGGTCGGCGGTGGCATGGCAACATCCTTAAACATCTTCGTAAACTTCCCCGAAGACACGATGCGGACCTACGTCGTGACGATCCTCTTAATGCTGACCGTCGCAAATATTCTTGCAGGAAAGATCGTCATGGGCGGCGACCGGTACATGTACTACTTCTTTGCAAGCCTGCTCTCCGCGGTCACCGGGGTCATCTACATCGCAGCCCCGATCATGGTGAAGGCATTCTTTACTATTCCAGCAGTTGTGGGGGTAACATGAGAGAGAGACTACGTCGTCCGTTGCTCTTCCTGATCACCGTCGGGACCGGCTCCCTGATCATCATCTTCGATGCCCCGGTCGAGGTCATCGTCGCAGGCACCGTACTCGCGGGATTCCTCGCGCTCGTCATCACCGGGGCGCTCGACCTCGCGGAGCTCAGGCCGTCGCGCCTGCGCTCGGCGCTCAGAGAGCGTAAAGACGCTCCGAAGGCGGCAGCGACGAAGCCGCCAGCAGTCGCGGCGGAGAAACCGTCCCGCCTGAGAGGCTTCGCCTCAAAAGAGATCGACCTCTCCGGCATGATCGGGACCCTTGCAGCCTCGATCCGGGAGACGATCGCGCACGCCCGCGCCCCGGAAGGCGAGAAGAGGAGCCGGATCGAGAGTATCGACGCCATGCTCGATGCGGCGGTCGACGGCACGGTCCCCGGTCCGGCGACACCGGTCCCGCCGAAGGCCGGCGGGAGCGCGGCCGACCCCCTCGCCTCGCTCGCGGACCTCGATCTCGACTCGCTCGACGCGCTCGACCTTGACGGCGAGTCATCCGGGACCGGGACGGCGTTTGACCCCGACCAGATCACCCTCCTCTCCGGGGAGGACGCGGACGCCGTATCGGCGATCCTCAGGGCGCACCAGAACGACCTCGACGACCTCGAACTCCCGTCCGGGATCGAGATCCCCGGAGATGCCGGCGAACCCGCCGCAGCCCTGCCGCCGATGGCCGCAGACGTTCCGGAACTCCCCGGAGGCGACGGCATGCCGGACATGAGCGCGCTGGGCGACGACCTCTCCGCGCTCGACGATCTGGATGCCGGCGAGATCGAGATCGAGGGCGAGGAGCCGGATACGGAAGAGCCCGAGCCGGAAGACGAGATCGCGGAAGAGGCGGAGATCGCGCCGGAAGAAGACTTCGATATGGTCTCCTTTGCGTCCGGGGGGGCGGCCGACGACGACCTGATCTCCGCGATCAAGTCCGACTCAAAGAAGAAGAAGTTCGTAGAGGATATCAGTCTGGTCCGCGAGCTGAGAGGGGAGAAGTTCGCGGCAAGAGACCTCGCCGCGGATCTCGAGGATATCGTCGCGACGATGAAATCACAATGATGAAGGTGTAGTAAAGGTATTTACTCTGAAAGGAGGTGCGGAGGTGGAGATGAAATCGGTTCCGGTGAAGGTCGAGCATGAGGGCAGGTGGGTCGCGACGACGATGGGTATCGGTGAGGACCGCTTCCGCATCGATGCCCCCCTCAACCGCGAGATCCTTTACAAGTCCGTGGTCGATCTCGAGGAGAAGAAGAACCAGGTGGTGGTCACCGCCGGCGCGAACGGAGAGGTGGTCTGCCGCATCGCGTCCGTCGAGAAGGTCCTCACGGTCCTGAAGAAGTTCATCGTTACCCAGGCGAGCGCCTATCGGCTGAACGCCTTCTTCATGTCGCCCGCAGTCCGCGGGGGGGTGCTGATCCAGGACGCGAAGTGGGAGAAGGGAGCGATCGCCGTCATGAAGACCGGGATCTGGTTCGTCAGCCAGGAGAGTCAGGTCTGTATCCCCATCGAGGACGTTGCCGGTATCGAACTCACATCCCGCGAGATCCAGGAGAAGGACCTCAACGTCGTCAAGATCGACCACCTCGCCGAGAACGAGGTCGTGACGAGTTTCGTCCTCTGTCCGATGACGACGCTCCAGGTCCTCTACAACTTCCTCAAAGAGGCGACGCAGGACTCCGAGGTCCGCGAGGAGATCGACCCCCTGACCGGGCAGGTGGCCATGCTGGTCTACAGCGGGATGGACTCGAGCGCCATCGAGAATATGCTCAAACTCTCGCACAAGGACCTCGACGCCATCTACGAGCGCCTCCTCGGCATGGGGCTTGCCGAAGTACTTTACGTGAGAAAAGAGGTTCAACTGACCGCGAAAGGTGTCAGGTACATCTCTGACTCGGTAAAATCACCAATAAATTAACGGCCATACTTATTTAAAATACGAAAATCTATATAGCGCACTCTCCAAATAAACATTGAGTGGTGTTCGATGGGGAGAATCCTGATCGTCGATGACACAATGTTTATGAGAACGCTGCTGAAGAACATCCTCTTCTCCGGCGGGCACGATATTGTTGGCGAGGCCGCAGACGGAGCGGAAGCCGTCGCCAGGTACCAGGAGCTGAAGCCCGACCTCGTCACGATGGACGTCGTCATGCCGAAGATGAACGGGATCGAGGCGCTCAAGGCAATCAAGGCCGCCGACCCGGCGGCAAAGGTCATCATGTGTACGGCGGTCGGCCAGGAGCAGATGGTCAAACTTGCCGTCAAGACCGGGGCGAGGGGCTACATCGTCAAACCGTTCCAAGCCCCCAAGGTCCTCGAAGAAGTCAAGAGCGTTCTCAGTGCTTGATCATGATACGGGTTCTGATCGTTGACGACTCGCTCTTTATCCGGACAATCCTCCGCGATCTGCTCAAGGACTGTCAGGACATCGAGGTCATCGGGACAGCGGTCAACGGGATCGACGCCCTTGCAAAGATTGCGGACTTAAAGCCGGACGTCATCACGCTCGATATCGAGATGCCCCGCATGGGCGGCCTCGAGGTGCTCGAGGCACTCAGGGAGAGAGGATCGGGACCGAAGGTGATCGTCCTGAGCACGCTGACGTCCCGGCATGCCGACATGACTCACCGGGCGCTCCGGCTCGGGGCCGACGATTTCATGCTCAAACCGAGAGACGTCCCGAACGTCCGGGGTATCGAGCGGGAACTCATCCAGAAGATCAGAAACCTCGTCGCGCTCCCGACGGTCGTGAGAACTCCCGCAGCGAGGAGGAGCGAGGCCGATGCGGTCGTGCTGATCGGCTCGTCGGCCGGAGGCCCGCCGATGCTCGACGCTCTCCTCTCCGCCCTCCCGCCGGACCTGCCGGCAGCGGTCGTCGTCACCCAGCACATGCCCGAGGGGTTCACCGCATCGCTTGCCGAGCGCCTGAACCGGGTCTCGCCCCTGCCGGTGAAAGAGACGGAGAACGGGGAGATCCTCCAGACCGGCTCGGTCGTGGTCTCGAAGGCCGGGCACCATACCGTGGTCTCGGGCATCCTTGCCGGTGCAGGGAGGGCCCACGGGCGTGTCGTCCACTCGAACGCCCCGCCCCTCCACGCGGTCCGTCCGGCTGTCGATACGACGTTTGCCTCCGCAGCGCGCGTCTTTGGGCCGCGCACCGTCTCGGTGATCCTCTCCGGGATGGGGAGCGACGGCGGCGAGGGGACGCTCGCGGTGAAGGCCGCGGGCGGTACCACGATGGTCTGCGCCGAAGAAGACTGTCTCGTATACGGGATGGCGCGGTCCGCCCTTGCCAGGAACTGCGTCGACAGAGTTGTTCCGCTTGCACACCTCGCGCGGGAGATCGCGCAGGCTGTCAGCCGGCTTTGAGGTGATATCCATGTTTGATGAAGAGGTATACCGGAAACTGTTCGTTGAAGAGTCACGGGAGAACCACGAGAACATCGTGACCAATCTCCTTGCTCTTGAGAGCGGGGAAGACCAGCAGACCGCCATCGACGAGATCTTCCGGTCCGCGCATACTCTCAAGGGGATGTCCGCATCGATGGGCTTTGAGGCGATGGAGCACCTCTGCCACTCGATGGAGGACGTCTTCTCGCTCATCCGCAGCGGCCGGCGCGAGGTGACCGCATCTCTCACCGATCTCCTGCTCACCTGCACCGATACGATCGAAGGGATGCTCGACGCGATCGAGGCGGGAGAGGCCCCCTCAAACGAGCAGTCCACGAGCCTGGTGCAGGAGCTCCGGGCGTTTGCGGAGGAGGAGCACACGGACGAGCAGAACGCTCGGGAGGCCGCAGCCCCCGCCGTACCGGCAGCAGAAGCCGACGGCCGGCCGGTTTACAGACTCCTGGTCGACGTCGACCCGTCCTGCACCATGAAGGACATCCGGGCAATGCTGCTCCTGCAGAACCTGGAGGGTATCGGGACAGTCCTCTCGACGACTCCCTCGCGGGACCTTCTCGAGGACGGGAAGTTCGACGGCCCGTTCGAGATCCTGATCGAGAGCGAGGCAGGCGAGGACGCGCTCCGGACCGTCGCCTCCGGCACCGAGCTCTCCCTTCTCGCTCTCTCGCCCTCGTCATTCCCGCCCTGTGCGATGAAGACGGCAGAGGCAATCCCGGCGGTCCCGGTGCTCGAACCCGCTTCGATACTTGAACCCGAACCGGCGCAGGTGCAGAGGGCGGTGAAAGCCGAGAAGAGCCGGGAGATCAAGAACATCCGCGTCGACATCCAGCGGCTCGACCGCATGATGAACCTGGTGGAGGACCTGGTGATCAACCGGGGCAGGCTCGAGCAGATCGCAAAGAAGCACGGCATCAAGGAGTTCGACGAGGCGCTGAACATGGTCGGCCGTTCGGTCTCCGACCTCCAGAACCTCATGATGGGGATCCGGATGATGCCGCTCGAGCGGATCTTCAACCGCCTCCCCCGGGTCGTGCGGGACGTCGCGAACCACGACGGCAAGGAGGTCGAGTTCACCGTCGAGGGCGGCGAGACCGAGCTTGACAGGAGCATGATGGACGGGCTCTCCGACCCGCTCCTGCACATCATCCGGAACGCCGTGAACCACGGCATCGAGACGCCGGAGGTCCGCGAGGCCGCCGGCAAACCCCGGAAGGGAACGCTCAGGCTCGCGGCGCGGAGGGATAAAGACAACGTCGTCATCGACATCGAGGACGACGGCGCCGGGATCGACCCCGAGAAACTCCGCAGGAAGGCTGTGGAGAAAGGCCGCATGACGGCCGAGGCGGCGGCCGCCGCAACGAGAGACGACCTGATCGGCCTGCTCTTTGATGCTGGGTTCAGCACCGCCGAGACGATCACCGACATCAGCGGCAGGGGTGTCGGGCTCGACGTGGTCAAGAAGACCATCGAATCCCTTAAGGGAACGATCAAGGTCGAGACCCGGATCGGTGCCGGGACGAAGTTCGAGCTCGTGCTCCCCCCGACGATGGCGATCATCGACGTCATGATGGTCCACATCAACGGGATGCGGTGCGCTATTCCGATCAGCAACGTCGTCGAGGTGGCGCAGACGAGGTCGGAGGCGGTCCACCGGATCGGGAACAGCGAGGCGATCCTGCTCAGAGACCAGATCCTCCCCATGCACCGCCTGGAGGATATGTTCGGCCGGGCCCAGAAGAGCGATACGCTGGTCGTGCTGCAGAATAATGGCAAACGGTGCTGCATCGTCGTCGACACCGTCGACGGCCAGCAGGAGGTGGTGGTGAAACCGCTCTCCCGGCTTGCCGGGAACTGCCGCGGGATCAGCGGGATCACCATACCCGGAGACGGCGACGTTGTGCCGGTGCTCGACGTAAATACAATGATTTAAGTGAGGTATTCCATGGAACTGGATCCGATTCAGAAAGACGCGCTCTCGGAGTTTGGGAACATCGGTGCAGCGCACGCAGCAACAACACTCTCACAGATGCTGATGAGCCCGATCGAGATGACGGTACCCGAAGTGCAGGTCGTCGATATCGCCGAGATGCACAACTACATCGGCAGCGAGGTCTCGGCCATGGTCGTCTTCCAGATTCAGGGAGAGGTCGCGGACGGCGGCTACATCGTCGTCAGCATGCCCAGGGAGACGATCATCCAGATGACGAACATGATGCTCGGGACCACCGGTGCCGACCGTGAGATCAACGAGATGGACCAGAGCGCCGCGATCGAGATCGGAAACATCATGATCTCGGCGTTCCTCGATGCGACCGCGGAGCTGCTGGGTATCGTCATGCTGCCGTCCCCCCCGGCGCTGGCGATCGATATGGCGCATGCGGCCTTCGAGTCCATCGTCGCGCAGGTGGCCTGCGACGTGAACGACGTCCTGATCTTCAACACCGTGCTCACGAGCGACGCACCGCCCGTCCACGGGTGCATCTACATGCTCCCGAACGCAGATCTCATGCGGCAATTAATCCTCATGCTGGAGCAGCTGATGGGGCCGCTCTCCTGACCTGTCTTTGGGATACCATGAACAACTTCTTCGGGGAGGGAGCAGCCGTGATCCTCGGTCTCGGGGAACACCGGGTCGGAACATGCCCGATGGGGACGATCGGGCTTGGTTCCTGCGTCGCGCTCATCCTGCACGACAGGAAACGATCGCTTGCAGGACTTGCTCATATCATGCTCCCCGAGAGCCGGGGGACCACCGACCGTCCCGGAAAGTTCGCGGATACCGCCATGAACGTCCTCCTTGAGGAGATGGCACGGCTCGGCAGCACGAGGTTCTCGATCACCGCGATCATCGTCGGGGGGGCGAGCATGTTCGAGTACTCGGCGAACTCCCTGAATATCGGGGAGAGGAACATCACCGCGGTCAGGGATCTGCTCCAGGCCCAGGGTATCAAGATCGAGTATGAGGAGATCGGAGGAAAGGTCGGGCGGTCCGTGTATTACTGGCCGGAGAAGGGCCGCCTTGTCGTCAAGAGGGCGGACGGGACATGCACCGAGTTCTGATCCTCTCTGTTGTTGCGGCATCGCTTTTTCTTCCTCCCGCATCGGGCATCTACGTCGGCGTGCCCGACTATTATTCCGGTATCGCGTCCGCCGGCGTGACGGACGCGATCAACGGCCGTCACGGGGACGTCATCTTTGCGACCGATTACGGGATCTCCGTATACACGGCGAACGGCACCTGGTACTCGGTCAACCCGAGGCATCCGGGCGAGACGGCCTATGGCACGCTCGAGCCCCTCGACACCATGGTGACCGCGGTCGCCCTCGACCACGAGGGCCACCTCTGGATCGGCTACCCCGGCGGGCTACAGATCGGGGATGGGAAGGGATACAGGGCTATCCAGGACCTGGATCTCCTCAAGAACCGCAACATCAACTGCATGGTGCGCTGGGGGGACGAGATCTGGATCGCCACCGGGCGGGCGGGTCTCCACCGCTACTCTGAAGGAGCCTGGACGTGGTATAAACCGCTCGGCGCCGAGGGCCTCGCGTGCTACACGGTCGCAAGCATGGCGGTCGATGCCGCGAGCGATACGCTCGTCATCGTCTCCGAGCTCGACGGCGTCCAGGTCGTCTCGAACGGGGCCGGGGCGATCCGGTTCGAGCCGGTGATCTCCGGGGGCGAGCCCGTTCGGGGGATCGCCGGGGTCCGGGCCGACCCGTTCGGGGGCGTCTACCTCTTCAACCGCACGGCGGTCCTCCACTACACCCCCGGCGGGGAGGTGGTCCCGGTCCTCGACGTCGGAGACCTGAGCGCGTTCCCGGTCGCCATCAACGATCTCGCTGCAACGCCGGAGGGGATGCTTCTGGTCGCGACGGATAGCGGGATCTACGGCTGGTACCTCTCGGACGTCGTCGTGCATATCACCTCGCGCGACGGTCTCCGCTCGAACTTCGTCAAGAAACTCTTCGTCGACGCCGACGGTCGCTGCTGGTTCGTCGTTCCGGGGAACGTGGGCTACATCCCGCCGATAACGGAGCCGGCCACCCTCACCCTCTCCGCCGTCCCGGTAGAGGTGCCGGATCTGCCGGCGACACCCGCGCCCCCGACCCCGGCACCGGACGCGACGCCCGAAGAACCTGCCGGAATGCTCGAGAGCATCCGGGCGTCGCTTGCGGCGTGGGTCGGGTCGGTGAGCGCCCGGGTAGCCGGGGCGTGAAACCCGGAGCGGAACCGGCACGGGGAAAATACAACCATTTTATAGGGTCCGAGAGGGGCCATGCCTTGTTGCTTTACGCGAAACGTGAACTCAATGAGCGTGAGACCCGAAGGTGCAACCTTCTCCTTTCTCTTCGCGTGAGCTAACCCGTGAGGATGGTATACGGCCTCACGCGAAGCCGCGAAGCCGCGAAGAACGACACCTCCCCGAAGGGGAGGGAGTTTGAGCACCGCAGGTGTGAAGTGCGACTGCCTGCAGGGCAGGAGCATGAGCACCGTCAGGTGCGAAGTTCGTGTGTAGTTGCCGGCGGCCCCTGCCGGCGATACGGCTCCCTGGCGGGAGACCCTGGAGAACCTAAAAAGAAGTAACCTGCCGGCCCTACGACTTCGAGATCTCGGCGTAGTAGTAGGACCCGGCCGCCATCTGCTCCCGGTCCAGGAACGAGCCCGGCTTGTTGATCCGCGGCCTCCCACTCTTATCCCGCCGGAAGGTGATCCCGAGCGCCTTCAAAAACCGGTTCATGCCCGCCGCCATATCGAACGGCCCGGCGGCCTGGCCGCGGATCCCCGGCTCGCCCTCGAAGACCAGGATCCGGTCGCTGATCATGTCGATCAAATAGATGTCGTGGTCGATCACGAGCGTGCTCGCTTCCCGGCCTTCGGCGTGCTTCCGGATCATCCGCGAGATCTTCACCCGCTGCTCCACGTCGAGGTGCGCGCTCGGCTCGTCGAGGATGTAGAGGTCGGCATCGCGCGAGAGGCAGACGGCGATCGCCACCCGCTGGAGTTCGCCGCCGGAGAGGGTGTTCACCGGCGCCTGGAGGAGCTGCGAGAGGGAGAGGGGCTCTAAGATCTCGTGCTGGTAGAACGAGGTGTCGAACTTCGTCGTCGCCCGCCGGAGGAGCTCCTCGACGGTCGCCTCCGTATCCCCTTTGATGTACTGGGGCTTGTAGGAGATGCGCACCCGGGTATCCATCGACCCGGTATCGGGTTCGAGCACCCCGGCAAGGAGCTGGGCAAACGTGCTCTTCCCGATACCGTTCGCCCCGAGGACACCGAGGACCTCGCCGCTCCGGATATCCCCCCCCTCGACGGTGAGCGAGAACTGCTCGAAACCCTTCTTCATCGACGGGAACGCGAGCAGCACCTCCCGGTCCGCATCGGCGGCGTGGGCCCGGGTGTCGAACGTCACCGCGTACGTCCTGAACCTGACGTTCTCCTCCGGGAGGAAGCCTTCGAGGTACTGGTTGATCCCTATCCGGACGCCCTTCGGGTGGGTGATGACACCGAAGACCGCCGGCTCTCCGTAGGCGACATGCACGGTGTCCGCGAGCATATCGAGGATGGCGAGGTCGTGCTCCACGATCACGACCGGCCGCTCCTGGGCGAGTTCCCGGATCAGGTCTGCGGCGGCCATCCGCTGGTAGACGTCGAGGTAGGGCGTGATCTCGTCGAGGAAGTAGAAGTCGGCGTCGCGGGCGAGGCAGGCGGTGATCGCCACCCGCTGGAGCTCGCCGCCGGAGAGGGTGCCGATCGGCCGGTCGATGATCGCCCGGAGCGAGAGCCGGTCGATGTAGTAATCGAGCCTCCCGCGCTCGTCGGTCGTCCTGAGAAGGTCGCGCACCGTCCCTGAGAAGACCTTCGGGATCTGGTCGATGTACTGCGGCTTCACGGCGACCTTCACGTTCTTCTGCGCGAGTACCTGGAGGTAGTCGAAGAGCTCGGTCCCCTGGTAGAGGTCGAGGACCTCCTTCCAGGCGACAGGCGCCTCGGTCCTCCCCAGGTTCGGGACGAGCGTGCCCGAGAGGATCTGCACCGACGTGCTCTTCCCGATACCGTTCGGACCGAGGATACCGGTGACCTTCCCCTCGACAGGGATCGGGAGGCCGTAGAGGACGAAGCCGTTCTTGCCGTAGCGGTGGGTCGGCTGGTCGAGTTGTTCGGGGAGGTTGACGATGTCGAGGGCCTCGAACGGGCACTTCTTCACGCAGATGCCGCACCCGACGCAGAGTTCCTCGGATATGACGGCTTTCTGGTCCTCGCCGATGACGACGGTCTCGTCGCCGGTCCGGACACGCGGGCAGTAGAGGATGCACTCGGTGCCGCACTTGACGGGGTGGCACCGATCACGGTGTACAACAGCAATACGCATGGGAGATCACAGAACGGTGGTGGTCAGGAGGAGCGTCCAGGTGATGAACCAGAGCGCGAACGTCATGAAACTCTGGTAGAACCAGTCCTTGCCGGTCAACTCCATGTAATCGAACTGGAGGAGCATGAAGATGTGCTTCTGGAAGACGACGCCCGCCATCAGGAGAAGCACGCCGATGATAGCGTTCTGCTGGAGCCCGGTCGCCGGGTCTGGTGTGCCGGAGAGGTAGAACGAGATCGCCCCGGTCAGGATACCCATGAAACAGGCTACAAGCGTTCGTTTCAACCGGTTTCTGTGCTCGACCTGTTTCTCGGCACGTGTCCTCGGCCGTGTTTTTTGAACCTCTTCTGCTACCGCATTATCGCTCATCGTGACACCAGTGTCGCGCCGTTCCGGGAAGGAAGCCTCCGTTGCGACGGCGGCCCCGGCAAAGAAGAGGCTTCCCGGCCGCTCCCCGGATTGACGGAATTACTACATTATAGGGCGTTCTCCATTTATAAAGGTAGGTACCGCCCGCACGGCAGCCCCCGGATCGCCCCCGCCCTCTCGTCAGCAGGAAGCCCGCAAATATCCGATACCCGGCCAAAAGGAATCTGCCTGCCGCATGATTCGCAGAACCCGGGCAATACCTGAGTCGCCAATTATGGGAAGTAATAAATGCTGCTAGGTGGAAGATTACTTCCACCAACTGCTCTCGCTTCACGAACACAGATCTGATCAACCCGGGATAAGAATGAACATAGAGATCGAGGGATCCCCTGCGGATCGACCAACCACCTGCGGCCATGAGGAGAACCTCTACCGCTCCCTCATTGACCTCACCTACGACTGGGAGTACCTCCGGGGAGAGAACGGGAGATTCTTCTACTCTTCCCCCTCCTGCGAGCGGATCACCGGCTACCGGCCGGATGAGTTCCTCTCCGACCCCGTGCTTCTGGAGAAGATCCTCCTCCCCGCAGACCTTCCGGCCTTCCGCGAGTACGAGGCCGCGATCAGGGACGGCCGGGACGTCTCGACCGTCGAACTCAGAATCCGGAGGAAGGACGGTAATGTCAGGTGGATCGGGCACCTCACGCGCAGCGCCGGGATAGAAGAGTACGGAACGGCGTACCGGAGCAGCAACCGCGACATCACGGAGGACGTTGTGGAGAGGGAGCGCAACCTGGAGAAGGAACGGCTGTACCACGCGATCATCGACGCCACCTACGACTGGGAGTACCTCCAGGGCGAAGACGGCCGTTTCATCTACGTCTCCCCTTCCTGCGAGCGGATCACCGGATACTCTCCCGGCGACTTCTACGCGAGGCCCGGCCTTCTCGAGGAGATCGTCCACCCGGAAGACCGGCCGTACGTGCTTGAGTACTTCAGGAACGTCCGGGCGGGAGGGGAGGCCGCACGGGCCGTCGAGACCCTCGAGTTCAGGGTCGTCAGGAAGGACGGCAGCCTCCGCTGGATCGGCCACCTCAGCCTCAGGGTAGACCTCCCGGACGGGCGGTTCCTCGGATACCGTTCGAGCAACCGCGACATGACGCCTGACGTTGCCGAGCGCGAGAAGAAGATGCGAGCGATCGCGAACCTCCAGAAGAAGGCCGAGCTGCTCAACAGGACCTTCATGCAGGAGAACCCTCTCGCCATGGCGATCCTCGATCCGGAGCGGAGGATCCTGGAAGCGAACGCCGCCTTCGAACACCTCTTCCGGCGTTCCGGAGAGGAACTGCTGCAGAGACCCCTCCAGAGTCTTGCCGTCGAACGGGAGAGCGGCGACGACCTCTTCGCGGTCTATGGGTCGGGGAGGAAGTCGCAGGGGGAGTACCGCTTCGCCTGCGGGGACGGGAGCACCCGATACGTCCTCCTCGACGCCATCCCCTTCCTCGACGACGCCGGTCGCCTCGAGATCTCGCTCTACGTCTTCCGCGACGTCACGGGGCAGAAGAGGCAGGAACGCGAGATCCGGGAGATGATGGCGAGTGCGGAGGAACGGGCGGAGGTCCTCGACCGGAGCGCTGCCGGTCTCGGCTCTGCCATACGGTCCCTCTCCGGAGGGGACCTGACGGTCAGGGCCCCGATGGCCGACGACGATCCCCTCGTGGACGTCAAGCAGGACTACAACGCTGCCCTCGGTGCCATAGAAGGGCTGGTCGGGGACGTCGAGAGGACCATCGGGAGCCTCGAGGGGCACGTCGCCCGGACGACAGGAAACATCGAGGAGATCAGCGATGCCCTCCTCACGGTCGCGGAGAACAGCAGTAACTCGGCCGGAGAGGCGGAGAGGCAGCTTGAGGCGATCGAGGGGGCTCACGGCAAGATCTCCTCGATGCTCGACTCCATTCAGGAGATTGCGGAGACTGCGCGCTACGTCCGGAAGATCTCCGCCGAGACCACGACCATCGGGGATACGGCGGCGGCCATCGGGAAAGAGACGACCCGGAAGATGCGGGCGGTCGAGGATACGTCTCGCGAGAGTATGAACGACATCACCCGCTTAAACGAAGAGATGGTGAATATCGAGGCGATCACCAGACTCCTCAACGAGATCACGGCGCAGACCCGGCTTCTAGCCCTCAACGCGGCGATCGAAGCGGCCCGGGCCGGGGAGCACGGGCGGGGCTTCGCGGTCGTCGCCGACGAGGTGAAGAACCTCGCCGACCAGGCGAAAGGGGCGACGCGGGAGATCGACGACCTGATCGAGAGGATCCAGAGGGACAGCCGGAGGACGTCGGAGAAGATGCGCCACGCCTTCGACGAGGTGACCGGCGGGATCGAGATGGTCCAGGAGATCATCGGCATGCTCGACGCCATCATAGGAAAAGCGGGGGAGAGCGCGGAGGGGATCGCGCAGATTGCACGGGGGACAGAGGAGCAGGCCCGGATCTCGAACAGCGTAATGGCGACGATGGATGAGGCGACGGCCATGACGCGGACGGCCCGGCAACTCGTGACGAAGAACGCCGGCCTGGTCCGGGACGTGAGCGGGTCGGCCGGGGCCGTCGCGGAGGGCGCACGGGAGATGAACGCCCTCACCCTCTCGCTGAAGGAGAAGATGGGCCGGTTCACCGTCCACTGACGGCCGCCCGGCCTCACTCGATCTTATACCGCAGGAGCGCCGCGGCGCCGCCGAGGGCTGCGAGGCGTTCTCCCGGCTCGAACTCGGTGCTCAGCACCACGACCGTTGCGTTGACGTGCTCGGCCTCCTCGATGACGCGGGTCGCCCCTTCGTCCCGGAGAAGGGTGTCGGCGACCAGCACCGTCTCGGCCGCACCGTAATCGACCGCCTTATGCACCTCGGCGAGACCGTAGGCGACGGCTCCTTCGGTCGCGATCCGGAGGAGGACCTCGTCCATCAGCCGGACCTCGCGGGCAAGGTGGAGGTCGCCGAGCAGCCGCTCGAGGATCCCCTGCCCGATCACCTCCTGCACGGCGCCCCGTCCTATGCGCCGGGTCTCGACGACGACCATCCGCTCGGCGAGCCCGGGCGCACGGGCCTTCACGTAACTCGCGAACTCGTCCTTCACGAACCCCGGCCCCGCGACGACGAGAGGGCCCGTGACCGCGGCGAGCGGTTCGAGCGTCCTCTCAAAGAGCGCTGACCGGGTGCCGACGTCCGCGCCCTTGCTGCTCCCGGCCGTGATCGTCGTCACCCATTCCGGGCCGAACTGCCGCAGGCGGTAGATCTCTGCCTCCCCCTCCTCGACGCTCACGACGTGGACCACGCCGTACGCGGAGGCATCGATCGCCCGCCGTATCCGCTCGCAGTCGACGGGCCGCCACTGTTTGACGACCGAGATCTCGAACCCCGATTCGACGTTGAGAGTGTGATGCAAGGCGACGTCCACACCGCTCTCGATGATCCCCCCGATACGGAGCCGGTTCGTGTGCTGGTGAAACTCCACCTTCTCGACCCGGATCCCGAGCCGGACCGGCCGCTTCTCGATCTTCTCCGGGCGGAGTTTGTCGGCCGCCCCTTCCACGCTCCGGAAGGTCGTGGCAAAGACGAGGTCCCCCGGCCCGACCAGGTGGGAGAGGTGCCAGATGTCGTCGAGCGTCTCGGGGAAGAGGCGTATCTCCCCGAACAGCCTGCGCAACTCCTTGACTTCGGCCTTCATGGTTCTACGATATCCGAGCCTCCCGGCGGGACGAACGCGGCGACCGCCTCGGTGTTCAGCGCGTTCTTGAGTCCCTTGAGGTCTTCGGTCGGGAGTTTCTCCCTGAGTGTTCGGACGACCTTCTTTGCGGTGTCGTTCGGCTCGAACTGGCCGGGGCGGAGTTCCACCCATGCTTCCACGCGCCCGGTGACGGCTTCCGGCGGGCCGCCGATGACGGCGACCGCGGGCGCCGTTGCAAGACCGATCGCGACCCCGAGGGGGACGTTCCTGAAATACTGCCGCTCTCCCCGGACGATGAAGGCGCCCCGGGCCACGTACTCGCCGGACTCGGCCGTCTTGCTCACCTGGTCGGGGCGGGCGGCGTAGACGTCCGCGGTGAAGTGCCCGACTTTCCATGCGTTGGAGTAGGAGGCGGCGAACCGCACGGCCTCGTCCAGGCGCTCCGTCGCGCCCTTCACGATGACGACGCTCCCGCCGTGGACGTCGGCGTGGACGAAGAGGTCTCCGCCCTCCATGTACTTCTTGACGAGCTCCTCGTTCTGGGAGGCGTCCCGGCCGCCGATGACGAGGACGCCGTCGGAGGTCGTGAACCAGCGGAACCGGTGGTACCACCGCTTCTTCTGGAGGGCAAGGCTCTGCTTCTGCCGGGGCTTTGCGGCGATCTGCTTCTCCATGGCCGCGAGCGCGCCCGTCTTCTTCTTCTTGAACTTCCGGATCTGGTCGTAGTAGCGGCCGATGTTCTGCTCGATCGTCTCGTGGACGTAGATCTTCACCCGCTCGCCGGATAGATCGACCTCCACCGCCGCCTCCGCGGGGTGGACCGCGCGGACCATCTTCGCCGCCGGGTTATCGCCGCTCGATTTGAGGATCCGCTCGATCTCCTGCCAGGAGCGGGTCTTGCTCGCGGCATCGAGCGTCGTGATGATCCCGGTGACAGGCGTGTAGTTCTCGTAGAGCACCTCGACGAACCGCTCGTTCCGCTCGATCTTCTTCTCGAACCCCTTGATGGCCTCCGCCTGGCGGAGGCGGATCACCTCTTCCTGGGAGAGGCGGGGTTTTCCGGCTGCGGCCTCCTCTTCCTCTTTCTTCCCCACGATCTTCGGGTAGAACGCGTCGAGAGCCTCGCTGAAGGTCGCAAACCGCTCGCGGACCTCGTCGCCGGCAAGCACCACCGGCCAGCAGCCCGACCGGGTGATCACCGGCTCGGCCCGCCGCGAGACGTCGGCCATCAGCCGGTCGAACGCCTCCCGCAAGGGCTCTGCGTCCACTTCGGCGGCAGGGGCGCTTTTCTCGACGCCCGCCATCCGGCAGACCTCCTCGGCATACGCGCCGCCGAGCATGCACCCGACGGCGAGCGTCCGGACGATGTCGCGGTCGGACCCGCCGAGCATCTTCTGGAACTCTTCCGGCGGAAGCGCCGAGCAGTCGGAGCCCTCGAAGGCGTAGACCACGCCCGGGACCACCTCCCGGTTCTTGAACCGGTGGTGCCAGAGGGGCTTGACGATCGTGTAGCCCTCGTCGCAGAGGACCGCGTTCCCCTCGTCGAAGAGCTCGATGATGAGGTGGTAGGTCGTCTCCCTCTTCCCGATATCGATGCTGAAGGTGCGCTCGATCCCGAGCTGGCGGATGCCGAGGACCTTCCCGCCCTCGAGGTGCTTCCGGAGCAGCATCGCGAAACTCGGCGGGTTCTTCGGGGGCGTGGGGAACTCCGCGACGAAGTGGGCGCGCCGCCCGGTCTCTATGAGGAACTGGTATTTGGCCCGGTCTTCCCCGTTCAGCCTGATGCCGAGGGTCTTTGCATCGAACTGGTAGATCTTGCCGACCCAGAGCGGGAGGCGATCGGCAGCCTCCGCTACCAGCGCCCGAAGATCGACCCCGCTCATTCCCTGTAATGTCGCCATGGGTTCCAGAATACATTCGGCCCGGTACCTAAAGAAGAGTACTGCCGGGCGGATACGGTCGCTTCGGGGGTCGTGCTCCAAAACGCTTTGAACATTCCCACACTCCTGCTGAACAATCCGCTTCAGTCAGCGGTGGATCTACGGGCACGGATTTCCACCGGGTATATCGCCACCACTGCCCCCGCCCCTCGGGGCGGGGTGCGACGGGCCATGGGGCCGGGGCATGAGCACCGCAGGTGCGAGCGAGGAGGCCAAGGCCGGGCGGGGTGGGGGTAACAGGTGCCTCAGGATATGGCGGAGACAGGGGAGGGGCTTGCCCCCTCCCCTGAAACCCCACCCCCAATGGCGATATCCCCACGGTCCAGTGTATGGGGTTTTGTTCTCGAACTCCGGTTCTACGAACCGCCGCACTTCGCGCCTTCGCGCCTTCGCGTGAGATCGTATGAGCAGGAGCACGGTCCCTGCCGACTTACTGCATCGGGATTTCCCTATGGTCGCTTTCAACCGCCACACTCTCACCCGTCACGCAGCGTATCGGACAAACAGCGGACCAGAGTGGGACAGAGTGCTCAAGACAGCAGCAGCCCACATCCAGAGGCACCGCTCAGCGCAAAAACCCTTCAAAAAAACAAAAAATCGGAACCGGGGAGCCTTACTCCTCGGTCGTCTCTTCCGCCGTTTCCTCGGCCTCAGGGGCCTCGGCCGCAGCCGCCGGAGTGGCCGGGCGCGGGAACGTCTCCTTCATGACGACGTTCGTGACTTCGGGGTTGTATTCGAAGATCTCGCGGACGAGCGTGCCCCGCCAGACCATCCACCGGCGGTCGTAGGTGATCGCCGCGGGGAGCGCGAGTTCCGCGGTCCCTTCGGCGATGGTGATCCCGATGTCGGACCGGCCCGCGTAGAGCTTGATGAGGCCCTTGATCTGCTCAATCGGGTCCTCGACCTTCTCGACGATCGTGTAGGAGTAGTGCAGGGTCTTTCCCGCCAGCGGGTGGTTGAAGTCGACGACGGCACGCCTGCCGATGATATCGACGACGAGTCCCTCGCGGCCTTCGATCTCGACCCGCATTCCCTTCCTCGCCTTCTCGCGGAACTGCGTGACCGGGACGGACCGCACTTCCTCGTTCTCGTGTGCCCCGAACGCCTTCTCGGGCAGGACGTCGACCTCGCCCTCGGCGCCGACTTCCTTGCCCATCAGCTCGTCTTCAAGGCCGACGATGACATGGTGGCTCCCCAGGCGGATAGTGACCGGGCCGTAATCCGCCCGCGGGTTGTAGATCCCCTCTTCCTTTGCGCGCTCCTCATCCGTGGTATCGAAGATATTCTCACCGAAGCTGCCGGTGTACCTGAGCCTGATAAAATCTCCTTCCTGAAGTGCCATTCCATTCACCTTGTTTTGCAGATTGCGTTGCGGTTCCCGGTACGCCTCCCGTGCCGGTCCGCCGCACCCCTGCGTCTCGTTGTTCCAATTTATTTGGATGGATTGGTATTTATAGTGTTTACCGTGGCCCCCCGGCGGCCATCCGCGGTGGAGCCGGACCTCTCCTGCCCGGGATCGAGCGATTCGACGAGCGTTGCCGGGGTTTCCCGCTCATGGCCCCCCGTAGTCTCCCGGCCATGCCGGCCCAAATGTTGAAGTAACCCGGGGTTCGATCGGGGGCAGGATCATGGACGAGGTGCAGCAGCAGACGGTGGGGGTCTCCTACGCCCCCTGTCCGCCGGAAGAGTTCTGCGGCAGAGTTGAGGAGCGCGAGCGGCTCGGTGCCATGCTCGCCGGGGCAGGAGAGCGCGGGCAGGCGGTGATGATCTCCGGCCCGCCCGGCATCGGGAAGAGCTCTCTCGTCAACCGGCTCGCGTACGACGTGCGGGAACTTCCCGGGGGGCTGCAATCCCCGGTTCTCAGGGCGGAGGTCTTCGATCTTCCCGGGATGATCTTCTCCGCGTTCCGCGGACTCGTCGGCGACCTCGCGCGGTGCGCCGCGTCGGGGAGGTTTAAGGAGACCCTCGATCACGAGGGTATCCGGGAGGCGATCCGGTATGCCGACGACGTGCTCGAGAAGTACGCCGCCCCGGTGGAGCCGGTCGGCCTCCTCTCGAAGTCCGGGGAGGAGGTCATCGGCATCTTCGCCCGCTCGCCCGAGGTCGGGTACGACAGGGTGCGCCAGGCGTTCCTCGAGCTCCTCCGCGAGCTAGGAAGACGGGCGAGCGGGACAGGGCGGGTCGCGGCGGTGCTGCTCGAAGACGTCCACCTCGCCTCGGCCCTCGATCGCCGGCTCCTTGGCGACATCGCGCACGACCTCCCGGCCGGCATCCTCCTCGCCTTCACCTGCCGGACAGGAGATGGGGCCGGCCGTTTCGAAGAGATCGGCGCCCCCGACCTTGTGGAACTGCCCCTCCAGGGAATGCGGGGAGACGAGATCCGGGAGCTTGCGCGGAGGCGGTTCGGTCTCGCAATCGACGAAGCAGCCGCCGACCTCCTCGAAGCGGCCAGCAGCGACCCCTTCAGCCTCATGGCCTGCTTCAACGCCCTGCGCCGCCGCGATCTTGCTCCCACCGCAGAGACGATCGCGGATCTCCTCGCCGGGGCGCCGGACCCGGCAGCGCTCGCCTTTGCCACGCTCTCCGGCCCTTATTGCGCATGGGCGGAGAACCTCTGCGTCTTACATCCCCCGTTCCCGGTGCCGGTCATGGCCTGCATGCTCGATCCGGAGGGGACCGGCCCGGCGCTGGTGACGGAACGGCTGCAGGAGAGCGGCATATTCCGGAGGCTTCCGGGCGGAGAGTACGCCTTCGCCCACCCCCTCCTGCAGGAGCACTGCAGGCACGCGCTCTCCGCGGACGCGAAGATCGCGCTGAACGCCCGTGCGGCGGGCTGCTTCGAGCGCTCCATGCACCGCCTCTCCGGCAGGCTGCACGTCCTCCTCTCGCTCGCCTGCCACTTCTTCCACGCGCGGGACCACGCGAAGGCCGCGGACCTGAATCTCGAGCTGGGCCTCCGGTTCTACCATCGCGAGGATTACGGCACGGCTCTCGTGATGACGGAACGGGCGGTCGCCTCTGCGGAGCACCTCGGGGACGACGCCCTTCTCTCCGCCGCGCGGCGGCAGCAGGACCTGGTCCGCCGGAAGGCCGGCCGGTGAGGGTTTATCAGCGCTCAAAAGAGACAGACTGATGCGATTGGAATGTTCGAAGTAGAGGCAAAGTTTGCGGTCCCGGAGCCGGGGGACGTCAAAGACCGGCTCGAGCGGCAGGGAGTGCGGATGGCGAAGAGGCAGCAGGAGCGCGACGTCTACTACAATGCCCCCCACCGCGATTTCGGGGAGACCGACGAGGCGTTGCGGGTCAGGTACGACGATTCCGGGTCTACCGTGACCTACAAAGGGCCGAAGGTCAGGGTCGGGAGCGCAAAGGCCCGCGAAGAGTTCAACCTCGGCGTGGCCTCGGGCGAGGCCCTTGAGGAGATCCTCTCCCGTCTCGGCTTTAAGCGGGCCGCCGTGGTCTCGAAAGTCCGGGAGTTCTACGAGATGGGAGACGTCACGGTGACCCTCGACGACGTCGAGGGTCTGGGGACCTACATCGAGATCGAGATCCTGACGGACGGTGCAAACGAGGATGCTGCCGAAAGGATCGGAACGATCGCAAAAGAACTGGGTGTAGAAGGTCCACCAATCTACACCTCGTATCTTGAAATGCTGCTCTTTAAACAGAGATAAGATCGATATGGATATCTTTTGGCTCTTTTCCGAAGTGGATGAGAGCCCCGTACCCCTCTGAGGCGGGTCCGGGGTTGACGACGGTGACGCCGTCGACCTCGGTGATACCCCGTGCCTCATGGATGTGGGCACAGCAGACCAGATCGAATCGGGTCATGTGCTTCCGGATGCTCCGGCTTCCGACGTGTTCCTCCCCGACCATATCCAGCGCTTCGTAGGGCGGAGCGTGGCAGAGGAGGACGTTGTGGATGTTCTTGTCCATGTGGTCGACGATCCGGGTGAGCTTCCTGTCGATCTCCTCTTCAGGCAGCTCGAACGGCGTACCGAAGGGGGTCTTGTTCGAACCCCCAAGGCCGGCGAGCGTCACCTTGCCGAGGGCAAGCCACGAATCATGGAGACAGATTGCCTCGGACCGTTCGAGCACATCGATAATCTCGCGGGGATCGCAGTTCCCGGGGATCGCAAAGCATGGTACCTCGAAATTCGAGAGTACCGAATCTACAGGTTCGAGTGGACCAAAGTTGGTGATGTCGCCTGCAATGATGACTGCATCATAGTCGTAGCTGAGAAAAGCGTCAAGCTTCCCGTAGTTACCGTGCAGATCTGCTAGGAGTAGCACATCCATCATGCTCTATAGATGAGAAGTGTGTCTAAAAAACCTTATCTCATGATCCATCCAGGAGCCGGTTATCCTGCCGCCGAGTGCCAGTTTGCCGAGAGTTTTTTCTGTTTCCAGAAGGAGCCTCCGGGGGCGGCCGTTCTGGAGCGGGGTCCCTGGCAGCGGCATGAAGTAGTGGATGTGCGCCTTCCCCGCCCGGGTGACCATCTTCACGAGGCCGAGCGTTGCGCGCTGGTCGTCGTCGCTCTCAAACGGCAGCCCCAGGATGAAGTCGACGACCGGGACGAGCCCGTGATCCCGGCAGAGGTCGACGGCGCGGACGACGTCCTCGACGGTATGCCCCCGGTGCAGGCGGCGGAGCACCGCATCGCTCCCTGACTGGGCCCCGAAGTGCAGGCGGGTGTTCGCGCAGTAGCCGGTGATGAGCTCGATGGAGCGCTCCGTAACGCACTCCGGACGCACCTCGCCGGGGAAGGTGCCGAAGTAGACGCGGCCGTCGAGGCTCCGGAGGAGACGCTCGATCTTGTCGAGTCTGAGGTGGACGCCGTCGGAGCCGTAGGCAAAGGCGTTCGGGGTGACGAACCGGATATCCCGGTAGCGCGAGGCGTAGCGGGCGATCTCGTCGATCGCGCGGTGGCGCATGCACCGCCCGAAGAGGCGCGGGGTCTGGCAGTAGCCGCAGGAGAACGGGCATCCCCGGCTGATCTCGACAAAACCCTTGATCTGTCCGAACGGCGGGTAGCCGTCGAGGAGGACGGTGTGGTCGGCGGGCGTGTAGCCCGCGGCGGTGGCGACGCCGGGAGGCGGGTCCCTCCCCTCCTCGATGGCGGCAAGGAGGGCGGGGAGGGTGTACTCCCCCTCCCCGACGACGACGTAATCGGCGTACTCCGCCACCTCGCGGTAGCAGGCCGAGGGGTGAGGCCCTCCGGCAATCGTTACGCAGTCCGCCTCCGCGATCTCGTCCCGGTACAGGCGTTCGTTGATGGAGTTTAGGCTGTAGACGGTGACATCGGGGAGCGGCTCGTCGGTGACCTCGAGGTGATAGCCGTGGGATTCGCACGCCGCAAAGAGGGCGGCCAGGGTGTTGTTCGCCTGGGGTATGGCTCGCCAGTTGACGTTCATGGGTTTAAGAGCAGTCCTCGTCTGCCGTGATGGCGGTCCCGCTCCGATCGCCTGCGGGCATCACGGCGTATTCCTTATACCGTCTCTCAAAGAAGAAGATTAATCTGACGCTATCGACGAATTATTAAAAGATACATGAAGATTACCGATTTCATGAAGGTCTTCTCGAGCGAGCGCCGGATCGAGGTTCTGGATGCACTCCTCCGCCAGGAGTCCAAAGACGAGATCAAGAGGCATATCCCGTCCTCGACCTACGCGTTCACCGTCAACTCCCTCAAGAAGGTGGGTTTTGTCAGGGAGGCCGACGGCGAGGTCCTGCTGACCGACAGGGGACACGCCTACCTCATCATCTTCGAGAGGTTCAAGGAGAGCATCGACACCCTCCGGATGCTCTACGAAGCCTTTCCGGACCACACCATCACCCTCCCGGATGAGTTCGCTCTCCGGCTCTGCGAGATCAGCGATGCCCGGCTCGTCGCTTCGGAACCGTCCGACATCCTAAAACCGCACCGGGTGTTTATTGATCACTTAAAAGGCACGAGGGAGATCTACGGTGTCTCGCCGATCCTCTTCCCCGATTATCCCGAGTTTTTTCTGACCCTTGCAGAGAGTGTTGAGACGATCTCACTGGTGGTTACGCAGGAGGTCTTTGATATCGTTTCGGCCTACCCGCTCAGGAACTACGGTAATATTGAGATGTACCTCGCCCCGGAAACCCCCGGGATCGCTGCCACCGTCACCGACACTTTCCTCTCAATCGGATTCTTCTATAAATCAGGAAGTTACGACTTCACGCGGGATCTCATCGCAACCTCCCCTGAAGCAATAAAATTTGGGAAGGATCTCATCCGCCACTATAGGGCGCAGTCTCGCAGGATCGTGTAACCTGCATAGATGATCCATTCCCCGTCGACGAATGCGTTCCTGAACATCTCGAAGTGGTTGCAGTAAGCGACGATGTAGAAGGAACTGTGGATCAGGCTGATGAAGAGGACGTCGATGCCCGCGATAAGGCCTGCAAAATACGCTCCAAAGACCGCCGTGTGGGCGATGAGGCTGAGGCCGAGCAGCAGGGCGGTGACCTGTACGCGGGAGAGGATCGTCGGGATCGTCAGAATTCCTGCGGATCTATCCTTCTCGACGTCGCGGACGTCATAGATGACGGTGTTGACGAAACTTTTGCAGAAGAAGAAGAGGCAGACCAGCATGACGGGCAGGCTGAAGGTGCCGAGGAAGATCAGGATGCTAAGCGACCAGGTGAGGGCGACGATACAGTTCTTCACTCCCATACTTCCCTTCAGCCTGTAACCTCCAATGCCTTTCGCATACAGGTACGCGACGAGGAAGGGCACGAGAAGGGCGGGGTTCGGGTAGAGCGCGAAAGCGCCGATTGTGGCGAGAACTGCCGTCACCAGGAGCGCTTTCCTGAATCCGCTCCCCCGTTTCTCATCTTCTTTATTCTCCACGCCGCGGTCGAACGCATAGGCTGCATATGCGATGAGCGCTATGGCGAAAAACTCGGTGATCGGCACGTGATCGCCGAGGAATCCGTATGCAAACTGTAGTTTGAGCGCTCCGGAGAGCGTAACTACAAGTATCGACACAATGAGTTGTTGGGGTTGCATATGTACACGATCCAGAACGGGCGAAATATTCCATTCTGACCGAAATTGTACAGTACTATTGTACGGGCTCCAACGGCGTTGTAATCCTGCAAAAGAACTGTATTCTTTCGGCGAAACCGTAAGAAAGCCATTTATACCGGATATTTTCAATGTATACCTGGGGAAACGAACACATTATCCGGGGGGCGGCAGGTATGGATTGCAACAGAACCGGAAGCCGGAAATCCGAACTGGAGCAGGTAGCCGGGATACTGCTCTATTACGACAGTTGCTGCGCACAGGGCAAGTCCCGCGTTGCGGCAGGATCTGTCCGGGATCTCCTGGCGCTGCTGCTTGAGAGGCTCGATGACGGGATCGTCGTAATCGGGCCTGACCAGACCGTCGCATGGGTGAACGATGCTATGGAGGGGCTCTTCGGGGTAAGCCGGTACGAAACTATCGGCATGAATGCCGTGGAGTTCGTCTCCCGCTGCATCTCTCCCTGTCTCCTTGAGGGCGAGACTCTCAAAGAGGATTTCATCGTATCCTGCTTCTTTGACGAGGCGATCCCGGCCAGGCGGTACTGTATCGCCCGCACCCGGGAGAGAAGGGTCTGGGTGGAGTACTCGAGCACCGTGATCCCCGACGGGCCGGGCCGGGGCGCGCGCCTGGACACCTACCACATCAGCCCTGATTGCAGCCGCGGGGAGGCGGGCCTTCAGGATTGCCGGCGACTGTATGGCGTTCTCGCTGCCGTCTCCTCCGACCCGGTAATATCCCTCGATCCCGACCTCATGATAATGTCGGCAAGCCCCCCCGTGCGGCACCTCCTCGGCTATGACCCCGACAGTCTGCCAGGATTACACCTCTCTTCCATTATGGCATCGGATTCCGTTGTCGAGTTCCAGAAGGCCTGTTTCCGGGGTCGTGCCTCCGACGGTGAGATGGGGCTGGAACGCCCCGCCGGGGATATGCGCTCGATGGAGGTGACCTTCCTCGATGCGCAGAACCGGCCTGTTGCCGCGGTCGTCGCGTTCTTGCCGGTCGACGACGGTGAAGGCGGTTTCGCCGGGATCGTCGCGGCCGTGCACGATGGGGCCGGCGGCGACCTGCGGCACGGCGTCTGCGCGCAGCTTGACGAGAACATCGAGCACCTCGCCTGCCTCGGCGACCGGATCAAAAACCCGCTCGCCGTCATCCTCGGGCTTGCTGGCCTGGAGGACGGCGAGGTTGCCAGGAAGATCGCGGATCAAGCGCGGATCATTGACGGCGTCCTCACGGAACTGGACCGGGGGTACGTCGCATCGCTGAGCGTCAGGGAGTTTCTCCGGAAGCACTACGGTCTCAAAGGCGACGACCGGCCAGGTGCATCCGATGACTCCTCGATCGATCGCAGGTGACGTTGCGGTGCCCCGGCACCTTTTCATATCCAGGACTATACCCGCACGCGTCGGCGTGGGTGAGACCGTTCTGTCGTAACGATACGGGCACCGAAGGCCTGCTCCTGCCGGAGAGAGAACGACTCCACGGACCGGGAGGCGGAAGAGGCAAAGCACTGGTTTTACCGGAATTGGGATTCTTCCGGGGCGGTTTTTCACAGAAGGCGATAATGCAGGATTATACTAGGAATAAAATACCTCGTCGGAAATATTAAATATTGCGCGGCCTGTATTGACTCTCTTGCCGTGGGACACCCTGTCCCACCAGATACGGAGATGATACACATGAGAGGAGTTACCACACAGACAGAGGTGCGGGATTTTATACGGGGAAAAGATCTTGCGGACTACTCGGTCAGGAACCCGCGGGGCGAGGACCTCGGGAACATCAAGGACGTCATGATCGATATCAACGAAGGCTGCATCGCCTATGCCGCCCTCTCGTTCGGGGGCTTCCTGGGGTTCGGGGATAAACTCTTCGCCATCCCCTGGGAGGCACTGCAGTACAACCCGGGGAACGACTCCTTCACCCTCGACGTGACGAAGGAGCGGCTGGAGAACGCGCCCGGCTTCGACAAGGGCAACTGGCCGACGACCGCCGAGCGCGGGTGGCTCACCGGCATGTACAGCCACTACGGGTATACACCCTACTGGGAGCGCCGCGCGGAGCGGTGAGCCTCCCGGAAGAACCAAGATGAACGTCGGTCCGGGGCCCGGTACGGAGAGCCGGGCCCGTGGCCGGGGATGCCCCGCACTGCGCTCAAAGAGCCTGTTTTCGCACATTGAATCCCTACTTCGCGTGAGTTTGTGAATGGGGATAGCGATACTGTCTCATGCAAGAGACGCGAAGCTGCGAAGGAGAGTATCATATCCATCTACCATTCTTCGCGTCCTTCGCGGCTTCGCGTGAGCTGACAGTTTATGAGCGATGACGCGGCCTCACGCGAAGAGCGCGAAGCCGCGAAGGAGCGTTGCACATCCATTTACCGAACTTCGTACTCTTCGCGGCTCGCACCTAGCGGTGCTCACGCTCCGGTCCTGAGGGACCGTCGCGCCCTACAAAAACCCCGGAAATCCGCCGGCGCTCACGCCTCCAGTTCACGATTTTATTTAAAGTTTGGCATCGGCAAACGGCTATGAGGTAGCAGGACAAACATATCTCCGCGCACCAATGAAGAAGATCGTCATCAAGGGGGCGCGGGAGCATAACCTCAAAGACATCACAGTCGAACTCCCGCGTGACAGTCTCATCGTCCTCACCGGCGTCTCCGGATCGGGGAAATCCACGCTTGCCTTCGACACCATCTACGCCGAAGGGCAGCGTCGCTACGTGGAGTCGCTCTCCGCCTACGCGCGGCAGTTCCTCGGATTGATGAGCAAGCCGGACGTCGACAGCATCGACGGGCTCTCGCCCGCCATCTCCATCGAGCAGAAGACGACGTCGAAGAACCCCCGGAGCACCGTCGGCACGGTCACGGAGATCTACGACTACCTCCGGCTCCTCTTCGCCCGGATAGGGACGCCGTTCTGCCCGGAGCACCATATCCGTATCGAGGCACAGTCGCCGGAGAGGATCGCCGATCGCATAGCCTCGGCGATGGCCGGGACGGTCACGATCCTCTCCCCCATCGTCCGGCAGAAGAAGGGGACCTACCAGCAGGTCTTCAAGGACCTCGACCGTGAAGGCTACACCCGGGTCCGGGTCGACGGCGAGATCCACCGGACCGACGAGGAGATCGTTCTCGAACGCTACCGGAAGCACGACATCGACGTGGTCATCGACCGGCTCTCCGTCGACGAGCGCTCACGGCTCGTCGAGGCCGTCGAGAACGCCCTTGCGAAGTCCGAAGGCCTCGTCATCGCCGTCGATGCCGATGGGGACGAGGAGACCTTCTCGTCGCTCCTCGCCTGCCCGGTCTGCGGGATGGCGTTTGAGGAACTCCAGCCCCGGATGTTCTCCTTCAACAGCCCGTTCGGCGCCTGCGAGGAGTGCAACGGTCTCGGGATCAGGATGGAGTTCGATCCCGACCTGATCATCCCTGATAAGGAGAAGTGCATCGCCGACGGGGCCGTCGCCCTCTACCGGAACTTCCTCGACGGCTACCGGAGCCAGTATCTCGGCGGTGTTGCCAAACACTTCGGGTTCTCGGTCTTAACCCCGATCAAAGACCTCACCGGGGAGCAGTACAACGCCCTGATGTACGGCTCGCCCGAGCAGCTCCGCCTCTCGATGAACATGAAGAACGGGGACGCATGGTCGCGTTCCGGGACGTGGGAAGGGCTCGCCCCGCAGGCCGAGCGGCTCTATCACCAGACCCAGTCGGAGTACCGCCGCCAGGAACTCGAGAAGTTCATGCGGGTCCTCCCCTGCCCGAAGTGCGGGGGCAAGAGGCTCAAAGAGAAGGTCCTCGCCGTGAAGGTCGCCGGGAAGTCCATCGTCGAAGTGACCGACCTCTCCGTCACGGGAGCGCTTGCGTTCTTCCGGACGCTGGAACTGACCGAGAGCGAGCACGAGATCGCAAAGCAGGTCTTGAAAGAGATCGTCGCCCGGCTCGAGTTCCTCGCACAGGTCGGGGTCGGCTACCTGACCCTCTCGCGGAGCGCAGGCAGCCTCTCGGGCGGGGAGGCCCAGCGGATACGGCTTGCGACCCAGATCGGGTCGAACCTGACCGGGGTGCTCTACGTCCTCGACGAGCCCTCGATCGGACTGCACCAGCGGGACAACAGGAAACTGCTCGAGACCCTGCAGCATCTCCGCGATCTCGGCAACACCCTCGTCGTGGTGGAGCACGACGAGGACACGATCCGGAGCGCCGACTGGGTCGTCGACATGGGCCCCGGCGCCGGGCTCCACGGCGGCCATGTCGTCGCGGAAGGGACCCCCGACGCCATCGCCGCGAACCCTGCCTCGATCACGGGGCGCTACCTCTCAGGCGACCTGAGGATCGATCCGCCCGCCGAGCGCCGCCGGAGCGACCGGCTCATCCGGCTCTCCGGCTGCCGGGAGAACAACTTAAAAGACATCGATGTCGATATCCCCATCGGGGTCCTGACGGTCGTCACCGGGGTATCGGGGTCGGGGAAGTCGACGCTCATCTACGATACCCTCTACCGGGCGCTGATGCAGGACCTCCACGGCTCCCGGGAGTGCCCGGGGGAGCACGACAGCCTGGTCTTCGACGACGAGATCGACAAGGTGATCGTCATCGACCAGAGTCCGATCGGGAGGACGCCGCGCTCGAACCCGGCAACCTACACCAAGGTCTTCGACGAGATCCGCAAGATCTTTGCCGAGACGCAGGAGGCGAAGGTGCGGGGCTACAAGCCCGGCCGGTTCTCGTTCAACGTCAAAGGCGGCCGGTGCGAGGCATGCCAGGGCGAAGGCCTCATCAAGATCGAGATGAACTTCCTCCCCGACGTCTACGTCGAGTGCGAGGAGTGCAAGGGGACCCGCTACAACCGCGAGACCCTGGAGGTGAAGTACCGGGGTAAGTCCATCGCCGAGGTCCTCGACATGAGCGTCGAGGAGGCGATCGAACACTTCGAGAACGTCCCCTCGATCCGGGGTAAGCTCGAGACGCTCTCAAAGGTGGGCCTTGGCTACATCAAACTCGGCCAGAGCTCCACGACCCTCTCCGGCGGTGAGGCGCAGCGGATCAAACTGACCCGCGAGCTTGCGAAGAGGGCGACGGGCAAGACGATCTACCTCCTCGACGAACCGACGACCGGGCTGCACTTCCACGACGTGAAGAACCTGATCGCCGTCCTCGACGACCTGGTGGCAAGAGGGAACACGATGGTGGTGATCGAGCACAACCTGGACGTGATCAAGTCCGCCGACCATATCATCGACCTCGGCCCCGAGGGCGGGGACGCCGGCGGGGAAGTCATCGCGGCGGGAACCCCCGAGGAGGTCGCGGCGGTGGCGGGGAGTTACACGGGTGCGTTCTTAAAGGAGATCCTGGCAAAAGATGACACTTGATCTCTTCGCACATCCCGGCCTGCCCCCTCGCGCGAAATCATGTCAATGTCCCTATAACGGTTCGCTCACGCGAAGGCGCGAGATATCGGCTTTGTTGAATCCACCAGAACTGACTCACGCGAAAGCGCGAAGCCGCGAAGTTGGAAACAGTGTTAGCGGTTTCCTTCGCGTCTTCGCGTCTTCGCGTGCGATCCACCGCCCTGTCTCACACACATGATCGACCCGTCAACCCTGCCGACCGAGCCCGGATGCTATCTCTTCTCTGATAGCGAGGGGACCATCATCTACGTCGGGAAGGCAAAGAACCTCAAGCGGCGGGTCTCGAGTTACTTCTCCCGGCACGACCTCGACAGGAAGACACAGAAACTCGTCGCCGCGATCGCCGGGCTCGACTTCATCGTCACCGACACCGAGGTCGAGGCGTTCATCCTCGAGAACACCCTGATCAAGAAGCACCAGCCGAAGTACAACATCGATCTGAAGGACGCGAAGAGGTACGCCTACATCCACGTCACCGACGAGCCCTACCCCCGGATTCATACCGCCCGCCAGGCGGACGGGAACGGCCGATACTACGGCCCGTTCGTCTCCGGCCGGGAGCGCGAGGACCTTCTCCGGCTCTTGAAATCGCTCTTCGGCCTCCGGTCATGCCGCCGCCTCCCCCGGCGTCCGTGCCTCCGTGCCCATATGGGCTCGTGCAGCGCTCCCTGCACGGGGAGGATCGGCGAGGATGATTACCGGGAGCGGGCGAGAAGGGCCGAGGCGGTCCTGAAAGGGGATATCGCCGGGCTCATCCGGACGCTCCGCGAGGAGATGGCTGCGCACGCAGAGCGGCAGGAGTACGAGCGGGCGATGGAGCTCCGCAACCAGATCGCGGCTCTCGAAGGGCTGCGCGAGCGGCAGCACGTGGACCGGCAGAAGACCTACAACGAGGATATCGTCAACTATATCGTGAGCGAGGGAACCGTCTTTCTGATGCTCTTCAACGTCGACCGGGGAACGCTTGCCGGGAAGCACGAGTACACCTTCGACGAGACGGAGGGGTTTCTCGAGGAGTTCCTCGCCCGCTACTACGCGGAGAACGAGCCCCCTGAGGAGGTGATCCTCCCCGAACCCGTGGACGACGCGCTTCCCGGCTATCTCTCCCACCTCCGGGGCGGCAGGAAGGTCCGGACGGTCGTGCCGCAGCGGGGCGAGAAGAAGAACCTCCTCGACCTGGTCAGGAAGAACGTCGAGATCGGGTTCTTCGGAGACCAGATCAAACTGGACGAGCTGAAGCGCCGCCTGCACCTCCCCGACCTTCCCGTCGCGATCGAGTGCTTCGACATCTCCCACCTCTCCGGGACGGCGATGGTGGGCTCGATGGTCCGGTTCCTCCGGGGGAAGCCCGACAAGAAGAACTACCGGCGCTTTGCGATACGGACGGTCGAGGGCGTCGACGACTTCGCCGCCATCGCCGAGGTGGTCCGGCGCCGCTACTCGCGCCTCCAGAAGGAGGGCGGCGAACTCCCGAACCTGATCCTCATCGACGGCGGGAAGGGACAGCTTGCAGCGGCAACCGCGGTGCTCAGAGACCTCGGGCTCAGGGTCCCGATCGCATCCATCGCGAAGCGCGAGGAGGAGGTCTTCGTGCCGGGATTCTCGTATCCCCTGCCCCTTGAGAAGCACGAGAAGGCGTCGCTCTTCCTCCAGGAGATCCGCGACGAGGCGCACCGGTTCGCGATCACCTACCATAGAACCCTGCGGAAGAAGACGGTGGCACCATGACGGAATTTCATCTGAACGCGGATTTTAAACCCACGGGATCGCAGCCAGGGGCCATACGGGACCTCGTCGACGGGATTACTCGCGGCGAGCGGTTCCAGACCCTCCTCGGGGTCACGGGGTCGGGCAAGACATTCACGATAGCAAACGTCATCGAGGCGGTCCGGAAGCCCACCCTCGTCATAGCCCACAACAAGACGCTCGCAGCCCAGCTCTACAACGAGTTCAAGTCGTTCTTCCCGGAGAACCGGGTGGAGTACTTCGTCTCCTACTACGACTACTACCAGCCCGAGTCATACATCGCGAAGCGGGACCTTTACATCGAGAAAGACGCCCAGATCAATCCCAAGATCGAGCAGATGCGGCTTGCGGCGACCGCATCGCTCCTCTCCCGCCCCGACACCATCGTGGTCGCCTCGGTCTCCTGCATCTACGGCCTCGGCAACCCCGCGAACTTCCGGGGGATGGGGTTTGAGGTGAAGGTCCGGGACCGGATGCGGCGCGACGAGATTATCAGGAAACTCATCGAGATCCAGTTCGAGCGAAACGACATCGAACTGATGCCGGGGCGGTTCCGCGTGAAGGGGGACACGATCGATATCGTCCCCGGCTACTTCAACAACATCATCCGGATCGAGCTCTTCGGGGACGAGGTGGACCGGATCAGCGAGATCGATAAGGTCTCCGGCCAGCGGCTCGAGACGATGGACTACTTCTTCGTCTATCCGGCCCGCCACTTCGTCGCCCCGGAGGAGGAGAAAGAACGGGCGATCATCTCGATCCGGGAGGAACTCGAAGAGTGGCTCCCGAACCTCGGCATGCTCGAGGCGCACCGCCTGCGCCAGCGGACCCTCTACGACATCGACATGATCCGCGAGACCGGGACCTGCAAGGGGATCGAGAACTACTCCCGCCATTTCGACGGGCGGAAGGCCGGCGAACAGCCCTACTGCCTGTTGGACTACTTCCCGGAGGACTTCCTGATGGTGATCGACGAGAGCCACCAGACCCTGCCCCAGGTCAGGGGGATGTACCACGGCGACTACTCGCGGAAGAAGTCGCTCGTGGACTACGGGTTCCGGCTCCCGTCGGCCTTCGACAACCGGCCGCTGAAGTTCGACGAGTTATCGGGCTACATGCGAAACGTCATCTTCGTCTCGGCGACGCCGGGCGACTATGAGCTGGAGCGCTCGACCGTGACGGAGCAGATCATCCGGCCGACGGGGCTCGTCGACCCGGCGGTCGAGGTCCGGCCGATCGAGGGGCAGATCCCGGATGTCATGAGGGAGATCCGGGTCACCATCGAACGCGGCGACCGGATACTCCTGACGACGCTCACGAAGAGGCTCGCCGAGGAACTCTCGGAGTACCTGGCCGAGCAGGGGATCAAGACCCGTTACCTTCACTCCGAGATCAAGACCATCGAGCGGACGGAGATCATCCGGCAGTTCCGGCTCGGGAAGTACGATGTCCTCGTCGGGATCAACCTCCTCCGCGAGGGCCTCGACATCCCCGAGGTCGGGCTCGTGGGGATCCTCGACGCCGACAAGGAGGGGTTCCTCCGCGACGCGAGAAGCCTGGTCCAGACGATCGGCCGCGCCGCCCGGAACGTCAACGCGAAGGTGGTGCTCTATGCCGACACCATGACCGACTCGATCAAGAAGGCGATGGCCGAGACCGAGCGGCGGCGCGCGATGCAGATGGAGTACAACGCCCGGCACGGCATCACGCCGCAGACGGTCAGAAAACCGATCCGGGAGAGAGAGGTCGATATCACCGACGTCAGGCATGTCCCGAAACAGGAGATCCCGAACCTGATCATCGAGCTCGAGGCCGAGATGCAGGAGGCGGCCGAACGCCTGGACTTCGAGCGGGCGATCGCGCTCCGGGATACGATCAGGAGTCTGCAGGAAGGGGGGGCGCGGTAGAGGTACCGCGATGAGTTCGGGACCGATAGGATCACGCGAAGTATGGATGGCAACCGGGACCGCTCCACTATCAGGCAGTGGCGGTGCCCGGTTCCAGTCGGGCTGGAACCTTCCGAACCAATAGCACCGTGGGGAGTGTCAGACCTCAGCAGTCCCCCCGGTAGAATACATCGTCCCGCGCTGGGGCAGGATGATCCAGAGCAGGATGTAGACGGCAATGCCGGGAAGGAACCCCGTGAGTGCGGTGACGATAGCCCAGACCACGCGGATGACATTCGCGTCGATCTCGATATACTCCCCGATGCCGCCGCATACGCCGGCGATCCAGCGGTCGTTTCGTGAGCGGTATAATTTCTTCGCCATGAAAACTCCTCAAGGGCTCTCTTTGCTGTATGCATAATAGGTGTTTCGCCGGGGAGAGCCGGGGGAGAGATACCGGTGGCTCAGCCGGATGCCGGGCGAACGGCCCTGCGCTTGCGGTTCCCGGACCTGGTCCGGGCCTTCCCGGCCGGCCGGTCCGGGACGCAGGCGTCGCACCCACCGCAGGGGAGAGAATCGTAACGCTCCCCGAAGTAGGCGAGGATCCGCTCCCTCCGGCACCCCCCCGCGGTGCAGTAGTCCACCATGCTCTGCAGTTTTGCCCGGGCGACCTCGCGCTGGAACTCGGAGGGGAGGTCGCGGTCGATGAGGGACCGGAGGCGCTTTGCGTCGTCGTCGTGGTAGAAGAGGATGCAGTCGCTCAGCTCCCCATCCCTCCCGGCCCGGCCGCTCTCCTGGTAGTAGGCCTCGAGCGTCTTCGGCATATCGTAGTGGACGACGAACCGCACATCCGGCTTGTCGATGCCCATCCCGAACGCGCTCGTCGCGCAGATGAGTCCGACCTTTCCGCGGATGAACCGGTCCTGCGTCTCCGCCCGGGCGGCCGCCGCCATCCCGGCGTGGTAGGGGAGCGCCGGGATGCCGTCGGCCCGGAGCCTTGAAGCGAGCGTCTCGGTCCCCCCCCTCGTCGCGGCATAGACGATCCCGGCATCCTCCCTCCGGCGCCGGAGGAGGTCGCGGAGTTGCCCGTATGCGTCCTCTCCCTTCGGCACGACGGCGTAGCGGAGGTTCTCGCGGTTGAAACTCCCGACATAGACCGAAGGCTCCGCAAGGTGAAGCTGCCGCACGATATCCTCGCGGACGTCCGGGGTCGCGGTCGCCGTCAGGGCGACCATCGGCACCGCCGGGAACCGCTCCTTGAGGACCGCGAGCGACCGGTACTCAGGGCGGAACTGGTGCCCCCACATCGAGATGCAGTGCGCCTCGTCGACCGCGATCAGCGTAATGGGGAGGGAGGCCGCAAGAGCAAGGAAATCTTCGCCGACAGCCTTCTCCGGCGAGACGTAGAGGACCTGGACCAGGTTCTCCTCGAGGTCCGCGAGGACCCTCCGGGTCGTCGCATAGGAGCAGGCGGTGTTCAGGGCTTCTGCCCCGATCCCGCGGGCCTGGAGGTCGTCGACCTGGTCCTTCATCAGGGCGATGAGGGGCGATATCACCAGCGCGACGCCGTCGCCCATGAGCGCCGGAACCTGGTAGCAGAGCGACTTGCCCCCTCCGGTCGCGAGGACGGCAAGGACGTCGCGTCCGGCGAGGAGGTCGCGGATGATCTCCTCCTGGTAGGGGTTGAAGGCCGTATGCCCGAAGTAACGCTCCAGGATCAGGTGCAGGCGATCCATCGGTATATATGTGGGTGCTGTGGCGGCATAGTATCTTCGGCCCCGAAAATCTCGCAGAATGAGGCTGGATCCGGCTGAAATCCGGGGCCTTCTCAGCCCGAGACTTCGTCCCAGAACCCGGCGAAAGCGGAGAAGATCCTCTCCCGGATCCCGGCGAGCTCCGCCTCGTCGGCTTCACGGCCTTCCGTCTCGTAGAGGCCGCGGTTGATCTCGACCTGGACCCAGGGGGTCCTCGCCCGCCGGTAGTGTGCCGCCGATATGAACCCGCCCCGGAAAGGGTCGTTCATCGCAACCCTACCTTCCCCCTCGAACTCCGACTGAAACGCCCGCGTGAGCGCCCGGAGCCACTCCGGCGGGCAGGTCACGAAGTTGTCCTTCTTCCGGGGATTCCCATGCCGGTCGCCGCGGTTGCTCAGGCAGAAGAGAGGGCGCGGGAGCCCAGCGTCCCGCCGGACCGGCGGTGAGTACGGCAGCATGCTGTGGCAGTCGAAGGCGACCTCGACGGCGCAGGTCTCGAGGGCCCGGGTCAGCCGCTCGTGGAATGGGTAGTAGTAGTTCTGCAGGAGGGCCCCGATCATCTCCCTGCCGGGCACCTGCCCCTTCCGGTAGATCGGGGTTCCGTCCTGCGTGATGACCTTGACCACGCCGTCCTGGGCCCGGGGCGGGTAGTCGTACGGCGGACGGTTGGTGTCGACGAAGATCCGTGAGAACTCGAAGTCGACCAGCGCCTCCGCCGCGTCGTCAAACCCGTAGAGGGAGCGGGTATGAGGATCGCTGTTGAAGACGATCTCTTTTCTCGATAGATTGACGAGACTCCGGACCTCGGGCGGGACAGAAACGCCCCCGTGGGGTATCGAGATGAGGAAGGGATACCGGCCGCTCAACCTTCTTTGCCTCCTTCGGGATCGTTCCGGCAACCGGCGCTCATGCTGCTCCAACCGCGGATGTATGGGGAGCACCGGTACTAAAGCGCACCGGTCGCGGAAGGCGGCACAGGCTGCCCCCGGCCCCGGCAGGATGCCGGCAGCATGGAAGATGGGACGGTTCCGGCCGGGCGGACACGCATTTTATAAAGGCGGCCTCCCATCTGTCGATCGGAGGCCGGTTCCGGATGGTTCAGGATAGAGAGCAGTGGTCGTCGACCCTGGGGTTCATTCTCGCAAGCATCGGCTCGGCCGTAGGGATAGGGAATGTATGGCGGTTCCCTTACATCGTGGGAGCCAACGGGGGCGGGGCGTTTCTGGTCCCGTACCTGATCTCCGTCCTCCTCTTCGGGATCCCCCTGATGATGCTCGAACTCTCCATCGGCCGTTCCACGGGGAAGTCCGTGGTCTCCGCCTTCCGGTCGATACAACAGCGTTTTGCATTTGCAGGCCTCATCATCGTCGCCATCGTCAGCCTGATCCTCGGCTACTACCTGGTGATCACTGGCTGGGTGCTCGCCTACGCGCTCTCCTTTCTCTTCGGGCAGCCGATGGCGTTCGACGCGTTCACCGACTCCTACCTCCCGCTCATCTTCTTCCTCCTCTCGGGACTCGCCGTCTTCGTGACCGTGCGCTCCGGGGTCCGGAAAGGGATCGAGAGGGCCTCCCGGTACCTCATCCCGGTCCTCATCGCGATCCTTCTCTTCCTCGTGGTCTTCTCCCTCACCCAGCCCGGGGCGGCCGAGGGGCTCGAGTTCTACCTCTCCCCGGACTTCTCCAGACTGACCGATCCGGGCGTCTGGATCGCGGCGTTCGGGCAGGCGTTCTTCTCGCTCTCCGTCGGCATGGGAATCCTGCTCACGTTCGGGAGTTACCTTCGGGGTGAATCCCTCTTCCGGAGCTCGGCCACCATCGCCGTCGCCGATATACTGATCGCGGCCCTTGCCGGGCTCATGATCTTTCCCCTCGTCTTCGCCTCGGGCCTCGACCCCGCGGCCGGGGTGAACCTCGCGTTCGTCACCCTCCCTTCCGCTTTTGCGCAGATCCGGTTCGGCATGGTGCTCGGAGCGCTCTTCTTCCTCATGCTCTTTGCAGCAGCCATCACCTCCGCGGTCTCCATGCTCGAGGTCCCCGTGGCGGCGCTGATGGATTCCTACGACTACCCGAGACGGCGTGCGACGCTCCTCGTCTTTGCCGCAATCATGCTCTTCGGGCTTCCGTCGGCTCTCAGTTACACAGCTCTGGGGCTCTCGGTCTTCGGGCTCCCGTTCCTCGACCTCGCCGATTACGTCTTCGGGACGATCGGCCTCATCGCCGCAGCGCTGATCATCTCCATCGTCGGCGGATGGTTCATGAGCCCCGCGCGGATCTGCGCAGAGATTGGCGGATGCGGGTGGCGGCAGAGCGCGTACATGGCGCTCATCCGCTACGGCGTTCCGGCCGTCCTCCTGATCACGCTGGCAGGCAACATCCTCCTCTCTGCAGGATGAGCGGGACCGGAGCGGGGATCATATGATTGGGGCCTGCTCCTCTTCCCGCCTGCTCGCCTCCTGTGCCTGGAGAAGGTCCAGGAGATCCTGCAGGTCGGGAACCGTCGCTGCCGGATACTCCCTCGTGAAGATGACGTGCCGGAACTCGTCGATAACGACGTTCGCCCGCCGGGAGTAGCCTTTCACGCCGTCGAAGACCTCGTACATCTGCGCCACGCCGCCATGCGGCCAGAAGTCCGCGAGAAGCCGGGTCTCCCCGATGCCGAGGCTCCCGGCCCAGGCCCGTTTGCAGGGGACGGAGTCCACACTGATACCGAGGGCGACGGCGTTGAGGGAAGAAAACGCCTCTCTATTCGCCTCGAGCGCCATCATCTGCCGGGCGCAGACGCTGGTCCAGGCCAGCGGGTGAAACGAGAGGACGACCCGCTTTCCTGAGAATGCCGACAACCGGACAGTGTTACCGTTCTGGTCCGGTATGGAGAAGTCCGGAGCTCGCTCACCGATCTCGACCATCGGGGATACTCCGGATCCGGCGGCCATAAATATATCCCGCCGCAGCTGAGACGGGGTCCCGAGAGCTTCGCGGATGTCCCGGCAGAGGAGACCCCATATTTAAGACTCCCGCCCGCAAGGGGTGTGCGATGCCGCCGGTCACCGACATCCTGATCATCGTCCTGCTGATCCTTGCAAACGGTTTCTTCGCGATGACTGAGTTCGCGATAGTCTCTTCAAGAGCAGTACGTCTGCAGAAGCGGGCAATGGCCGGCGACGCCGGGGCTGCGGCCGCCCTCGAACTTGCCCGGGACCCGACGCAGTTCCTCTCCACGATCCAGATCGGCATCACCGTCATCGGGATCCTGGCCGGGGCCTTCGGCGGGGCGACGCTCGCGGGACCGCTCGCAGAGGTATTCGCCGGCATCCCTCTGGTTGCCCCCTACAGCAGCCCGCTTGCCATCGCAACCGTCGTCGCCGCCATCACCTACCTGACACTCATCATCGGGGAACTGGTGCCGAAGCGGGTGGCCATGAACAACGCCGAACAGATCGCGTCCCTGGTCGCCCGCCCGATACGGCTTCTCTCCCTGGCCGCCGCACCCCTCGTCCGGCTGCTGAGCTTCTCGACGGAAGTGGTTCTCAGGGTGCTCGGTGTGCGTACGCCCTCGGAACCCGAAGTCACCGAGGAGGACGTCAGGGTCCTCCTCGGGCAGGCCACCCAGGCGGGCGTCTTCCATGAGGCCGAGCAGGATATGGTGGAGAGCGTCTTCCGCCTCGCCGACCGGCGGGTCAACGTGCTGATGACCCCGCGACCGGACATCGTGGCCGTGGACGTGGAGGACCCTCCTGCGGAGAACTGGCAGAAGATGGTGGAGTCAGGGCACGTCTACTTTCCGGCCTACCGCGAGCACCTGGACAACCTGCTCGGCATCGTCTCGGTCCGCAACCTCTGGGCACGGATGATCTCGGGCGAGACGCCGGACCTTGCAAAAGCAGTCGAACCAGCCCTCTTCGTGCCCGAGAGCGTCCCCGCGCTCTCGGTCCTCGACGAGTTCAAGACCTCCGGGGCGCGGATTGCCCTTGTCACCGACGAGTACGGGAGCATCCAGGGGCTGGTCACGGTCCACGACATCATGGAGGCGATCGTCGGGGGCATCCCATCGGCCGGGCACCCCCCCGAGGGGCCGGCGGTCCGCCGTGAGGACGGGTCGTGGCTTCTCGACGGGATGCTCCCGATCGACGAGTTTCACGACCTCATCGAGGTGGCCTCTCTCCCCGGCGAGGGGCGGGGGTACTATCAGACGATCGGCGGGTTCGTGATGATGTACCTCGAGCGGGCGCCGGTTACCGGAGACCGGTTCGTCTGGAACGGGTTGCGGTTTGAGGTCCTTGATATGGACGGCTATCGGGTCGATAAGGTTCTCGTCGTCCCGATAGCCGGGAACGAAGCAAAAATAGAGTGATTATTCCTCGATCTCGACGAGAGTGACGGTGAACGTGAGGTCTTCACCGGCAAGGCGATGGTTCATGTCGACCGTGATCGTATCGGCCGAGACTGCAGCGACCGTCGCGGGCAGAACCCGTCCGTCCGCCAGGGTCATCCAGACCTGCTGCCCGACAGCCAGGCTCTCGCTGTCGGGAACGCCGGCAGAGTCGATGGCAAAGACGAGATCCTCACGGTGAGGCCCGTAGGCCCGGTCGACGGGGATATGGAGGGTCTTCGTCTCCCCGACACGCATCCCGACGACGCCCTCATCGAATCCGACGATCACCGCACGGGTGCCGACGGTGAACCTGAGCGGCTCGCCTCCATCGGAACTGTCAAAGACCGTTCCGTTCGCGAGGGTGCCGGTATAGTGGACCTTCACCCTGTCTCCGGTCTTGACAACTGCGGCATCGTCGCTTGCGGTGCAGCCCGAACCGGCGACAAGGAGAGCGAGGATGCCCGCGAGGAGGAGTCCGTAAGCCCTTCTCATCTCTCCCCCTCGCTGTCGAGCGCCTTCCGGAAGCACTCCACCGCGTCGGCGAACCGGCCCTGCCGGTCAAGCGCTCTTCCTTTCAGGTACCACGCCCGCGCATGGCGGGGCTCCTTCTCAAGGACCTTCTCAAAGCAGGTCGCCGCCTGGTCGTGTTTGCCCAGGTGGCCGAGGGCGATCCCCTTGCAGAGCCAGGCATGGGCATCCCCATCGCCGAGCCCGATCGCCGAGTCGAAGGCCTTGACGGCGTCGGCATGCCGTCCGAGGGTATCCATGAGCACCCCGGTGGCGTTCCAGATCGCCGCATTCTTCGGCGCGACCGAGAGCGCTTTCTCGTAGCTGACCAGGGCGTCGCCGTATCGGCCCGCCTTCTCGAGCACCGCCCCCCTCATAAAGAGCGCCGCGGGGTTGTCCGCCTGGAGGACAATGATCTTATCGATCGACCTGACCGCTTCGTCGTAGCGGCCGAGGCGGAGAAGGGCCGACGAACGGGCGTGAAGGGTCTCTATGCTGGTCGGCTCCTTGTCCAGCACCCGGGTATAGGCCGCAAGGGCGTCCTGGTACCTGCCGGCCTTCTCGTGGGCCTCTCCAAGCCTCCGCAGGGTGAGGGTGTCGGCCGGATCGGCCCGGATCACCTTCTCAAAGCACTCCACCGCGTCGGCGTACCGGCCGAGCCACATGAAGATCTCCCCGCGCCGCTGCCAGGCGGCCCGGCTCTCCGGGCTGGCCTCGATGATGCCGTTCGAGCACTCCAGCGCCTCCTCGTACCGCCCCATGTGCAGGAGAGCGCTCTCGAGGGTATACCAGGCCTCCACGTCGCGCTCGTCGCGCTCGAGCACCATCGCATACTGCTTGATCGCGTCCCCGAACTTCCCGGCCCGCTCAAGCGTCATCCCGAACGCCATCCGCGCGTCGCGGTCGCCGGGAGAGGTCTCCAGGTAGTGCTCGTATGCCTCTGCCGCCTCCGCGTGCCTGCCGACGGCCTCCAGCATATCCGCCCGGATCTTTGCCACCCGCGTATTCGAGCCGTCGGCGGCGAGCACCAGGTCGCAGCACTCGATCGCCTCCTGGTGCCTGCCGAGACGCGCGAGAGCGACAGCGAGCGCAAACCAGGCGCCGGTATCTCCCGGCCGTCCCCTGGTCACTTTCGCATAGCACTCCGCCGCATCTGCGTACTGCCCCATCCGCTCGAGAGCCCTGCCCCTGTTATACCATGCGAAGAGGTCTTCTGGAGCGGTCTCGATAGCCTTCCCGAACCGGTCGGCGGCCTCTCCGTATCTGCCGAGCGTGGCAAGGACGGCCCCGAGGTTCAGCAGGTTCCCCCCGGCCCCCGGATTGGCTGCAAGCAGCGTCTGGTAGCAGTCGGCGGCTTCGGCATAGCGCCCGACGGCCTCGAGAAGCCGTGCCTTCCGGACGAGCGTTCCGGTCTCCCCGGGATTTGCCCGCATCGCGCGGTCGACCGATTCGAGCGCTTCGGCGTAACGTCCGAGGCGTTCGAGCGCCGCGCTCCTGCCGAGCAGGGAGACCCGGTCGGCCGGGTTCCCCTGAAGCGCCCGGTCGAAGCAGGAGAGAGCCTCCTCGTAGCGTCCGAGATGCATCAGCGCGTCTCCTCTGCTCTTCTCTGCGGCGGTGTCTCCCGGGTTGGCCCGCAGGAGGGCGGCGAACGTCTCTGCTGCCTCTGCGTACCGGGAGAGGTGCATCAGGGCTTCGGCCTTCCTCTGCAGGAGGTGGAGGTCGTCCTCGCCGGCGGCAGGGACCCGTTCGAGGTGAGCAAGCGCGTCGTCGTACCTGCCGAGATTCATCAGGACGTCGGCCTTCATCAGACGGGCAGCAGCGTTATGGGGTTCTCTCTCGAGAACAGTATCCAGGCACCGGTCGGCCTCGTCATACCTGCCGAGGTGGACGAGTGCGGCAGCGTTCTGCTGCAGCGTGAGGATGTTTCCGGGCTCGGCCTCGAGAACCTGCTTGAAGTTCTCCTGGGCCTCGGCGTACCTGCCGAGGAAGAGCAGGGCAGCCCCCCGGCAGTTCAGGATGGTCTCGCTGCGGGTATCGAGGTTCTGCGACTTCGGCTTCTGGAGAGCGTCCGCGCCGTCTCTCTCGAAGAGGGCAAGGTCGCTGCCGCTCCCGATCCACTTCATCCCGCCCATCGCCCGGTTCTCGAGCACCCGGTCGAAGGACCGGACCGCTTCAGCGTACCGGCCGAGGCGGAAGAGCGCCATGCCGCGGGCATACCAGACCTGGATCCTGTTCTGGTCATGCTTTAAGACGTGATCGAAGCTCTTGACCGCCCGATCGTAACTGCCGAGCGTGTCGTAGACGAGACCCATGGAGTAGCGCACCGGGATGTGGTCGGGGTCGGTGAGGGCGACCTTCTCGAAACATTCCATCGCCTCTTTATAGTTCCCTGCCTGGAGGAGAAGCGAGCCGCGGTGGTACCAGGCATGAACATTCCCCTGCTCCGCGGAGGCGATCGTTGCGTAGCAGCCGGCGGCATCCTGGAACCGGCCGAGGCTTTCGAACGCGCGGGCTTTCCCGTAGAGCGCGTCGGGGTTGCGGGGCTCTCTCTCGAGCACCCGGTCGAATGCCTCGACGGCACCGGGGAGGTCCCCCAGGTTTAAGAGGGCGGTCCCTTTCCTTGCGAGCAGGGCTGTTCTGCCGGGGTCCGTCCTGAGAACCCGCTCAAAACAGGCGGCCGCTTCCCGGAAGTCGCCGGTCCGCTCAAACATCTTCCCCAGTCTCTCACGGAGGACGGCATCCTCCGGGTTCGCGTCGAGCGCCCGGGCATAGACCTCTGCCGCCTCTGCGTACCGGCCGAGCCGCTCGAGCATCTCCCCCTGCCAGTACCGGGCATCCGTGTTCGCAGGCTTCCCTTCCGCGAGCTTCGCGAAGCATCCGGCCGCTTCCTCGTAGTCGCCGGTCCTTGTAAGGACGTGCCCCAGTGTCCGTATGGCTCCGGCGTCGTCGGGAGACGACTCAAGAGCCTTCCTCAGCCACCCTGCAGCCTCATCGTCCCTGCCGAGACAGGCGAGAGCCTGGCCCATGGCCAGCCTGACCGGGCCGTTCTCAGGCTCGATCTTGAGCGCCTTCTCGAAACTCTTTACCGCTTCATTGTAGTTCCCGGCCTCAAACTGGGAGAGCCCCTGTTTTACGGAGGGATTCGCGTTCTTCCCCTGGCCCAGAATATTACCGAAGAAATCCATCTGACACCCTCTGCCGTTGCACGCCCTGTGCGGTCGGATTTACCGCCACATTCTCGCGGGACGGAGTACCCATCCTGGAGGCGGCCCTTCTGTCTCTAAGGATAGTGCGTTCGCCACTATTTGATAAGAACGGTTTGTCCCATGAATCTTGTTTGACGCAGAGATACTGCAGATTTACATTCCGGGGCTCTGGCGGAGAGACCCGTCCCGGCACCTGCAGGGATACGGCCTCCCCGGTCTCCTGGAACAGTTGCAGTGGTTTTTGCGTGCGCTCGGGACAATGACGCTCCGCTCGGAGGAAGGGGTTGTAGAAGGAGAAGTTGAACGCAGGTTTAGGATGCGCCGACCGGGACTCGAACCCGGGTTTAGGCGTTGGCAACGCCTAGTGATAACCACTACACTATCGGCGCACTCGTGTGCTCTCGCACCTGTGTGCCTTACAACGTGGTACTCGCTGGTTAATAAATGTGTCGGATGCCTGGTGGGGGTCGGTGGTGCCGTCGGGGGTTGTTTCCCGCAATCGGGCCGGATCCCGGCACTCTGGACCGTCTTTGGGACGTCGACCGCGCCGCCACCGCGCACCTACCCACGTCCATAGCGGAGCGCCTTCGCAATGTTGCGGTGAGCAAGTATCCAGAGCCCCGGGATCAGGACCAGGATGAAGATGGCGAGGGTATAGGCGAAGATATCAGCCGTCATCAGCAGGAAGTTGAAGATGCCGTGCAGTGCGATGCCGAGGACGAGCCCCCGAAAGACGATGCCGGGCCGCTGGTCGGCGGCCATGAACTTCGCCCGGCCGAGGGCGTAGCCCCATACGCTCGCAAAGAGCGCGTGTCCCGGGACCGAGAAGACCGCCCGGACGGCGATCGTGCTGAGAGCCAGCGCCGGCGACGTCACGTATGCCGCAAAGACATAGAGGACGTTCTCAAGCGACGCGAGCCCGAGGGCAGCGGCGGTGGCGTAGACGATCCCGTCCATCGGCTCGTCGAACTCGGTGTCGCGGTAGGCGAACCGGCGCACGACCCAGTACTTGCCGTACTCCTCGACGACGGGCGCGACGACGGCACCCATAATCAGCGACGACGCGATGAAGAGGCCGAAGAACCCCTCGACGAAGGCCACCGGGAACGTGACGAGAACACCGAGCAGGAAGAGTTTGACAATCAGTGCTGCCGGTTCTGGCTGGTATTTGTCCCTGCTGTAAAAATACCACGCCCAGAAGACTCCCGGCCCCAGCGCCAGGGCAAGGATCACCAGCGGCTCGATCTCGACCATGACGGGGGTTCATGGTGCCATGAGGGATGAGCCTTTCTCTCCCCCGTTTCGTGCCCGCGATCCGGACAAAAAATGAGTTACTCCGGGAGGAGGCGGTACTCCGGGGCGAGCCCCGCGAGCACCAGCAACCCGTAGTAACGGAAGAACGTGACGAACGGCACCGCGATCAGGAGCCCGACCGGGATGACGATGATGAGGTAGGGTATGAGCAGGAGAAGGAGCAGTGCGTAGTTTGCAGCCTGGAGAACGGCGAGGAGCACGATCCCCACGAGCACGAACGGTATCGCGACGACCAGCATGGCGAGGATGACCAGGACCGCCTGCACGAGCGCGGCGATGAGGCCCAGCACGAACTTCACGACGACGTAGGCAGCGGTCTGCCAGAGGTTGCCCGACATCACCCCGATGAGCCGCCTCCATCCCTCGATGACGCCGCAATCCTCGCGGATCATGATGGGGACGACGAAGTCGATGGTCAGGAGGAAGACGACCCCGACGAGGAGGGCGACGATCAGGAGGGCCGGGATGAGCAGAAGCACGAGGGCCGATACCCCGAAGCGGGATCCTGCCCCCGCCAGTCCGAAGAGCGCGAAGGCGAGCGCTGCGACGCCGATGATCAGGGCCAGCATGAAGACGAACTGGAAGAGGAAGAGCCGGACGCCTTTTCCAAACCGCTCACCAAAGAAGCGCCTGATACGGATCTCCCCCGTCGAGAGCATATCGACGAAGACGAACTGCATCGCCGCGCCGACGAGCATCCAGAGGAGGGCGAGCCCCAGCACGACGATGACGAACGCTGCGATCAGCGGCATTATCCCGGAGAAGGACCCATCCATGCCGGGCGGGAGGTCGCCTCCCCCGAAGTTGTACTGGGAGAAGTTCGGGAAGCTTGCTCCACCTCCCACAAAGAGCGCGATCACGGCCAGGCGGAGCCATATCCCCCGGTTCGGGGGCCAGAGCAGGCTTTTCGTGCGACTGAACGTCTCCTCGAGCCTGCTGAATGCGTAGATCTCTTCAGCCATATCTCTCACGAAGAAAAGGATCTCCCTGCGGTTAAAACCTTCTTCGGGTAAACCGGTGCCGGCGGCCCGGCCAGTGGGCATATGCCGACGGGCTGCAGGGGAAACGGGTTTTTCAACACTTTAATGTAGTCCGTTCACCACAGTATAGAAGAATGATCCCTCTCATGCTTGACCTGATGGGCAGGAGGGTGCTCATCTTCGGGGGAGGCGATGTCGGTGCCCGGAAGGCTGCATACTTCGAGCATGAGGCGGAGGTGACGGTGATCAGCCGTTCGTTCTCACCGGACCTTGAGGGCCTCGCGGTAGAGCGGCAGGAGGCCGACCTCTCGGCCCTCGCGGATGAAGCGCTCCAGGCCCTCCTCGCGGGTGCGTTTCTCGCGGTAGCGGCGACGCCGGACCCGGCCCTCAACGACCGTATCGGGAGGCTCTGCGCCGGAGCCGGTATCCTCTTCAACAACGCCGCCGGCGAGGCCGGGGATGTCATCATCCCGTCGGTCGTCCGGGGCAGCCGCTACCTGGTCGCGATCAGCACCCGCGGGAAGAGTCCTGCAGTCTCCCGTTACCTCCGCATGCGGCTCGAGACGGAGTATGCGGATCTCGATCGGATGATTGAACTGCAGGAAGAGATGCGTTCGGTGCTCAAAGAGATCGAACCGGTACAGGAGGAGCGGTCGAAAGCTCTCTGGAAGATCCTCTCGGACGACGAGATCCGGGAGGCGCTCGCCGCCGACTACGACCGGGCGCGCGCGATGGCGATCGAGAGGTATCTGCATGCCTGAACCGTTCACGACTCCGCTCGCGCTCGCGGGCATCAACCACCATATCGCGGATATCGCGACGCTCGAAGCGTTCCGGTTCCCCGACGAGACGGCGTTTCTCCATGAGGCGCGGGAGCGGTTCCGGGGCGCCCTTCTCCTTCAGACCTGCAACCGGGTCGAAGTCCTCGTGCAGGGCGACGGACGGAGCCTTGAAGGATTCCTGCAGGAGCAGGGGAGAGGCGGGTTTACGGTCTTCGAGGGCGAGGCCGTCTCCCGCCATCTCCTCGAGCTCGCCGCGGGCATCGACTCCCTGGTCGTCGGGGAGGACCAGATCCTCGGGCAGCTCAAGCGCGCGCTCGCGGCCGCGGAGGAGGCGGGGACCGCGAGCAGCGTCATCGGGCTCTGCATCAACAAAGCGGTGCACGTAGGGGTCCGGGTCCGGCGCCAGACGCAGATCAACCGCGGCGCGGTCTCGATCGGTTCGGCGGCCGTGACGCTCGCGGAGAAGCTCCTCGGCACCCTCCGCGACCGGCATATCCTGGTCGTGGGGAGCGGGGAGATGGGGCTCCTGGTGGCGCAGGCGCTCGCCGCCAAGGACCTCACGGCCATCTACGTCGCGAACCGGACCTACGAGCGGGCGGTGGTGCTTGCAGACAAGATCGGAGGGCGTGCGGTCAGTTTCAAGGACCTCTACCGCTACATCGCGCTCTCCGACGTCGTCATCTCCTGCACCGCCGCACCGCACCCGGTCATCCGGACCGAGGAGATCCGGGAGGTGATGGAGGAGCGCCTCTGGCCGCTCGACCAGCACCCCCGCCACCTGATCCTCATCGACATCGCCCAGCCCCGCGACGTCGAGGACGGGGTGCGGGCGATCGAGGGGGTGCACCTCTTCACCATCGACGACCTCCGGAGCATCAACGACGCCGCCATGGGCTCCCGGCGGAGCGAGGCGGACCGGGCGCGGGAGATCATCGACGAGGAGGTCGACCACTTCACCCGGCTCCTCCGGCGGACGGCGGCCGACGAGACGCTCGCCCTCCTCTACACCTGGGCGGAGTCGGTCCGGGCGCGTGAACGCGACCGGGCGCTCGCCCGCCTGGGAGAGAAGAACGGCCGCACGGCGGAGGTCATCGACGACCTGACGCGGGCGCTCACGAAGAAGCTCCTCTCGGACGCGACGGCAGCCATCCGGGCGAGTGCGGAGTACGGCGATATAGCAACGGCAGAGGCCCTGATGAGGGCGATTACCCGGGGAGAACCATGTTCCCAGAACGACGAATGAGGCGGGTGCGGCGGCGGATCATCCAGCCGCTCCTCCGCGAGACAGAACTCAGAAAGACCGACCTGATAGCGCCGGTCTTCGTGGACGAATCGATCAGCGCACCGCTTCCGATAGCCTCGATGCCGGGGCAGTCCCGGCACCCGGTGGAAGGCGTCGCCGACTACTGCGAGCGCCTCTACGATGCCGGCATCCGGGCGGTGATCCTCTTCGGGGTCCCCGGCGCAAAAGACTGCGAGGCGACCGGAGCCTATGCGGCGGAAGGCGTCGTCCAGCAGGCCATCCGGAGGATCAAGGAGCGATCGGCGGGGATGGTCGTCATCACCGACGTCTGCGCCTGCGAGTACACCGATCACGGCCACTGCGGCATCGTCGGGGAGACCATCGACGGACCGGACCTCTTGAACGACCCCTCACTCGCGCTGATGGCGCAAATAGCCGTCTCCCACGCGGAGAGCGGCGCCGACATCGTCGCGCCGTCGTGCATGCTCGACGGTATGGTGCAGGCGATCCGGGAGGCCCTCGATGCTGCCGGATACGAGGACGTCCTCATCATGTCTTACTCGTCGAAGTTCGCGAGCGCCCTTTACGGGCCGTTCCGCGACGCGGCAGGCTCGGGGTTCTCGTTTGGGGACAGGACGACCTACCAGATCAACCCGGGCAACGCCCGGGAGGCGGTGATGGAGTCGGAGCTCGACGCGGCCGAAGGGGCGGATATCCTGATGGTCAAGCCGGCGGGGATTTACCTCGATATCCTCGCATCCGTCAGAGGGCTCGGGCTGCCGGTGGCGGCCTACCAGGTCAGCGGCGAATATGCGATGATCAAGGCTGCCGCAGAGCGCGGGTGGCTGAACGAGCGGGCCGTCGCCCTCGAGACCCTCACCGCCATCAGGCGGGCCGGGGCCGACCTGATCATCACTTACTTTGCAGAAGACGCGGCGAGGTGGCTCGATGAAGAGCAGTGACCTCTTCGCACGAGCAAAGACCCTGATGCCGGGCGGCGTCAGCAGCCCCGTCCGGGCCATCAAGCCCAACCCGTTCTACGTCGAGCGTGCGGCAGGATCGCGCCTCACAACCGTCGACGGGGCGGATCTGATCGACTGCTGCCTCGGCTACGGCCCCCTCATCCTCGGCCACGCCCATCCGGTAGTCAGGGAGGCGATCGAGTGCCAGCTCGAGAAGGGCTGGCTCTACGGTACGCCGACGCCGCTCGAACTCGACCTTGCGGGAGTCATCACCGGCGACCATCCCGCGGTCGATATGGTCCGGTTCGTCTCGTCGGGCTCCGAGGCGACGATGGCCGCGATCCGGCTCGCTCGCGGCTACACGGGCAAGCAGGACATCATCAAGGTCGAGGGCGGGTTCCACGGCGCTCACGATGCGGTCCTCGTCAAGGCCGGGTCGGGGGCGACCACCCTCGGGGTGCCCGACTCCGCGGGCGTCCTCGCAGACCTGGTGGCGCATACCCGGCAGGTCCCCTACAACGACCCCGAGGCGCTCGAGACGCTTCTTTCCGGGAACGACGACGTCGCGGCGTTCATCCTCGAGCCGGTGATGGGGAACATCGGCCCCGTGCTCCCCGACGACGACTACCTGGCTGACGTCCGGGAGATCACCGCCGCCTACGGCGTTCTCCTCATCCTCGACGAGGTGATCACCGGCTACCGGGTCGGGATCGGCGGTGCGGAGGTGCACTATGGGGTCAAACCGGACCTCGCCACGTTCGGCAAGATCATCGGCGGCGGGCTTCCCATCGGGGCGTTCGGCGGGCGGCGCGAGATCATGGAGCTGGTCGCCCCCGCGGGCCCGGTCTACCAGGCCGGCACGTTCAGCGGCAACCCGGCGAGCCTCGCGGCGGGGTATGCGATCCTCCGCCATCTCCACGAGCATCCGGAGATCTACCGGCGGCTCGACGAGGCCACGCGGACGATCGGAGAGGTCGCCGCGGATGCCGGGAAGGGATCGTTCGTCAGAATGGGCTCGCTCTTCAAGCACTTCTTCAGGGAGTCGGCGCCGCAAAACTACCGCGAGGTCAAGGAGTGCGACACCGAGGCCTTCGGGCGGTTCTGGAAGGCGATGCTTGGCGCCGGGATCTTCCTCCCGCCGTCGCAGTTCGAGACGAACTTCCTCTCCGCCGCACACACCGAATCGGATATCGAGCAGATAGCAGACGCATACGGATCATGTCTCTTCGCATAGGCACACGGGGAAGCGCTCTCGCGCTTGCACAGACGAACAAAGTGGTCGGCATGCTCGCCGACCGGGGTATCGAGGCTGAGGTCGTGACGATCACGACCGAGGGCGACACCGCGACGGAAGTCCCGCTCCACGCCATCGGGGGGCAGGGGGTCTTCGTGCGGGCGCTCGACGACGCGATCCTCCGCGGCGAGATCGACGCCGCGGTGCACAGCATGAAGGACATCCCGGCGGCCCGCCCGGCAGGGACGGTCTGCTGCGCGGTGCTCGAGCGCGATTCGCCTGCGGACTTCCTCGCGCACGAGGGTCCCCTCGACGCGGTCCGGATCATCGGCTCGTCGAGCACCCGGCGCCGCGCCCAGCTCCTCCGCGACGCTCCGACCCTTGAGGTGAGGCAGCTCCGGGGGAACGTCGATACCCGGATACGGAAGCTCCGCGAGGGGCAGTACGACGCCATCGTCCTCGCGGAGGCGGGCCTCGAGCGTCTCGGCATCCGGCTGCCCGGCGAGCCCCTCCCCACGGACCGGTTCGTCCCGTCCCCGAACCAGGGGACCGTCGCGGTCGTCTGCCGGGACGACCCGGCCGTCGCCGGGGCTTTCGCGGCCCTGGACCACGCGCCGACCCGTCTCGACGTGGAGATCGAGCGGGCCGTCATGGAGGAGGTCGGGGGCGGATGCTTCACCCCGCAGGGTATCTTCTGCAGGGACGGGAACCTGATCGCCGAGGTGCTTGCGCTCGACGGCTCCCGGTGGGAGCGGATCGAGCGGCGGATCGCGACGGTTGACGAGGCCCGGGAGTGCGGGCGGGCATTGCGCAGGCAGGCCGCCGACCTGATCAGGGAGGCCTATACGGCCCTCGGGATGAAACCATGACTGGAAGAGCATATCTTGTAGGTTCCGGGCCGGGCGGGCTCGGCCTCATGACGATACGGGCCCGCGAGGTGATCGACTCCGCGGACGTGGTCCTCTACGACCAGCTCCCCGGCGAGGAGATCCTCGCAACGCTCCCGAAGAACGCCGAACGGATCGACTGCGGGAAGTACGGTGGCAGCCACACCCTGGAGCAGGACGCGATCGAGGAACTGATGGTCAGGAAGGTCAAAGAGGGTAAGACCGTCGTGCGCCTGAAAGGCGGCGACCCCTTCCTCTTCGGCCGCGGCGGGGAAGAGATCGAGACGCTCCGGGAGCACGGGATCGCCGTCGAGGTGGTGCCGGGGGTGACGAGCGCCATCGCCGTCCCGGAGATGGTCGGTATCCCGGTCACTCACCGGCGATACGCGTCGCAGGTGACGTTCATCACCGGCCACGAGGACCCGACGAAGCCCGAGTCCGCCCTCGACTGGGAGGTCCTCGCGCGCCTGAAGGGGACCCTCGTCATCCTGATGGGCGTAAAGAACCTCCCCGCCATCACTGCGGCCCTCGTGGAGCACGGCAAGGACCCGGCGACCCCGGTCGCGATCATCGAGCGCGGCCTCCGCCCCGACCAGCGCGTGACGGTCGGGACCGTCGCTGATATCCCTGAGAAAGCCCGCGCCGCAGGCGTCCGGCCCCCGGCGGTGATCGTCATCGGCGGGGTGGTGGAGCTCTATGAGGAGGACGGGCTGTCTGAGTGAGAGTGTAGCCCTGCCATAATCTGGAGGAACTCCCTCACTTTGGCATCTTCGCAGAATATCCGGTGTTATTTTTGTACTGCCGGCTCGCGTGAGATGACATCATCCCCCATGTATCTCTGACTCATTCGAAGTTCAAGCATGGGGAGCATGGGAAGCATGGGAAGCCGCCTGGCTTTGAGTCGCAAAGATACCGGACCCTTGCCCCGGCAGACGGTCCCGGTCTTACCTGCACCACCACCCCGGCAACAGGAATACTCTTTTCTCCTCCGCGCTTACCCTCCTATGAGAATTACCATGCGGAGTGAGACGGTTAAGACTGGCTACCAGCGTGCTCCGAACCGGGCGCTGCTCAGGTCGCTCGGCGTGACCGACCGGGAGATGGACCTGCCCTTCATCGGGATAGCAAACGCGTACAACACGATCGTCCCCGGCCACACCCACCTCCGGTCCCTCTCGCAGAAGGTCCAGGAGGGTGTCGCGGCCGCGGGCGGCGTGGCGTTCGAGTTCGGGACCATCGGGATCTGCGACGGGATCGCGATGGGCCACGAGGGGATGCGCTACTCGCTTCCCTCGCGGGAGAATATTGCCGACGCCGTCGAGCTGATGGTCGAGGCGCACCGGTTCGACGGCCTGGTCTGCGTAGGGACCTGCGACAAGATCGTCCCCGGCATGCTCATGGCGGCGATGCGCTGCAACATCCCGACGATCGTCGTCACCGGCGGCCCGATGCTCCCCGGCTATATGGCGGGCCGCGAACTCTCCCTCATCGACGTCTTCGAGGGCGTGGGCCGCGTCGCCGCCGGCACGATGAGCGAGGAGGAACTCAGGAGTCTCGAGTGCGCGGCGATGCCCGGCTGCGGGAGCTGCCAGGGCCTCTACACCGCAAACACCATGGCGTGCGTGACCGAGGCACTGGGCCTCTCGCTGCCGGGAACTGCCGCCACCCCCGCGGTCGACGCGGCAAAACTCCGCATAGCCCGGGAGAGCGGGGAACGGGCGGTCGATCTGGTCCGGGAAGGTATCCGGCCCCGGGATATCGTCACCCCGGCAAGCCTCGCGAACGCCGTCCGGGTGGACATGGCGCTCGGCGGCTCGTCGAACACGGTGCTCCACCTGATGGCCGTCGCCCGCGAGGCGGGGGTTCCCCTCGACCTTGAGACCTTCAACACCGTCGCCGAGGCGACCCCCCACATCTGCCACATGCAGCCCGGCGGGCCGCACTCGATGCTCGCCCTCCACCGGGCCGGAGGAATTCCCGCGATCTTGAAGATGCTCGAGCGCTACCTCGACGACGCTCCGACGGTCTCGGGCCGGTCGGTCCTCGAGATCGCAAAGAGCGCCCGCGTCACCGATCCGGGGGTGATCCGGACGGCCGACGCCCCGGTCAACCCCACCGGCGGCCTGAAGATCGTGCGTGGATCGCTCGCCCCCGACGGCGCGGTCGTAAAGTGTGCCGCCGTTCCTGAAACGATGTGGCGGCACCGGGGTCCGGCGCGGGTATTCGACGGCGAAACGGCTGCGATGGAGGCGATCCTCCACCGGAAGATCGCGGAGGGCGACGTCGTCGTGATCCGCTACGAGGGGCCGCGGGGAGGGCCGGGGATGCCGGAGATGCTCTCGCCGACCTCGGCGCTGATGGGACTCGGCTACTCCCGGGTCGCCCTGGTGACCGACGGGCGCTTCTCGGGCGGCACCCGCGGCCCGTGCATCGGGCATGTCGCCCCCGAGGCCGCGGTCGGCGGGCCGATCGCCCTCGTGGAGGACGGCGACGAGATCGCGATCGACCTCTACGCAAAAAGCCTCGACCTCGTCGTCGATGCGGCAACCCTCGAGGAGCGGCGGAAGGCATGGAAGCCGCCAGCCCGCCGCCTCACCGGAGTGCTCGCCCGCTACGCGCAGACCGTCGAGCAGGCGAACCTCGGCGCCGTCCAGAGATAACCTCTTTTTTTGGCCGGGCATGGAGGCGGCCCGGGCTGCGAACCGCCGCCGAACCGGCCGCACAGGGCGATTCTGAAGGATCTCCTAACACTTCTGGAGAGCGCATACTCCCCGCCGGGACCGCGCCCTCCGGCAGAATGTATTGTTCTTAACACTTCGAGGAGGTTAAGTTAATTTGAATCTTCCCCTGGCGCACCCGGTACCTCGCACCCCGGATCCCGACGTCCGTGTCCGGGGTTACTCCGGCGCTCCGGACATCTTTCAGGGGCAGAATGGCGTTCTTTCTTCCTGCTCCGGCGCGGTCTGGCCTGCCTGAAACTCAAGGTATATATATTTTTAAACCTCCGGGCATAACCCCCTCTTCAGGCGCGCCCGTCAGACACGGTCGCCCATATCGTCTTACGGAGTATACGGATGATCGATAAGATTCTTGAGGGTAACAAGCGCTTCCGGGAGGAAGACTTTGCAAAAGATCCTGAGCATTACGGCCCGCTCGCATCAAGCCAGAAGCCGAAAGTCCTCTGGATCGGGTGTTCAGACTCACGGGTAGATCCCGAACGCATTACCGGCTCTAAGGCCGGTGAGATCTTCGTGCAGCGAAACATCGGCAACATCGTCCCGGTTCACGACTGGAACTTCGCGACCGTGCTCGAGTATGCTGTCAATCATCTCAAAGTCGGGGATATCGTCATCTGCGGGCACTCGGACTGCGGCGCCATAAAGGGGCTCGACCGCGAGAGCGACGACGCATACATTCCGCTCTGGCTCAACAACGCCAAGGAGGCGAAACGTCGCGTTGAGTGCCGGATACCGGTGCCGCAAAACTCCGAGGAAGAGAAGATCCGGCGGAGGCTCATCGAGGTCGAGAACGTCGGCCTGCAGCTCGAGCACCTCCGCACCTACCCGCCGGTCAGGGCTGCGGAAAAAGAGGGATGGGTCCGGCTTCACGGCCTGTACTTCGACCTTGCGACCGGAGAACTGAAGAAAGTGTTCTAAGACTCTTCCAGGGCATAATCAATCTCTTCTTTTATCAGGCCGAGCGAGACCCTCCCGATCGATGTCAGTCTCCCGTTCACAAGGATGATCGGGATCGGGGGATGGCGCTCCTCGACGATCTCCCTGACGTAGTCGGGCATCTCGCGGTCGATCAGCGTCGTCTTCACCTCGACCTTATCGCCGTATGCATCGAGCAGCTCGTCGCGCAGGGCGCTGATAGCGTCCATCAGATTATTTGACGGGTAACAGGTCTCAAGGCCGCAGGATCGCGTCTCGTCGCAGGGGAACGGGCCGCACTCGGACTCCTCAAGGCCGACAATCTCAACAGTCACTTCTGCCATGCATCATCGGTGGGGGAACGAATGATATATTAGCTTTCTTCCCGCCCCTCAATCTGGGCGCGCAACGCCGTCCGGACGCTGTCCTCAAGCCCTTCAATGCTCCCGACGTCCCGCACCCGGTCGAGGTCGCCGATCAGTACCGGTTCGGCCGGGCGGATGCCGAGATTCTCCATGAACATCCCGACCACGCGGGTTACGCAGACGAACGGCTCGTCCCCCCGCCGTCCGGCGACCGCGACGAGCAGTCCCTTCGCGTGCACCTCCCTCCCCAGCACCTTCTCCCGGGCATGGAGCCACTGGCAGCGGTCTATCACTGCTTTCAGGCCTGCCGGGACGGTGCCGGTGTAGACGGGGGTGCAGACGACAATGATCGAGGCGGCCTCGAGAGCCCGGATGATCCCGGGCATATCGTCGTCTATCGGGCAGTAGCCGTAGTCGTAGCAGGTATAGCAGCCGATACACGTTTTGATATCCATCTCCTGCAGGTAGAAGACCCGTGAAGAGATGCCGGCCCGGGCAGCCTCGTCGTCGCACCACGATGCAATCTTCGCGGAGTTCCCGAACCGGCGCGGGCTCCCCTGCAGGATGACGACGGCGGTGGTGCTGCCGCCCGGCAGCGGGCGGGTGAAAAGACGGGGACGCGTGTAGGTGTGGGGACGGGACGCTACGTCGTGCGTGAGCCGGGAGAAGACGATCTCCGCCACCTCACGGGTATCGAAGAGGGAGCCCGGCGGCACCTCGTAGGAATTGATAGCATAGGTGTAGACCGTCTCCGTGTCGCGGAGGACCTCGACGGTGTACCGTATCATGCCCGGGTAGATGCCTCCTAAGTTCTCGGAGACGAGCCTGATAGTAAACGTCCCTTCGGGCGTCTCGATCGACCGGGTGTTTTCTGTCGCGCTTTCGGTCATCGTGCGCTCCCTGTCGTTCGATCGACTTCAATGTTTCGGGTTGACGGAGCCCCGCAGGTTCCGGTTTCCCGCAGGGGTCCCGGGAAGGCTGTTCGATCCGTCACTACCGTTAATAAGGAATCTGATCCACATGATATGGTAATTCATGAAGGCGGTTCTGGGTCTTGAAGACGGAACATTTGTTATAGGGAATGGTTTTGGCGTTGAGGGGATATGTTCCGGTGAACTCGTCTTCACGACGCAGATGACCGGTTACATGGAGGCATTGACTGACCCCAGTTATGCCGGACAACTTTTGATGTTTACCTATCCCCTCATCGGGAACTACGGTGTCGATCACCAGAATTTTGAGAGCCCGAAGGTTCACGCGCGGGGCTGTGTCGTGCGTGAGGTCTCCGGCACGCCCACAACGCAACCCTCGGTTGCAAAGTTTTTTGAAGAGAACGGCCTCTCCGGCATATCCGGCGTCGATACCCGCAGCCTGACGATAAAGACCCGGACAGTCGGCACGCTCCGGGCTTCGCTCATCGTCGGGAGCGACGACGGGGAGGAAGCGGTTCGGCGCGCCCGGGCAGTTCCCCCGATCAGCGACGTCGACCTCATCGGGAGCGTCTCCTGCCGGGAGCCCTACCGGATCAGCGGCCCCGGCAAGCGGATCGCCGTCATCGATCTCGGCGTGAAAAGGCACATCCTCTCTAGCCTCAGCCACCGCGGCGCCGATCTCCACGTCTTCCCGCACACCGCCACGCCGGACGACGTGATGGCGGCGGAGCCCGACGCGCTCTTCATCACCAACGGCCCAGGCGACCCCCGGCGGGCGACAAGCGCCATCCGGTGCGTCCGGGACCTGGCCGGAGAGTTGCCGGTCATCGGCATCTGCATGGGCATCCAGGTGGCCGCACTCGCGCTCGGTGCCGAGACCTACAAGATGAAGTTCGGTCACCGGGGGACGAACCAGCCGGTCCGCTACAAGGACGGGAGCATCTACATCACGACGCAGAACCACGGTTTTGCGGTGGACGAGGAGACCCTGCCGGAGGGATGCACCGTCTCCTACCGGAACGTGAACGACGGCACGGTCGAGGGATTCGAGAACAGCGATCTCAACATCACCTGCGTCCAGTTCCACCCGGAGGCGCACGGCGGGCCCCGGGATACGGAGATGCACTTCTTTGATCGAATCTATGGGGGGATCTAAGAATGCCGAAGAAATCTTACATCAAGAAAGTCCTTATCATCGGCTCCGGGCCCATCCAGATCGGACAGGCGGCCGAGTTCGACTTCTCAGGGTCGCAGGCCTGCCGGGCGCTCCGTGAGGAGGGTGTCGAGGTCGTCCTCGTCAACTCGAACCCGGCGACGATCCAGACCGACCCCGACACGGCCGATGTCATCTATATCGAGCCTCTGAAGGCCGAGATCATAGCAAAGATCATCCAGAAGGAGAAGCCGGACGGGATCCTGAGCGGCATGGGCGGCCAGACCGGCCTGAACATGACCGCGGAACTCGCGGAGATGGGCGCGCTCGAGGGCGTCGAGATCCTCGGGACCCCGCTCGAGGCGATCTATCGCGGCGAGGATCGCGAACAGTTCCGCGACCTGATGAACGCCATCGGCGAACCCGTTCCCCGGAGCATGATCCTCGAGAACATGAACCAGATCGACGAGGCGATCCGGCAGGTCGGCCTCCCGGCGATCATCAGGCCGGCGTACACCCTCGGCGGTTCGGGCGGCGGCGTGGCGCACACGGCTGAGGAGATGCGGCGGATCCTTGAGATCGGTCTTGCCCGCTCCCGTATCCACCAGGTCCTCGTAGAGGAGAGCGTCGCCGGGTGGAAGGAGATCGAGTTCGAGGTGATGCGGGATGCGGCCGATACCTGCATCATCGTCTGCGGCATGGAGAACGTGGACCCGATGGGCATCCACACCGGCGAGAGCGTCGTCGTCGCACCCATCCTCACCCTGCGGGACGACGAGTTCCAGACGCTCCGGACGGCTGCAATCAGGATCATCCGGGCGCTCGACGTCCAGGGCGGGTGCAACGTCCAGTTCGCCTACAAGGACGGCGACTACCGGATCATCGAGGTGAACCCCCGGGTATCCCGGTCCTCGGCACTCGCGTCCAAGGCGACCGGCTACCCGATCGCGCGGGTCGCGGCAAAGATCGCGATCGGCCTTCGGCTCGACGAGATCACGAACACCGTGACCGGTGTCACTCCGGCGTCGTTCGAACCTGCCGTCGATTACGTGGTGGTGAAGGTGCCGCGGTGGCCGTTTGACAAGTTCAAGTCCGCAGACCGGACGCTCACCACGGCGATGAAGAGCACGGGTGAAGTGATGGCCATCGGGCGGACGGTCGAGGAGGCGTTCAAGAAGGCGCTCCGGTCGCTCGACAACGATATGCAGCGGCACACGAGCCCGAGCGAGATCCGGATGATCCTCACCGCTCCGACGGACGAGCGGTTCGGATGTCTCTTTGACGCCTTCAGGGAGGGGTTCACGGTCGAGGAGGTTGCCGGTCTCACGGCGATCACGCCCTTCTTCCTTGAGAAGATCAAGAACGTCGTCGACCTGGAACGGAAGCTCCAGACCGCCTGCGGGCCTGAGGACATCAAGGCCGCCAAGCGGTGCGGGTTCTCAGACGAGGATCTGCTGGCGCTGACGGGGAAGACGACCGACGAGATCGAGGCCCTTGCAGGGAGGCCGACCTACAAGATGGTGGACACCTGCGCCGCGGAGTTCCCGGCAACCACGCCGTACTTCTACTCCACCTGGGAAGAGGGATGCGAGCTCACCCGGAACGATGCGAAGAAAGTCCTGATCCTCGGTTCGGGGCCGATCCGGATCGGGCAGGGGATCGAGTTCGATTACTGCACCGTCCACGCGGTGATGGCGCTCCGCGAGGAAGAGGGGGTCGAAGTCCACATCGTCAACAACAACCCCGAAACGGTCTCGACCGACGCCGATACATCCGACCGGCTCTTCTTTGAGCCGATGCAGCTTGAGGACGTCATGAACATCCTCAAGAAGGACGGCTACTACGGCGTCATGGTCCAGTTCGGCGGGCAGAACTCGGTGAACCTGGCCGTGCCGCTGGAGGCGGAGATCAAACGCGTCGGTCTTGCGACGAAGATCCTCGGCACGTCGCCCGACGCCATGGACGTGGCGGAAGACCGCGACCGGTTCAGCCAGCTCCTCACCCGGCTCGGGATCCCGAGCCCGGCAAACTCCTCCGCATACTCAGAGGACGAGGCTAGGAAGATGGCCCGGGCGATCGGCTACCCGGTGCTGGTCCGGCCGTCCTACGTCCTCGGCGGGCGGGCGATGGAACTCGTCCACGACGACGCCGAGCTCGAGAGTTACATCAAGGAGGCCGTCCGGGTGAGCAAGAAGCACCCGGTGCTGATCGACTCCTTCCTCCAGGGCGCCGTCGAGATCGACGTCGACGCGGTCTGCGACGGAACGGACGTCCTGATCGGCGGGATCATGGAGCATATCGAGTGGGCCGGCGTCCACTCCGGCGACTCGGCCTGCGTCATCCCGCCGCAGTCCCTCTCGCCCTCGGTTGTCGCGCGGGTGCGCGACTACACGAAGAAGATCGCCCTCGGTCTCGGGGTCGTCGGGCTGATCAACATCCAGTACGCCGTCCAGAACGACGTCGTCTACGTGCTCGAAGCGAACCCGCGTGCGAGCCGGACCGTGCCGTTCGTCGCGAAGGCGACCGGGATCGCGCTCGCGAAGATCGCGGCGAAGGTGATGGTCGGCAAGAAACTCGCCGATATGGATATCGCCGAGCCCGAGATCGAGCATGTCGCGGTGAAGGAAGTGCTCCTCCCCTTCAACAAGCTCCCCGGCGTCGACACCGTCCTCGGACCCGAGATGAAGAGCACCGGCGAAGTGATGGGGATCGACTACGACTTCGGCCGTGCCTACTACAAGGCGAGCACCGCCGCGGACAACACCCTGCCGACGACGGGGAACGTCTTCATCTCGGTGACGGACGAGCAGAAGGAGGAGATCCTCCCGATTGCACGAAAACTCCGGGAACTCGGCCTCTCCCTCTACGGCACGAGCGGGACGGTCGACTTCCTCACCCAGAACGGCATCGAGGCGAACCTCGTGCGGAAGGTCCAGGAAGGCTCCCCGAACGTCATCGATATCATGCGCTCCGGGGGAATCCGGCTGATCATCAACACCCCGGCGGACAAGGCATCCCGGCAGGACCATATCCAGATCATGCGGGCCGCCGTCGACTACGGCATCCCCTACATCACCACGCTCCAGGCGGCGCGGGCAGCGGCGATGGCGATCGACGCCATCAAGCGCGAGGAGATCACCCTCGAGCCGCTCGGCCACTACCACGGGCTGGTGTGATCCGGGATCTTATCGCCCTCTCTTTTTCTTCCAGTGTTGCCATCTGCTTTCGCTTGCACTTCGAAGACCTCCGGTCTTCTCGAACTCCGGCTCAAAATGCTGTCGTTTTTCGCGCCTTCTCGTGAGTTAACGAGTGCGAATAGCGACACAGCCTCACGCGAAGGCGCGAAGAACGCGAAGTTCGGTAGAGAAATGCTGCAACTCCCCTTCGCACCTTGACGGTGCTCAAACTCCGGCCCTTCGGCCCATCGTCCTTCGAAGCCTGATGGCTTCTCATGCTCGCTTTGCTCGCAAGTCGCACCTCCGGTGCTCCAACTCCCTCCCCATCGGGGAGGTCGTTCTTCGCGGCTTCGCGCTCTTCGCGTGAGGCTACATGGGGCCCCGGCGTTGTATTTGATCATATGTCAGAGGCCATGTCACCCGTTTCCGTCGTCGTCAACGGAGAGCAGGCCGGGAGGATTCGCAGAGCGTTTAGAGTCGAAAAAAGAGAGGGGTTATGCTTCCCCAAGCCAGGTGTTGACCTTGTCGGGGTTGGCAGCGACCCATTTCTTCGCGGCCTCTTCTTCAGGCATGCCGCCCTCGATATCGGTCATGACCGAGGCGATATCCTCGCCCGTCCATTCGAACCGGCTCAGAATGCCGTAGGCTTCCGGATCGTCGGTCGCGAGGCCCTGCCGTGCGAGAGTCACGACATCCTCGGCCCCGCCGTAGACGCCCTTCGGATCGTCGAGGAACTTGAGGTCGTACCGTCCGAACTTCCAGTGCGGCGACCAGCCCGTCACCACGATCCACTTCTCATCGTTGATAGAAGTGCGCAGTTCGGCGGCCATGCCGGCGCTGCTGCTCGCGACCAGGTTGTAGTCGAGACCATACTCTTCGATGGCCTGCTCGGTCCGGGTCATGATGCCCGCGCCGGGCTCGATACCGACGATCCTGCCGCCGAACCGATCTTTGACACCGTCCAACTCTTCGATCGAGTCGATCGTCACGTAGGTCGGGACGACAAGCCCGATACGGGCGGCCCCGGGGATGTTCTCGTTGACGTAATCGATCCGGTCGCCGTACTGCTCCCAGTAGTGCTCATGGGTGTGCGGGAGCCACCCGGTCGTCGTGAAGTCGACGTCTCCGCGGGCAAGCGCCTGGAAGAGGGGGCCTGCGTCGACCGCGACCAGACGGACATCGTAGCCTTTCTCTTCAAAGACCTGTTTCATTACGTTGGTACTGGCAATCGCACAGTCCCAGGTGACGTAGCCGATGCTGATCTCCTTTCTGGGCTCGGTCGCCTGTGTGCCGGTGCAACCGGCGGAGAAGAGGCAGAGCACCAGGACGACACCCGTCAGTGCGAGCATGCTTCCGGTCTTTTGAACCATATCTTCATCTCGTGGATTTTTGCCGCTCTAAAGCGACAGATTGCATTCAGAGTCCGGCTATGTGGGGTTCCGGGCTCTCACAACATGTCCGGAACGGCCATACGCCGAGATCCGGGCATCGAGCAGAGGTGGCGGTATGCGCCACTCCTGGCGTGTTTGCACCCCAGGCAAAAAGGCCAGATATTGACCGCACAAACATGGGGTCCCAACCTTATTTAGGTTTTACGGGTTCTGTTTTGCGGACGGAGCATTATTAAATCTCGATTTCAAAGGAGATGCTGCCGGCGGCCTCCGATGGCACCTCGATGAGAGCGCCGATCCGCCAATCGCGAGCATCCCGGCCGGGCAACGGAGTATGCAGGGCGGACAGCCGGGTTAATGCACCCCGGGCAGGGACCGGCAGGGTTCACCGGCCCTCATACCGCGGCACAAGGTTCTGGGTGATCCGGTCCAGGATGATCGCGAGGATCACGATGGCAAGCCCCGCCTCAAACCCCATCCCGATATCCACCCGCTGGATACCCACAAGCACCCGGTACCCGAGCCCCCCCGCCCCGATCATCGATGCGATGACGGTCATCGAGAGGGCGAGCATGATGCACTGGTTCACCCCTGCCATGATGGTGGGGAGGGCGACCGGGAGCTGTACTTTGAGGAGTTTCTGGCGGGGCGTGGAGCCGAAGGCGTCCGCAACCTCAATCAACTCGCGGGGTACCTGCCGGATGCCGAGGTTCGTGAGGCGCAGCGCCGGGGGCATCGCAAAGACGACCGTCGCGATGATGCCCGGCACGCTCCCCAGGCCGAAGAAGATCACCGCCGGGATGAGGTAGACGAACGAGGGCATCGTCTGCATGAAGTCAAGGACCGGCCTGAGAACTGCGTTTAGCGGCTCGCTCCCTGCAGCCGCGATCCCGAGCGGGAGCGATATCACGAGCGCGAGGACCGTCGAGACGATGACGAGCGCCAGGGTGAGCATGGCGAGGCTCCAGAGGTTGAGGTTCCAGATGAGGAGCAGGCCGAGGACGGTGAGCCCTGCGAGCCGTAGGTCGCGCCGGGTGACGAGCCAGACCAGGACGCCCGCGAGGAGGATCAGGACGGGCGCGGGCATGAGGAGAAGGAGATCCTCAAACCCGCCCACGAGGAACCCCAGCCCTTCGCTGACCCAATCGAGCAGCCAGCCGAAGTAGGTATCGATCCAGTCGACCAGCGCCTCGGCGGCCTCACCCACGGGAAGTTTAGGCGGTTGCATGGTTCACCTCCTCTTTCCGCGCCAGGGCGGCGAGGATGGCACCGCGCGATATGACGCCCCTGAGCCTGCCGGTCTCGTCCGCCACCGCCACGGGATAGGGGCTCTCGACGATCAGCGAGATGATGTCCGCCAGCGATGCGTCGGGGGCCACGACGGGGACATCGGCGATGAGGATATCCCCCATCTGTCTTCCTGTCCTGACGGCTCCGGCCGCGTCGTCGAGTGTCACCAGCCCCCGGAGCAGGCGCTGGCGGGTGACGACGAATATCCGCGTGATATCGTGCTCCTCCATGAGGTGCAGGGCCACTCTCGGCCCCGCGGTGCATTGGGCGACCGGTTCGGGGCGGCGCATCACGTCGCTTGCCGAGAGCACCCTTGTTAAGTCAACGTCGGCGACGAACTTCTCGACGTAGGCGTTCTCGGGGTTCGTCAGGATCTCCTCAGGCGTGCCGACCTGCACGATGGCGCCGCTCTTCATCAGGGCGATGCGGTCGCCGAGTTTCAGGGCCTCGTCGAGGTCATGGGTGACGAAGATGATCGTCTTTGCCAGCCGCTGCTGGAGGTCAAGCAGTTCGTCCTGCATCTCCCTGCGGATCAGGGGATCGAGGGCGCTGAAGGCTTCGTCCATCAGGAGGATATCCGGGTCGCTCGTGAGCGCCCGGGCAAGCCCGACCCGCTGCTTCATGCCGCCGGAGAGCTCGGCGGGCATGCTCGCCCCATAGCCGCCGAGCCCTACCAGCTGGAGCATCTCTTCGGCTTTCCGGGAGCGCTCGTCTCCCGTAACGCCCTGAATCTCAAGCCCGAAGGCGACGTTCTCGAGGACCGTCCGGTGAGGGAGGAGCGCGAAGTTCTGGAATATCATGCCCAGCCTGCGCCGCCGGGTCCCCCGCAACTCATCCCGGCTCATCGCGACGATATCTTCGCCGTCGATCCGTATCTCGCCCTCCGTGGGTTCGATGAGCCGGTTGACACACCGTAAAAGCGTCGATTTGCCGCTCCCGGAGAGCCCCATCAGGACGAATACCTCTCCGGGCATGATATCGAGGGATATGTTGCTGAGCGCCAGCGTCGCACCGGTCTCCTCGTAGATCTCCTCTCTGGACCGGCCGGACCGATGGAGTTCGAGCACCTTCTCGGTCTCCGATCCGAAGACCTTCGTCAGACCCTTCAGACTGACGATCGGTCGGATCGGGGTTGTATCGTCTATTGGTGACATCTCAAAAATGATGGAATCCCTCCAGCTTCACGATTTCGATTCAATCTGTTTTATAATTTCGGGTTTTCAAAAATTGCCACTTTATGCAGGAATTTTGATTTTTCCGCCACTTTGCCGGGCTTTTTGGGATGGGGCGCCACTTTGCTCTCTATCCCTTGATTCATGGGCATTTTTGCGATTATACTCCGTATAATGCCCATTTTCCTCATGGTCTCATTGCCCGGCCCCTGGTCTCCCGGCCGCGCGGAGAGGTGCCCGTACCCTCCCCCCGGATCGACGCCCCCGATGTCCAACGCGTGAGAATTGCGAGAATGAGTCGCGGCTCCTGCCGGTGCGCCTTTCCATACCATTTCTTTTATTGGGTGAGAGGTCATACCATTGTAGATTACTCCAGACTGTCGCTATAAGACAGGAATCAGGAATGCGGAGATCAGTACCATGGTAAAGGGAAAAGTCGTCCTAGCGTTTTCGGGAGGTCTCGACACCTCCGTCTGTATCCCCCTCCTGCGCGAGCACTACGGGTTTGACGAGGTCGTCACCGTCGCAGTCGACGTGGGCCAGCCCGAGGAGGAGATCGCCCGGGCAACGGAGAAGGGCCGGTTGCTTGCAGACAACCACTACACCATCGATGCGAAAGAGAGGTTCGTGGCGGAATGCCTCTTCCCCTCGATCAAAGCGAACGGTTCGTACGAAGGCTACCCGATGGGTACGGCGCTTGCCCGTCCCCTGATCGCCGAGGAGATCGTAAAGATCGCAGAGGCGGAAGGTGCCTCGAAGATCGCGCACGGGTGCACCGGGAAAGGAAACGACCAGCTCCGGTTCGACTTCATCTTCAGGTCCGGCGGATACGACATCATCGCACCGATGCGGGAGATGAACCTGACCCGCGAGTGGGAGATCTGCTATGCCCAGGAGCACAACGTCCCCGTGAGCGTGGCCAAAGACAAGCCCTACAGCGTCGACGAGAACTGCTGGAGCCGGAGCATCGAGGGCGGCAAACTCGAAGACCCCGCCTTCCACCCGCCCGAGGATATCTACGCCTGGACGGTCTCGCCGAAGGACGCCCCTGATGCGATGGAAGAGATCCGGATCGAGTTCGAGCAGGGCGTCCCCGTCGCCCTCAACGGGAAGAGAATGGCGGGCCTTGACCTGATCCGGGAGCTGAACAGGATCGCAGGACGAAACGGTGTCGGCCGCAACGACATGGTCGAGGACCGGATCCTCGGCCTGAAGGCCCGTGAGATCTACGAGCACCCGGCCGCGACCGTCCTGCTTGCGGCGCACAAGGACCTCGAACACCTCGTCCTGACACGTTCGGAACTCCAGTTCAAGCAGATCGTCGACGATAAGTGGTCCGAGCTCGCCTACATGGGACTCGTGCACGAACCGCTCTTCTACGCGCTGAATGCGTTCATCGACAAGACGCAGGAGCGGGTCACCGGGACCGTGGACGTGGGCCTCTACAAGGGCAGCGTCAGGGTGCTCGGCCGGAGCTCGGATCTTGCTATCTACTCCGACGACCTCGTCTCCTTCGACTCGACGACGATCGACCAGAACCACGCCGTCGGGTTCTCGAACTACTTCGGGATACAGGCGCGCCTGCTCAAGAATCTCAAAAAGTGAGGAGGTGCTTACAGCACCTTCTTTCCGGCTTCTTTTCCCGGCGTGCATTCGAAGATGTCGGTGATCTTGATGACGATGAGCGATTTTGCCGGATATTGGTGGCCTTTCGTTCGCACCTGGTCGCGGAACTTCTCGTAATCGGGCCCGGACGTCTTAATCTCCGTCGAACCCTTCACCTGGAAGCAGCGCTTTGTGTCCTGGTCGTAGAAGTAGAGGGCCGTGACAGGGTTCTCCTGGAGGTTCTCGAGGGTCTTTACCATGTAATTGTCCATGATCCAGACGGTATCGTCGCCGACGAGCTGGATCGATGCCATCGGCGCCACGTTCGGAACGCCGTCCTTTGAGGCAGTTGCCATCGGCATGACTTTTGTTCTGGTAAATACTTCTTTAATTTCGCCTGAAAGCGCAACCATTCGGTTCACCTCTTCTGCTGGCGGAACGGACGCACGGGAGCGCCATAGTCCGCCCGGCACTGTGGTTATCCGTCCTGAGCGTATATAAGCGCTCTGTCGGGGCCGGCGATACCGGCCGGTGAGGCGCCTCCGGAGCACTGCCTGGAGATTGGGGCTCCCGTATGCATCAGGCCTCCAGCCGGTGAACACCACCTGAATCGGTGAAACCCTTCCATCCCGCCGCCCTTCGGCCGCCCGGTCGAGGCGATCGAGCCCGGCGATGAGCGTTCCTCTCTACGTATTCCAGCCCCGTGTGCGGCGATAGAAAGATATAAACTGGGAGACAGGGAAAAGACTACTATGTGTGCCCGTTTTTTGGAGCGCTTCTTCAAACCTACACCGCACATCGTCGAAAGTCCGCCTCCGCCGTCGATCTCTCACGGAGCGGGTGCGGGCGTTCCCGAGTACCGGGTGAAGCCCTATTTTATCGTGGCATCTGTTGAGATGGGCAATACGACGACGAAGTGTATCCTGACCGGCACGAACCTCGAGACGGGCAGGTCCTACGTCATCAACAAGACCGTGACCATGAGCCGCGACGTCCGGCCCCCGAAACCCGGCGAGGCGATCTTCGGGGCAACCCTCGACGGCACGGAGCTGACGCGGGAGTCGGTCACGGAGCTTGTCCGCGACACCCTGATCCAGTGCCACGACGAGGCCCACCTGAGCATCAAGGACGATCTCGACTTCGTCGTCAGGAGCACCGGCGTCGTGGCAGCGATGGACTCCCCCGACCAGGTCGGTGACTTCATCATCGCGCTTGCGAACGGCTGTCTCGAGGCCGGGGTTCCCCCGCGGAAGATGACGCCGCCGATGTCGATCGAGAACCTCACCCCGAAGCTCCGGCAGTTCTCGTTTGCCGACCGTCTGGTCTTCGTCGGCGCGGTGGCCGGCGTCGTGCCGCCGGTCGGCTGTACCGGCGTCGAGATGGTGGCAAACGAGATGGAAGGCGAGCTCGCGATGGCGGGCATCAAGGAGGGTGCCAAGTGGACGCCGGTCGACTTCCGGAACCCCTGCATCTCCATCGACTTCGGGACGACACTCGACGGCCGGATCACGAGCGACGTCGCTCCGGACGAACCGAATCCGTTCGCCCAGACGACCGGAAACTTCTGCGGGCTTGCGGGCGCCATCCCCGACTCGATCGTCCGGGGAACCGGGCTCGTCAAGAACCGGACGGGGACGGCCCTCGACCTTTTCGGCGACCAGAGCATCAAGGGCGCGTTCGGGGGGCGGAAGCGCTCCGTCGTCGAGGAATACGTCGACCGGTGCCACGAGCACATCGATATCCGGATCGTCCCTCCCGACCGGACGAGGTTCGGCCGGGTCCCGGTCTGCGCCGACGTTGCCGAAAAATCGGGTGTCGCCCTCATCGGGTGCGATTGCGGCGTCGACGGGAGCGAGATGCCTGCGCTTGAGAAGATCGGGCACGAGATCCACGAGAAGCACGGCATGGGCGTCCTGACCGAGGTCGTCGACCGGGTCTGCGCGAGGATGGCGCTCAGGCTCATCGACGTCGCCGTCGAGCGGGGGATGGTCCCGCCGAATTCGTCGATCGGGTTCACCGGGCGGGCGGCGATATCGGGGAGGAAGCCCGAGTACATCCTCGCGGGCATCACCGAGCGGAACCTCTACGACAACCCGAACGATCATCTCGTCTTCGTGGACGACGGCCTTGCGCGGGGTGCGGCACTGATGGGACGGTGCATGAACTCGCTCGGGAAGCCCAAGAGCCCGCTCGGCGGGGTGCGGGGAGGGCCATGTATTATGTCCCGCCGGATCAAAATAGGGAAGTAGGATTGGTAAACAATGGCTGAAGAAGAGTTGTTCGATCTGCTCGTTCCTCCGGGCGTACCGCGGAAGATGATCTATGACGTCGTCGAGAAGTACGACGTGGAGGTGGTCCGGAGGCAGCAGAAGCTGTCGTTTGCGAACATGGACGGGGACTCGCGGGAACTGATCGCGTTTCGCGGCAGAAGAGAGGTCGTCGAAGAGGTGCAGAACTACCTCTTTGAGCAGTTAAAAGAGTTCATCGCGGAATAAATCCTCTTTTTTTTGGCTTTGTTGAATCCCTCTCCCTGAGATCGAATCGTCTGTAGAATTCTCCATACCACTCGACTCACGCGAAGCCGCGAAGTACGATGGGCCAAAGGGCCGGAGCTCGAGCACTCTCAGGTGCGAAGTGCGAGCAAAGCGAGCATGAGAAGCCCTCAGGCTTCGAAGAACGCGAAGGAGGCTGTCAAGTACCCGTTCAGGTTTCGCGCCTTCGCGGCTTCGCGTGAGGTCACATCACCACCATCTCGTGGTAACCGGACGTTCTCTAGAGGGTATGAAGCATTTCAACAGAGCCCTCTTTTTACCGTTCTCGAGGTCCCGGCGCGCAGTCCGGGTCCGGAGACACGCTCCTCACATTCGATACCGGGAACGTGTCCCGCCTGTTGACGGAAGTTCTTCGCGGAAAAAGTAGAGGGCTCTCTCGCGTCACTCAGCCGGCATATCTCCGGCGATCAGCCGCACGAGCAGCGCCTTCTGTGCATGAAGCCGGTTCTCGGCCTGGTCCCAGACGATGCTCTGCGGTCCCTCGATCACTTCGTCGGTGATCTCCTCCCCCCGGTGGGCGGGGAGGCAGTGCATCACGAGAGCGTCGGACGGCGCCTTTGCGAGGAGATGAGAGTCTATCGTGTAGCCTTTGAGGCCTCGCAGGCGCTCGGCACGCTGCTGCTCGTCGCCCATCGAGACCCAGATATCGGTATAGAGTACGTCCGCATCCCTGACTGCTTCTTCCGGGTCCGTAGTGACGCTGACCCTGCCGCCTGCCGCCTGTGCCCGGGCGACGATCGCTTCTTTTGGCTGGTAGCACGGGGGGCTTGCGACCACGACCTCCATCCCGGTCAGGGCTGAGGAGAGGAGCCACGAGTTACAGACGTTGTTGCCGTCCCCGACCCAGGCGAGTTTCAGGTCGTGGAGGTCGCCGAACCGCTCGCTTAAGGTCATGATGTCGGAGAGCACCTGGCAGGGGTGCAACCGGTCCGAGAGACCGTTGATGACCGGAACAGTCGAATAACGGGCGAACTCCTCGACGGCAGCATGCTGGTAGGCACGGATCATCACCGCGTCGACGTAGCGGGCAAGCACTCGTGCCGTGTCCCGGATCTCCTCGCCCCGGCCGAGCTGCATATCCTGGGGGTTCAAGAAGAGTGCATGGCCGCCGAGGTCGGTCATCCCCACCTCGAACGAGACCCGGGTGCGGGTGGACGCCTTCTCGAAGATCATCGCAAGACTCTTTCCCCTGAGATACTCGTGCGCGGCTCCTGCGGACTTCAGCCGCTTAAGACGTATCGCGTCGGCAACAATGCTCTCAAGTTCGTACTCGTCGATATCGGCGATCGAGAGAAAATCCTTCTTCATGCAATCTCCTTCATGTGCCGGCACCTCTTCTCGAGGACCGCCCTGGTGCCGATATCTCTGCGGTGGAAGGTGCGTCCCCGGACCGAGGATGCAGCCGTCTCGGCGATCGCCTCGGCCTCCTCAAGCGTCTCACCCATTCCGACGAACGCGAGCGTCCGCGACGTCTGAGTGTAGAGCGTCCCGTCCCGCTCCTCGACGCTTGCATAGTAGAGCAGGGCGTCGCCGTAGTCGCCGAGGGCGAGGGGCTCCCCGACTGCCGGAGCATCGGGGTAACCTTCGGGAACGAGGTATTTGCAGACCGTCGCCTTACGGGCGAACCGGACGTGCGACGGCGAGAGGCTCCCCTCCGCGACGTGACCGACGATCTCGGAGAGATCCGATTCCAGGAGCGAGAGGACGTTCATCGCCTCGGGATCCCCGAAACGGGCGTTGAACTCGATGACTCTCGGACCGTCGCGGGTGTTCATGAACTGGCCATAGAGGATCCCCCGGTACGGCGTTCCCTCCCTCTGCATGGCCGCGACGGTATCCTCCATGATCCGGAGCGCCTTATCGTAGTCGGAGCGGGTGACGAACGGGAACATGTGATCCGGCATGGAGTATGATCCCATCCCGCCGGTATTCGGTCCCACGTCCCCCTCGTATGCGCGTTTGTGGTCCTGCACGAGCGGCATCGGCACCAGGTGCTTGCCATCGACGAACGCCTGGAGAGTGAACTCCTCCCCGATGAGCCGCTCCTCCAGCACGACGTCTCCCCCGATCTCGCGGGCATACTCGACTGCTCCTGCCGCATCGACGTGCTCGCCCATGATCCGCACGCCCTTCCCGCCGGTCAGGCCGATGGGCTTGACGGCGAGGTCCCCGTCATAGGCCTCGATGAACTCACGTGCCTCTTCCGGATCATGGAAGACCCGGTATTCCGGGCACCCCGCGATCCCGTGCCGCTCCATCAACCGCCGGCAGAACGCCTTGTCCGTCTCCAGCCGGGCCGCCGCACGGGTCGGTCCGAGAGAGGGTATTCCGGCCGCTTCGAGGCGGTCGACGATACCGGCTTCAAGGGGGGTCTCCGGCCCGATGACTGCGGCATCAAGCCCATTCTCGACGGCGAACTGCTCTATCTTTGCAATATTGGTCTCTTTCTCGAGAAGCACCCGCTCCGCGAGCCGGGCGATCCCCGGGTTCTTGCGTGCCATGACAGAAAATATTCTCACGCCGCTGTTGCAGGATAGTGCCCTGGTGATCGCATGCTCCCTGCCACCACCGCCTACAACGAGTACTTTCATATCCATCTATTAGCCTGCTCTTAAAAAAGGTTTATCCGTCCAGCAGCTCGCTGACCCGAACAAGCGCACTAAGGGATGCGCCTTTTTCTGCAAGCGCCTCACCTGCGCCGGCTTCCCGGTCGACGACGGTCACAACACGGTCGACCTGCGCGCCTGCAGCACGCAGCGCTGCAAGGCCGTAGAGGGCGCTTCCCCCCGATGTGGTCACGTCCTCGACCAGCAGCACACGCTTATCCTTCACATCGCCGATGATCGTCCCGGCTTTGCCGTGATCCTTCTCCGCCTTCCGGATGATCGCGTAGGGCCGGCCGCTCGCAAACGAGACGGCGACGGCGATCGGGACGGCACCGACGGCCACTCCGGCCACCATGTCAAATTCCCGGCCTTCGGCGATGGCCTTTCCGATTGCCGCAAGGATCGTGGGGTTCGTTGTTGCGGCCTTGATGTCGATGTAGTAGGAACTCCGGGCTCCCGATGCGAGGACGAAGTCCCCGAACTCGATAGCCCCGCTCTCAAGTAACAGTTCCGCGATTGGGTTTACCATGGTACCTCTTTAACTCCGATGTAATAGCCGATAATATTCACCACCCGGTGAAGGAGGGGTGTCATGACGACGATCCAGACCGCAACGGGTAAGGTAATATTCTCAAACAACCACTGGGGGTAGATCAGAAGGATGAGCACGAAAGAACCGACTACCAGGTCGTACTGATCGGCAAGGAACCAGGATTCGCCCCGCTCCTTACCCAGCCTCCGTTTCAGGAAACTCTTGGCCAGATCGCCGAGGAGCGCACCCGCCGCAAGCAGCGTGACGGAGAGGAGTGTCTGCTCCGGGAGGAAAGTCAGGCCGAATGCGGACCTGGCCCAGATCTCGACGAGACCTATCAGTATCCCGCAGAGTACGCCGCCGAAGAACCCCCGGTACGTCTTGCCGTTACCGAAGATCCGCCTCCCGTCACCGAGCGCCTTCCCGAAGTCGATGGGTGTCCCGCCACCGAAGACCGCGGCCGCCGAGTTCGGCAGGTATGCAGGGACCATGATCCACAGCGCCGCGAGCCCGGCGAGGAGCCAGTAACTGATGTCTGTATCGATAAGCGTCAATACTCAGTACAATCAGTAAATATAAAGATTAACGTGTCGAAATATGAGATAGGAGTTAGATGGGCACGGTGAGAGAATGCTGATAAAGAAGACACAGAGCCTCTGTCCAACATGCGGTCGCGTGCTCGACGCCGATGTCGTCGAAGAAGAGGGGAAGGTCTGGCTGGTCCGCACCTGCCCTGAACACGGCGCGTACCGGGGCCTCTACTGGTCCGACGCAGAGATGTACCGGAGGTTCGATGCCTACGAGCGCGTAGGAGGGGGAATAGCAAACCCGCAGAAGGCCTCATCCCCGGCAGGGTGCCCAAACGACTGCGGTATCTGTCAGAACCACAAGTCAACGACGCTGCTCGCGAATATCGACCTGACGAACCGCTGCAACCTCAACTGCGACTTCTGTTTTGCAAACGCCCGGGCATGCGGTTTCGTTTACGAGCCGACGTTTGACCAGATCGTCGAGATGCTGCGCATGTTGCGCGAGGAAAAGCCCGTGCCGACGCCTGCCGTCCAGTTCTCCGGCGGCGAACCGACGATGCGCGACGATCTCCCCGAACTCATCAGAAAAGCGAAAGAGCTCGGAATGTCGCAGGTCCAGGTCGCGACCAACGGGATCAGGATCGCCCGCGAGCCCGACTATGCCATGCAGCTCAAGGAGGCGGGGCTCTCCACCGTCTACCTGCACTTCGACGGCGTGACCAAAGAGACCAACCCGAAACTCGCGAGCGACCGGCAGGCTATAGAGAACTGCGAAAGGCTCGGCATGGGGATGGTGCTGGTGCCCACGGTGATCAAGGGCAGGAACGATCACGAGGTGGGCGCCATCATCCGGTACGCCGCAGATCACATAAAGGCAATCAGGGGCGTCAATTTCCAGCCGGTGGCGTTCACGGGGGCTGCGAGCGAGGACGATGTCAAAAGAGAACGGATCACCATTCCGGAGCTTGCGGAGCGCATCGAGGAGCAGACGGACGGTGTGATCCGGAAAGAGTACTTCTACCCCGTGCCCTGCGTCGTCCCGATATCGGAACTCGTCGAGGCGTACACGGGCAAACCCCAGATCACGTTCACCACGCACCAGCACTGCGGTGCGGCGACCTATGTCTTCGTCACCGAGGAGGGGCTGGTCCCGGTCAACAAGATGGTGAACGTCGAAGCTTTCTTCGAGTCGATCGAGAAGATGGAGGCGAAGCTCACCAAGGGCGGGTCGCTCAACAAGTACGTGACGCTCGTCGAAGGAGTCAAGGACCTCTACACCTCCACGCGGACCGCGGAGCAGACGAATACCGGGGAGTTCATGAAACTGATCGGGAAGACGCTGATTGCGCAGAACTTCGAGGCGCTGCGTGAGTTCCACTGGAACGCCCTCTTCATCGGTACGATGCACTTCATGGACCGGTACAACTACGATCTCTCGCGGGTGCAGAGGTGTTGCATCCATTACGCGACTCCCGACGGCCGCGCGATCCCGTTCTGCACCTACAACAGCGGCCCGGTCTACCGGGAGAAGGTCTGGAAAGCCTTCGCGCAGCCGCAGAAAGACGAATAATCGCCACCACTCTCCGGGGAGGAGGGGTGCCGGCCCCACCTCTCCCCTGATCTCTTTTTGAGGGCCGGTGAGGGTATCTCGTTGAATTCCCGGTCAGGGTCGCGGCAGCCTATCACGGGAACGGAAGTTCGTACCCTTCCTCCTCCCGCATGACGAGGGCGGCGATGGCGAGGTCCTGTATAGCAAGCCCGGTCGAGTCGAAGATCGTGACGGCGTCAGGCGACGACCGTCCCTTCCTCCCGATGACGACCTCACCGAGGGTTCCCGCGATCCGGGCGGGATCGTAGAGGCCGGTGCTGATCGGGACGTTCACCTCGCCCGAGTGGACCGCCTGGTCGTGGTCGTCGACGAAGACCTCCGCTTTCAGCAGGAGTTCGGGTTCGAGCTCCTGCTTGCCGGGGGCATCGGCGCCGATGGCGTTGATATGCGTCCCTTCGCGGACCCAGTCCGCCATCACGAGCGGTTCTGTCGACGGCGTCGTCGTGAGCAGCACGTCGCAGTCGCACGCACGCTCGAGCGGGACAACCCGGGCGTTATAGTCTGCATACCGGGCTGCAAATGCCCCGGCACTCTTCTCGGTCCTGCTCCAGACCAGGATCTCCTCGATCGCGAGTTCCGCAGCCGTCGCCTCCACGAGCGCCTCCGCCTGCCGTCCGGTCCCGACGACACCGAGGGTGACGGACTGTCGGGGCGAGAGGTGCCTCGCCGCGACGGCGCCCGCCGCCCCGGTCCGCATCGCCGTAAGTTCGGTGGCGTTGACGATCGCCTCCGGCATGCCCGTCTCCGCATCGATGATCACCGTGAGCGCCATGACAGTGGGGAGGCCCCGTGCCCGGTTGCGCGGGTGGACGTTGACGATCTTCACCCCGGCGATTCCGAGCGCCGGGATGTGGGCAGGCATCGTCCGGAAGTCCCCCGTCTCGACAAACGTCACGTAGACTTTCTGCGGCATCTGGACGTTTCCTCTCCCGTGCTCGGCAAAAGCCGCCTCGATCGCCCGGTTCACCGCGGCATACGGGGGGTACCCGGACCGGACGGGGTAATATCTCATCCGGGGACCACCCCTGAGCGGGACGGCCAGATCGCCTCTCCGGGAGGGGATACCGTCGGCCGGAGTTCCGGTATGGTGGAGGTTTGCATGGAGCCTTCTCCATGCCTGAAAGAGATTAATGTGTGGGTGGGAGAGCGGAGTCCGGGGCCTGTAGCCGGAGAGGATCGAGGCTCGCGAGAACGGCCGGCTCTTCCCTTCAGAGGGGGCCGCCCTGCATGCTCCGCATCGAGAGGCGGATCAGGCCGAGGTTGGCATCGGGCTTCGCGAGTACGCAGAGGGCGAGGTCGCCGTAGGGTGCGATGATCAGTTTCCCTGCCGGGGTCTCGAGGATCATCTGCGCGAGGCTCCCCATCTCCATATCTCCGGTGATACGGGTGCCGGCACGGAGCAGGTCCTCCGCGACCGCGGCCACCTGCTCGAAGTCGGCGGATCCCAGTGACTGGAGGGCGAACCCTTCGTGAAAGACCGAGACGGCAACGACGCCCGGCTGCCGTGCGACCTGTTCGAGGCGCTCCGCGCTCATCGAAGCGGCGCCTGCCGCCGTGCCGTTCCCGCCGATCAGACACCCCATCTCACGGGATACCTCGCGGGCCGCCCCGGTCTCCTCGGCGGTGTACGCGATGAGCTCGTAGTCAAGCGACGGCCGGTCGAAGAGATGCCTGTGAGCCTCGTCTCCGCTGAGCAGCAGGTCTCCGCCGTTGCTCTCGAATGCGGCTGCATACGGGCTCCCATCCCGGGCAAGGACAAAACCGGTCCCTCCGGGGCCGTCGATGCGCACGGCTCCCGTGAAATGAGGGCTGATGGAGGCAAGGGCCGAGAGAGGCCCCTGGAGTCGTCCCAGTGAGATACCGTCGGGCAGCATCGTCTCACAGAGCAGCGGTTATCCGGTCCCTGTTCTTCTTCAGTTCGTACCGGATCCGCCCGACGTTGACGTTCGCGTTCGCCACGATGGCGATCAGTTCGTCCTCCGAGAGCGGAGAGAGCAGGATGGGCCCGTTCTCGAGCTCGACGAGCATCTGGTACATCTCGCCTTTCCCGAGCTCGTTGCTCATCGCCTCAGACGTACCCATGCCGGTGGAGGCCATGGCGCCGAGAGCCTCGACATCCACGTCCCCGGCAACGACGCTCTCGATCACAAAGCCGTCCCGTCCCGCCACGACTGCGGCGGTGACTCCATCAAGTTTCAGGAATTCTCCGAGAATCTGTTTTAACATAACTCCAACCTCAGGTTCTTCTGACGCACTCAATCCGGAGAGGCATCCGTCCGATCGCGTGAGTTGCGCACGAGATGCAGGGGTCGTATGCCCTGACGATCATCTCGATACGGTTTGCCGCTCCTTCGGTCAACGCTCCGTTCTCCACCACCCGGCGTGCCATATCCTCGACGCCCCGGTCGATGGCGTAGTTGTTCTGGCAGGTCGCGACGATGAGGTTGCACCGCTCGATGATGCCGGCCTCGTTGACGGTATAATCGTGGATAAGGGTCCCCCGGGGAGCCTCGATGATACCGACGCCCCGCCGGTTCACGACCTTTCCCACCCGGGCCCGGATATCGGAGCCGGTGATGCCGGGGTCCGAGAGCAGGTCCGCCGCCCGCTCGCACGAGGCGATGAACTCGATGTAGCGTGCCAGGTGGTAGGCAAGCGGGGCCTGGGCGACGGTGCCGAACCGTTCGCGGTACTCGGTGAGCGCGGCATCCGCGTGCTCCGTCCCCATCCTCTCCACGATGTTGAGCCGGGCGAGCGGGCCGACCCGGTAGTAGTCCCCGCCTTTGAACCGGGCGAACTTCAGGTAGGACCAGTCCTCCGAGTACTCCTCGATGAACTTCGTGTAGTCGGCGTCCGAGAACGAACCGGCTCTTCCCCCGTCGGCGCCGAGCATCGCGACCGATCCGTCGTAGGTAGAGTAAACCCCCTGGTTGGCCATACCAAGGAACCCGGTCCTGACGGCTCCGACCTCCGTGTCGACCCCGTCGAGAAGGTTGCGCGCGATCTCCCACCCTTCACGGGCGATACCGAGCGCTTCCTCCGCCATAACAGCGAGTTCGGCCCTCTTGCCTTCGGTGAGCGGGGCGGACATTCCTCCCGGCAACGCGTTTGCCGGGTGAATGGGTTTGCCGCCGACCGCTTCCGTCAGACGCTGGCCGAATTTCCGGACCGCGATCGCTTTCTTTGCGATCTCGGGCGAGTTGCGGGCAAGCCCGATGACGTTCCTGCTCTCCGCCGGCGCGTCGTGGCCCAGGATGAAGTCGGGGGCCGCGAGCATGAAGAAGTGGAGGGCATGGGAGTGGACGAACTGGCCGATGTTGAGGAGCTCGCGGAGTTTCTTCCCGGTCGCGGGCGGTTCGACCCCGAAGATCCGGTCGGTCGCCTTCGCCGCCGCGAGATGGTGCGCCGAGGGGCATATCCCGCAGATCCGGGGCGTGATCCGGGGTGCCTCCTCGACCGCCGCTCCCACGAGGAATTTCTCAAATCCTCTCAGTTCAACGACCTGGAAGTGGGCCGAGTCGACCGCACCCTTATCGTCGAGATAGATCCTGATGCCCGCATGGCCTTCTATCCGGGTCACCGGACTGATCGTGATCTCCTTCATCTGCTCCTCTCCTTGACGAGGTCTCTGATCTTTGAGGTCTCTTTGTCCTCCATGATCAGGCTCCCGATGGTGAAGGCGTACATCGTGTGTGCGACGTCGTAGAGTTCCTTCTCCACCTCTTTCTGCGGCTTGTCCGTGAGGTCCGAGATCCTCCGCACCATCATGCCGTAGATGTCCCGGCAGGGCTCGCGGAGGATATCGAGCGACGGGCCGTTGCACCCGTGGCACGGGATGTTGTTCTTCGGGCAGGCGGCCGCGCACCTCCCGAACGTGACGCTCCCAAGACAGAGGTAGCCCTGCCCGAGCAGGCAGTGCTCGCGGTCGGGAACCCCCTCGTGCCGCCGTTTGAGCGTCCAGTTCTCGACGGGGCCCATGGTCCTGTCGCACTCGGAGCAGACGGATTTGCGCGAGAGCTCAAGCTTATCCCCTGCGACCATCGCCGGAATGATCTTCTTGACGAACACCTCTTTCGGGGGGCAGCCCGTGACGTAGTAGTCTATCTTGACGAGATCCCCCACCGCAAACGCCCGGTAGAGGAACGGCGGCACGTCCGTCGGGATAACGCCGTCGGGTTTTGCCGTCTCCACTTCTCTGTATACGCAGGAGAAGAGATCCTCGTTTGAACTCAGCATCGAGAGGCCGGATATCCCCCCGTAGCATGCGCAGGTCCCGAGCGCGACGAGCGTCTTTGCCCGCCTCCGGAGCTTCTCGAGGCGCTCCCGGTTCTCCTCGTTCCGGACGGCGCCGGTCACGAACGCGATATCGATGCCCTCAGGCGGCTCTTTTACGTCCATGATCACCGGCGAGTAGACAATCTCCGCCTCCTTGACGACATCAAGGAGCATCTCGTGGAGATCGAGCACCGCGATCGTGCACCCCGAACACCCTGCCAGTTCTTCAATAGCAATCTTCATTCTGTCGCCTCATTTCAGAACCAGTTTCTTTAAGCAGGCGTTCGGGCCGGTGTGGACGATCTCCAGTTTGGCTTTACGGCCGGTGATCTCCTCGATCGCACCGACGACGTAGCCGAAAAGGGTCTGGCAGAGTGGGCCGCCCTGGTCGAGGCCGTTGCGCCGCAACGTCTGGCGGACGATGCAGTCGTGGAAGACGAGGTAGATGAAGGTCTCTCCGTTCTCTTCGATGATGAATGTCTCCTTATCCTCGGGCTTCCAGACCTCGAAGGAGTACTGGCCGCGCAGGAGGTCGGAGAGCTCGTGGAGCGCTCCCTCCACGTCCTCGCGCTTCTGGAAGTACTTGGCAACCTCATGGCCGAACTTCTTCCCGGCCCGGTAGGTGACCGCGTTTGCTCCCCTCCCTGAGATCTCTTCAAGCGATCTGATCACGAGGCCGTTGAGTTTCATCACGCCGTGGAGCGTCTGCTCCATCTCTTTCGGCTTCGGCGAGCATTCGAGCGGAATATCCTCTGAACGGTAGACGAGATCGGAATGGAAGGCCTCGTGCAGTTCGTCGATGTAGCCCGCGCTCATCAGATCACCTTCCTGAGCATCTCGCAGACCTTGATGTCGATGTAGTGCCTCTTGGCAGAGTAGATGCCGCGGTGCTCGAGGGCCTGGGCCGGGCAGATCTCGTGACAGGACAGGCACCCCATACAGTTATTCGGCCTGACCGGAACACTCACATTGTTCTGGAGTTCGTACACGTGCATCGGACAGTCTTTGATACAGAGACCGCACCCGACGCACGCGTCCGTATCCACACGTATATCCATTTATGAGCCTCTGAAATGTGATTACCACTTCCTGCTATTAAAACATAATTATATATCATTTGTTCTCTGCGGTGAATTTCGTTTCCGGTTAGAATACGCGATTCCAGTGTTTTTTGTAAGCCGATCGGGCAATTCGCCCTTATTGGAGCAGTTATACGATCCCGCGGGTGTCTGCCGCCTGCGGCAGAGAGGGACCGGGGGCCATGAGGAACGGGATTCCAGGACCTGCAGGGAGCAGCGGTTTTGAGGATCGCGGGGCGATCTCCTCAGGTATCGGAGATGCACCGGCTGAAAAGAGAAGGGCGCGAGTGAGTACGGCAGACGGCGCTCAGGCCTCTCGCTTCGCCCGGAAGAGAGTGCGGGCCAGCCGGTCGATAAACCCTTCCCGCGGCCCGGGTAGCTCCTCCTCGACGTACTCGATGCCGGCGACATCGGCAGAGATGCGTTTAAAGGCGCGGGATGCCCCGGATGCCGGGTACTTCACCACGATCGGCTGCCTGCTCGCCGATGCACGCCGGATATTGGGATCTTCGGGTATGATCCCGATCACCCTGACCCCGAGCAGTTTCTCCATCTGTGCGTTGTTGAACTCATCCCCACTACCGGCAACCCGGTTGATGATCGCCCCTTCGACATGCCCGCCGACGGTCTCGGTCAGGATCTTTGTCTTCAAGGAGTCGACGATCGAGGAGATCTCGGGGTTTACGACAAGGATGACCCCGTCAGCGATAGTGAGCGGGATGACGCCGTCCCTGCTGATCCCCGCAGGAGCATCGAGAAGCAGGATATCGAACTCGCTCACCAGATCGGTCATGATGTCTTTGAGCCGATCCGGGTTCGACTGCTGAAAGCCCTGGAGGGACAAACCGCACGGGACCACCTTCACGCCGAAGGGTCCGTCGTAGATGGCGTCCCTGACGCGTGCCTTGCCTGCCAGAACCTCGTGCAGGGTCACCGGCAGGTTCTCAAGCCCCAGAATGAGGCCGAGGTTCGCCATCCCGACGTCGGCGTCCAGGATGCATGTTCTCTTCCCGTACTGGGCCAGCATCGATCCCAGATTAGCTGTGACCGTCGTTTTGCCGGTACCGCCCTTACCGGATGCAATTGTGTATACTTTTACCATGGAACCACTCGTTCTTTTAAATTTCCGCGCTTCCCGGCCTAGACCCAGTGCCGCAGGGCATCCTGGGTATCCTGTTCGAGTGCGCTCATCAGATCGGCAGAGAGATGCTCCGACGGGCGGGCGATCCCGATCACCGTCTCCCCACGGTAAGGAATACCGAGGAGTTCCGCTCCGGTCTCGTCGTGCAGCCTTCCCTGGGTATAGAGATAACTGTACTGCGCGGCCTCACCCTGTGCCCCGGCCTTTGTCGAACCGATGAGGAGACCGTCGGCAGTCGCAAGGGTGAATGATGCAAGACCGTACTTCTGTCCGATCGCCCCCAGATATTCCTCCAGACTCCCGATCTTTTTGGGGTCGATCTCGTCGAGAGAGGGGACGGGACGCTGGAGCGGCTGTGCCGCACCGCCCGATCCTCCCTGAGTCGCTGTAACGCCCGGAGAGCAACTCTGCCGTTCTGCGGCGAGTGCCTGCTCGATCTTTCGAAAGAAGTACAGGATACCGGCAAAACCGGCTATCACCACCGCCATGATGACCACGAGAAATATGGTTGTCGAGTCCATTCGGGTATCATCTCCTGTTAATTCACGTGTCTTGATCCTGAATCAGATGGTCGAGGTGAATCCTCCGGAGAATATCCTTGCAGTTCACCCTGAAATCGTTGACGAGCTGGTCAACGTCCATACTCTCCATGTTCTGGACGAGCGTGTCGATCTCGTCGTTCCCGGGTTCGGGTGCCTGCGCGGGTTTCACGCCCGGCATGGGGATCCCCTGCCTCTCGGCGGGCGGTTCCGGGCGGCGCTTCGGCACGAATGCCGCACCGGCCCCTCTCGGCCCTGCCGACGGTTTCGTTCCCCCTGATGCAGCCCTTGCCGGCGAGGATCTCTTCTCTTTTCCTGTTTCGGCGGTTGCGAACAGCTTGTTGAACTCCAGAGCGAGCTGTACCTGCTCGGTTGTCAGGATGTTCAGTTCTGCCGCCGCTTCGCTCCCTCCGTCCTCTAACGCCGCGTCCAGTGCGTGCCGCCCTTTCATGCCCCCGTATTCGGCGAGCACCACCAGACCCTCGTTCAGCACCAGGATGACACTCTCGTTGCCAAGGACGATCGTGCAGATCCCGGTGAACCGCGTTGAGCCCATCTCTTCTATCAGGACACGGGATGTCGTGGATTTAAGAAGGCGATGGAACCGACCTCGTGGCAACTGCATACAGACAACTTCAGCTCAGTGCTATAACATAAACATTGTTATTTATACTTTTGGATATCGAGCAGATGCACAGACCCTCGTGCGCCCGATCTACGCATCCATGGGAGCACCGCAGGCCTTATCAGACCATCTCCGGAGGATCCTGACGACCTCCCGACCGGCAACCCGGACCCCTTCCTCGACCGCCGGGTCCATCTCCCGGCTGAACGCCTGGATCTCCCCGACCTCGATCCCGACGGTCACGACCTCCCCGACATACCCGAGTTCGCGGGCTATCGTCACGACCTCCCCGACGCCTATGTCGTGGAGAGCACATACAGGGACTTTTGTCGACGGCGGCGCTTCGAAGACGACGACCTCGCCGATACGGTCACCGACGCCCGTCATCGCATCGACGATCAGCACCTTCTCGTAACCCTCCATCAGCGGGATCAGGCCAAACCCCCCGGTGCCGCCGTCGACCGTGTCGACACCGGGATATCTCCCGTCAAGGAGGTGCATCACCGCGATCCCCGCTCCGTCGTTTCCCATGAGGGGATTCCCGCACCCGATGACGCAGATGCAGTTCTTCTGTATGGTCATCTTCCCCACGAATTATATCCGGCAAGGTACAAAAGAGTACTGAGATGCCCCCGACGGGGGCAACTATTCGTTAGCCCGCTTGCGGGACGTGAGGCGCATGATCCGTATCGTACCAAAACCGACCGATACGCCGGACGACAATTCGACCGGCGCCGTTATACAGGAGCTGGAGAGAGCCGGCGCTCAGTACGGGGTTCTTGACCTCGGTGCAATCGACCCTCTTGACTCCGGGCTTGAGAACGAACTCATCTGGGTCTGCGGGATCCGGCAGGACGGGCACCAGTTCGAGACCCTGAGCGTGCTCGCGCTCGATAATCAGGTGATCAACACACCAGAAAGCATCGTCACCTGCGCGTCCAAGGTGATGACGTCGGCGCTCCTGATTCAGAACGGGGTGCGGACGCCCCGGACGGCTTACCTGCGCTCGGAGACACAGGCCAACGACTTCCTCTCACGGCACGGGAAGGTCGTCTACAAGCCGCTCTACGGGTATGACGGGAACGGCATCAGGCTCGTGACCGAACCAGCCGAACTCGGGCCGGGCCCCTGGTATCTGCAGGAGTACGTCAAGAACGACCGGGACTTCCGCGTCTTCGTCCTCGGCGGGGAGGCCGTCGGTGCGATAACCCGGGTCTCCGATAGCCTGATGCACAACATCCACCAGGGCGGGATCGGCATGCCGGTCACGATCGACGAAGAGATGCGTGCCATCGCCGAGGCGTCGGCATCTGCGATCGGGATCGATTACTGCGGCGTCGATCTCCTCCGGGACGCTGAGGGCTACACGGTCCTCGAAGTGAACGGGACGCCGAACTGGCACTGCATGGCGGCACCGATCCCGAAACTGCTCGCGGCTTACCTCATCGAGCACGAGCGCGGGATGCGAGCCTGAGGAGAGGAAGCGGCGGGAGCACCGGCAGGCCTGCTCCCGCCCGCCGGCAATACGTAACGCCAGGCCTTCTCACTGCTGGTATTCTATCTCTTTGAGCGTCTTCTCTGCAAGTTCCTTCATCCGCGCAGAGATCCTTCCGGAGGACGAGAACTCCACGTCCTTCATGGCGTTCGCAAGTTCCGTCCCGAGCACGAATATCGCATACTTATGTTCCATCTTACTTTTATGCACCTGAGACGGGTCTATCTTCAACGCATAGTACTGCGAGAACTTCAACTCCGGATGGGTCAGCTCAAAAAAGTCCTTGATCTCTGTGAGAATCCCATGTAAGGCTATTAACTCTTCCTTGTGCATATTCTCTCCCAGAGATAAAAATAGTGAATATAAATATATATAAATTTGCACCGTCAATAACGGTTATCCGATCTTCATGAGCCTGACGGACAGCGGACGCTTTATAATCCCCTTAAAGTCCCGTGCGGCCACAAACTCAATCTCTTTTCCCCCGATCTGATCGAGAAGCCTCTGGTCGATGGTGCCGTCGACGACGATCCCCTCGACACCGCCGTTCAGGTTCTGGAGTGCGCCTTCGACATCGGCAGCGTTCGATTCGAGGAGGACGGTGTAGTCCGGAGAGAGGAATCGCGCGATCTTCCTGTCCCTGACGTCGGCCATGTGCTCGCCGATCGTCGTGGGAGGCTTCCGGTTCTCCTCCCGCCCCTTCTGCTGCTCTGGCGGCTGTTCTTCGGGGGCAGGGCAGGCCGATGGGGGCGACCGCTCCGCCGCCCCCTCATCGGGGATCTGGTCAGTGAGTACCTCTACCGGCACTTTGTTCCGGAGCGCCTTGACGATCTCCTTGCGGCTCATCTCCTCAACGCTTTTTCCCCGCGGGCTGTAGGCCACGAAATCGATCTCGGCGACCTGAAGGAGCTCGCGGAGGATCAGCTCCCCACCCCGGTCTCCGTCGAGCAGGGTCGTCGCGGTCTTCTGCGAGCAGAGTTCGATGATGATGCGGGGAATGCTGGTCCCCTCGACCGCAACCGCGTTCTTGATCCCGTAGCGCAGGAGGTTGATCACGTCGGCCCGGCCCTCGACGAGGATGATGGCGTCGGAGGCCGTGACGTTCGGGCCGGCATGCACCCTCTCATCGCCGAGGTACTCCAGTTTCTCGATCCTGATGACTTCCCGGACCTCGTCGAGAAGGTCGTCGCTGTTTATCGCGCCCTCGTCGAAGTCCTCGAGAAGGAGTTCTTTGGCACGCTCGACGATCCGGCGTCGTTTGGTCACCCGGATATCCTCGATCCGGTCGACCTTCACGTGCGCCGTGCATGGCCCTACCCTGTCGATCGTCTCAAGCGACGATGCGAGAAGCGCGGTCTCCGCCCGGTCGAGCGAGGACGATATCAGGATCTCGCCCTTTGTCTCCCCTCGTTTCGTGGTTATCTGGACGTCGATCCTGCCGACACGCCCGGTCCTCTGTAAATCGCGCAGGTCGAGGTCTTCGCCGAGCAGACCCTCTGTCTGGCCGAAGATGGCGCCCACGACGTCGGGTTTGTCGACCACCCCCTCGATCTGCAGAGTAAGATGGATGAGGTATTTGGTGGTTTCCGGTGAATACATGGAGTCTTGCCCCCTGAGTAACTGTAACGGCCGTATGCCTGCAGACTTCGCGTGCGCGGGCATAGGGTCAATTATATATCTAGGGTGAAATTACTTAAATCAGATGGCACTCGGAACATAAGGTTTTTCAAAAGTAAAATACAAAAACAAGCGCGTTGTGCATCGTAATTTGATTTTTCTTGCTCTATAATTTAGAGATTATTACGTCCGACCCCTGCAGGGCCCGCTACATCCTATCCGCCCCCGACCCTTCAGCCGACGGTGGAGAGGAGCGCCAGAACCACGGATCGCGACAGATCGGCGATCGCCACGGTCTTTGAGGAGGACGTATGCCCCGCGATGATCGTCACACCTGAACGGGGCACCTGGAGCCTCTCTGCGACGAGGTCCGTGATAGCACGGTTTGCCTTCCCGCCGACAGCAGGGGCCGATACCTGGCAGCGGATACTCTTGCGCCACTCATTGTAGCCTGCAGGAAACAGAGACCGCTTTGCACCTGCCGTAACGTCGAGCGCTATGGTGACGCCTTTATTGGTCTCGATGACGGCGTCGGCATATGGTTCCATGAGAAAAGCCTTCTGAAATGAGAGTGTCGCCCGGCACTAACGAACGATGATCACAGGCGGCTTGTGCCGATCCTCACCCGATCGTACCCTATATGCCAGGCGTGCCTGTCGCGCACCTGGGTTGTCCCATGGCTCATATCAGGCGTCTCGCCGGGTGATCACCCGGGGACCTATAAGGTGCGCTATATCGGCCTTATATTATTTATTTTCCGAGGATAAAAATCCTTGCCCGGGGTACCACGCCGGATGCACCGCGAGATGGTCGCCGGAGGCGTAGGCACGCTCCCCGCCCACGATCACCGCTTCCGGGAAGACCGCATCGAGCCCGTCGAACGGCGACCAGCCGCACTTTGCGTGGAGGGCCGCGGCATCGATGCGGGTGACCGCATCAGGGTAGAGAGCATAGTCCGCCCGGTCGCCCGGCTCGAAACCCGCGCGCGGGATGCCGAGGATGGCGGCAGGCTTCCAGGAGGTCTTCTCGATCACCGAGGCGAGGGTGATCCGCCTCCGGCGCACCGCAGCCATCAGGAGCGGCACCATCGTCTCGACGCCGGGGATGCCGGAGGGGGCGGTCTCGAACGGCAACGCCTTCTCTGGACGCGTGTGCGGCGCGTGGTCCGAGGCGACGACGTCGATCGCGTCCCAGCAGGACCACAGGTCGCGCCGGGTCTCCTCATCACGGAGCGGCGGGTTCATCCGGGCCCGGGTATCGCTCTCCTCGAACATCCCGTGCGAGAGGAAGAGATGGTGCGGCGTCACCTCCACTGTGCCGCGCGCGGCCCGGACCGAGGCGGCGGTGCTCAGGTGGCAGAAGTGGAGCCTCATTCCGGCCGGCGCGAGGCCCAGCACCGCCTGCACCGCGCGGGCTTCCCCGGCGCCGGGGCGGGCGCGGTCGTGGTCGGCGAGCGTTGCCGGCGCCGGGCCGGAGACCTCCTCGGCATGGACCGTGGCGAGCCCCCCGAAGGCATGAATACGGGCAAGCAGCCCTCTGAGGGTCTCCGGGTCGAGCCCTTCCCCGTAACTCGACGGGGCGGCGAAGGTCTCACCGAAGGCCATCGCCCCGGCTTCCCGCATTCCTGCAAGGTCGGCTTCCGGAGATACCCCCGCGTTCACTGCGAACCCGCAGACCGCGTGCTCCTCCGCGTCCCGGATGCGCGCCCGGAGGAGTTCGGGGGTGGTTATGGGAGGGACGGTGTTCGGCTGGTCGACGACGACCGTCACCCCGCCGGCAACCGCGCTCATCGTCCCCGTCCGCCAGTCCTCCTTCTCTGCCTGGACTCCCCCCCGCATGTGGACGTGCATATCGACCGCCCCGGGAAGGCAGGTATACCTGCTGCAGTCGATCGTCTCCTCGGCACGCACCGCGGCCCCGACATGCCGGACGATCCCCCCGGCGACAACGACATCGGCGCGCCGGCCTGTCGGGAGCGCCACGTTCCGGAGCACCAAGTCGGCGGTCATCGGCAGCATACCTCCAGGTCGCTACGGGTCGCATGATGGACCTCGACCATATAGGCGGGGCGGTAACGCGTCTTTGATTCGCGCAGGCCGGGCACGCCCATATCGCACTCCCGGTTGACGTAGCGGTAGCGGTCACGGAGCGCGGCCGCCGTCCCGGTCGTGATCACCTTGTAGATATCCTTGTAAGTCTCGGGAAGCGCTTTTTCGAAGTGAACGACCGCCATCTCCTGGTTGACCGGCCCGACGATCGATATCGCTCCGATCGTGGAGCCGATCCTGATGATAAATCCTTCAAGGCCGACGGCAAAGAAGTTGTTCACCGCAAAAAGAATGGCATCTTTCTCGTACGCAAGGATGGGTTCGGAGTCGCAGTCCCGCCATTCGCACCAGACGACCAGAAACTCCCAGACCTCGTTGATGTTCTCTTCCGTGATCGCTTCGACCGTATACGTATGCTCCCGTTCGAACCGGTTGACCTGGCGCCGGATAGTGGCGTAGTTCTTTCCGGGGAGCTCCGCGAGGTCCTCCGTCCGGTAGATGTAATCGAAGAAGCCCCGGTCTGCGTGCAGGGGCAGGTCAGGGTAGAGCTCCCGGATCCATCCCTCGCTTATCGGATCGAGCACCAGCAGCGGGGACTCGCCGCCTTCCCTCACCGCGATCTCGATGACGTCGTGGAGCAGGTCCGGATCCCTCGGCCCGATCGGCATGCGGAACGTCGTCACGCCGTCGATGGTGCTCGAGAGGACGATCGAATCTCCCACATCGGCGAAACGGTAGTCTGCGTAGTGGTTCCAGCAGACCATGTTCGCAAACGTGTTGTCGCTATGCACCTGGGGGTACTGCCGGTAGTGCCGCGAAAAGAGGTCGCGATCGTCCAGGCTCACGGGTTTGAAATCGGAGAATCTCAGCATGCCTCACCAGTCTTGTGGATACCACCGCATGGGTACGTGCCCCTCCATCCTGCGGAACCCGAGTGCGGTATAGAACTCCTCGGTCCCGGGTTCGGCGACGAGGGCGACCCAGGTGACACCTTCTGATTTACAGTGCTCGAGCAGCGTAGATAATATCATCGTTCCGGTCCCCCGGCCCCGGTAGTCGGGAAGGACGACGAGGTCCTGGACGTAGCCGTCCGAGACCCCGTCCGAGATCACCCTGCCCATCCCGACCGCTCTCCCGGTCGCAGAGTCGATAGCAACGGCGAAGGCGAAGCTCCCCGCTATGAGGGCCGCAAGGCCGGCAGGGTCCCATTTCTCGTCCCACCAGCCCCCCGCCCGATAGAGGCCGGCAATCGTCTCCACGTCCCAGACGCCTACGAGGCGCACCTCGATTCCCGGCTCCTCCATCACCATCTCATGCCTCTCCATACGACCACATTACAGCGTCATCGTATATGGCAGGCGTGGGTCGGCACGGGAAAAGAGGTGCGGTTGCCTTCTAGCAGACACGCGGGACCGGGTCGCCGACCGGCGGCTCGATAAACCGTTCTCCGCCGATGGCGGTCCGCATGATCACGCTGGAGCCCTCGACGACCGTACCGACGATCGCCGCGTCCCGCCCGTAGGGGTGGGAGCGGAGCGCCGCAAGGACGGCGTCAGCATCGCCGGGCGCGACCCCCATGACGACCTTGCCCTCGTTCGCCACCTCGAGAGGGTCGATGCCGAGCATACCGGCGGCGCTTCTGACGCTCGTCCGGAGGGGGAGCGCCTCCTCCTCGATGACGACGCCCACCCTGCTCTTCCTCGCCATCTCGTTGATGGCGTTCGCAAACCCGCCCCTCGTCGGGTCTTTCATGGCGTGGATCTCCCCGGCCGCGAGCGCCTTCTCGACGAGCGTCCAGAGAGGGGCGACGTCGGAGTGGATCTGCCCGCCGAAATCGAACCCCTCGCGGTGGGCCATGATCGCGATGCCGTGGTCGCCGATGGTGCCGCTGACGATGATCCTATCGCCGGCATGAAGGCCGTTGTCCCGCACCACCCGGTCGGCGACGCCGATGCCGGCGGTGTTGATGACGATGGTGTCGAGCGCGCCCCGCTCGAGGACCTTGGTGTCCCCGGTGACGAGGTTCGCCCCGCACTCGCCGAGGGCCGCATCCATCGATGCGACGATCCGCTCGAGGTCCGCGACCTCGAAGCCCTCGGGGATGACCATGCCGCACGAAAGGGCGATCGGGCGTCCTCCCATCATGGCAAGGTCGTTGATGGTCCCGCAGACGGCGATGCGCCCGATGTCCCCGCCGGGGAAGAAGATCGGGGAGACGACGTGGTTGTCGGTCGTGAATACGATGTTCTGGCCGTTTAAGGGGATGACCGCGCCGTCGTCCAGCGACTCAAGGCCTATCCCGCCGGCGTTGTTGTGCTCGAGGTTGGTGATGACGCGAAGGAGCTCGCCCATCACTTCGCCGCCGGCGCCGTGCATGAGATTGACTTTCATTCTTCGTCCGTTTCTATCTCGATGTTGGTAACGACGATCTCCATACCCGAGACGATCTCCGGGAGTTTCCCGCACTGCGGGCAGACGAACCGCTCGTCGCCCTCGTAGCCGCAGGAACACCGGGTCCGCGTCTCGATGTCCCGGCACGAGAGCCGGGCCTCTCGAAAGAGCGGGTCGTCCTCGATGATGATATTGAAGAGGAACTCCACCTGCTCGGGATTCACCATCGCCATCTTCCCGACATCTACCGAGACGCACTTGACCTCTTTTGCGTTGTTCTCCAGCGCCGCCCGGCGGGCGGTCGTGTAGATGTCGTAGGCGATGCTGTACTCGTGCATCACTCCTCCATCATCGCGGCGTGGACCTGCCTGAAGATCTCGCGGGTCTCAAGCCCCTCCTCTCTGCTGAGACGCTGGATGGCAAACCCGACGTGGACGAGCACGAACTCGCCGATCTTCACGTCCACGAGGTCGAGCCTGACCTCCTGCTGCAGGTCGCCGAAGTCGACGACGCCGATGTTGCCTTCCTTTATCTCCAGCACCTCAGCGGGCATTGCAATACACATGACCTCTCTTCCTCTCCTGTAGTTTTGTCCGGTTGCCAAAAAAGGTTGACCATACTGCACGGGGGAACCCGGAGACGGGCCGTCTCGGCCGGAGCATATTCCGGATCCGCAGAACCTGGTACCTATATCTCAGTCAGGATGCGTAAAAAAGGTATGTCCGCCCCGGTTCCGGCTCCGGCAGGGGCGGAGGGAGGGAGATACCGGGGTTCGCGGCGTCGCGGGCCCGCAGGGCTTCGGGGGTCCATGCGCGGCGTGGTTCGTTAGACATGAACCGCCCCCGCCGAAGATCCGCTGCGTGAAAAGCCCTTCTATCTCATCTTCCTGAACACCGCCTCGATCTCGGCCCGGGGGAGATCCCTGCCCCGGACCCGCATCTGCCAGCGGTGCGTCCGGACCAGGACCGGTGCGAGCGGTGTGAAGAGTTCCGCGGCCTCGGCTTCGGTGAAGTAGTGGGTGATGATGCCGTCCCCTCTCCGGAAGGTCTGCTGCTCCGTCTCGGCACCCTTGCCGGCACGCATATCCTCGACGGAGAAGTCGCGGAAGAATGCCGTGCCCCCCGGCCGGAGCACCCGGCAGACCTCGGCCGCCGCGGACCTCCGGCCCGGTCCGGGCAGGTGGCCGACGACGTGGACGAGGATGACCGCATCGAACGCCCCGTCGCGGAACGGCAGGCACCGGGCGTCGCCGACGGTAAAGCCGGCTCCCGCCGTACCCGGGTGCCGCCGGGCGAGGGCAACGGCGCGGGGAGAGATATCGACCGCGGTCACGCTCCCCGACAACCGGGCAAGGGCAGCGAGGGTCTTACCGTTCCCGCAGCCGACCTCGAGGACGGCGGCACCTGCCGGGAGATCGGGAAGCGGCGCCGGCGCGCCCCCCCAGAGGTCCCCCCGCCTCCGGTAATCGTCGTCCCAGATGGATGCGTGATCGGTCACGCCCCAGAGGTTGGCACCGCCGGAGGATAACGGTTCGTGCCGCCGGTCCGGCAGGCGGCCAGGACGTCTCGCGGGTAAGATTTTTGCCGTGAGAGGGGGAGATCTATGATACTGTGGACCTTTCGGACGCCGTTGCGATGATACTGGCCCTTCTGGTCTTTACGAGTTTCCTCTTCAGCCCGTCTCCGACCGCCGCCGGTTCGGTTCCGGCCGATCCCGCACACCCGCAGCCGGTTGTTGTCCGGAACCTCTCTTCAGTCCTCGCCGGGGTTGAGGAGCGGATCGGGAGCGGCCATCCCCTGAGCGCCACTCCCGGCACGGTACCGGCGGACGGACCTGCCGTTCCCGGCGGGAACGAGTCCGCCGGGCAGGATGAGAACACCACGCCGCCCGCCCCGGAGTACGACGACGACGAACTGGTCCGGCTGGTGAGCGAGAACAGCGTATCGCTCATGCTTCTCTCCGTGCAGAACGCCTACGCGCTCTACGCCTGGGACGAGAAACCGGCGCGGGAGAGTGCCGCGGCGCTCCGGGCATCTGCGACAGGTCTCCTCAAGAGAGCAGGAGCGCTTCGGGTCTCGGACGATGCGGGCGACCTGAGCGAGTCCTTCACCCTTGCCCTCACGTCCTACGTGGCGGCCGCGGAGGCGCTGCAGGGAACCACGCCCCTCAACAGGACGATGGTGGATGCCGCCCTCGACGCGAACCGGCAGGGATCGAATTATCTCCGCGACGCGTCTGAGCACCTGGAGTCTCGCGAGTTTGAGGCACCCGGGGAGATCGTGGCGGTCAACCTCTCCCTGCCACGCCCCTCCGCCTCAGGAGACGAACTGGTGCTCTTCCAGCGCTACAACTACGAGGACCGGTACCGCGCAAACGACATCTCTCTGATGCTGGAGTCGGTACGGGGCACCGGTATGTATCATTTCCTCGATAAGAGCGGAGAGGCGGTCACGGCGGAGGCCGGAAGGATCTTCCTGCTCGTCAAGGTGAGGGCCACGAACCTCGGCCATAAAGGGGAGAACAGGATCTATACCATACGGTCACCGGATATCCGTGAGTTTACTCTGTATTACCGGGGCACGGCCTATGCCCCGGTAAAGCTGGCGAGCGGGACGTCGCTTGGGGAGCCATATGCCGCGGCAACGCTGGGCCGGTATGAATCGAAGACGGGATACATCGTCTTTGACGTTCCGGCAGCGATCCCGATCGACGAGTGTTTTGTCCGGGTGAACCTCGGCAGCAGCGGGTCGCCGGTCTGGGCGCTCGGCAGGACGCTCTGACGGGGTCGGAGCCAGCGCAACCAATATCTCTTTCATGCGTGATATTTTACCTGTGACGCCGAGGGAACCCCGTGTTGCAGTGCTCGCGGCAATCGCCTGTATCGGGCTGTTTGCATCCGTTCTGCTCCTCTACCCGGTGGTATGCGCGACGCTCCTTCCCTTTCAGGCAGCCGGGGAGGGCGGCGAGCCCGGAGACGTCCTCAGCCTGGGAGCGTTCCCGGAGAGCGCTACGGCTCTCCTTGCCGAACCGATGAGCGATGAAGAGAGGCTCGAACTGCTCATAGCCGGGGCCAGCGTCCCGCTCCTGGAACTCTCGGTAGAGCAGGTGCATGCCCTGCACACCCGGGACGACGCGGCGCTTCAGGAGCGGGCAGCCGATCTCCAGGCTCTTACAGCGAGCCTCTACGCCGGGGCCGCCGCCCTCGAGGTATCCCCCGGGAGCGAGCCTGCGCGCTCGCACTTCATCGCGGCGCTCGATGAGTTCGCCGCAGCCGGCGCCCTGCTTGGCGGGGGCATCCCCGCCGACCGGAACGTGACGGACGATGCGCTGGGCCGCCTGGCCACCGGGACCGCACACCTCTCTGAAGCCCTGCAGGACTGCAGACACCTCCCCACAGATGGTCCGGACGCTCTCCCTGTCCTGGCGAGCCTCGACGAGGAGCCTGCGCCCCTCTTCCCCGACGCCCTGCAGTCCGGCGAGCGGTTCTGCTACGACGATGCCCGGAAGGAGAACTCCGCCTCGCTGATCGTCGGCCCGCTGACCCGGTCGCGCACGTTCCAGACCAGCGGCACGAAACCGGTGCAATACACCGCAGAGTCCGGGAAGACCTACCTCCTGGTCACCGTCCGTGCGACACACCTCGGCCATAGAGGAAACGGCATCAACACCCGTATCCAGACCCCGGCGGAGAGCACTTTCATCCTCCACTACGATGCCGGGACCTATCGCCCCCTCGCGTCACCCGGACCGACCAACAAGGGAGCATCGTACTCCAGGGTCGCTCTCGGCCGGGGAGAGTCCGTGGCGGGATACCTCTTCTTCGAGGTTCCGGAGGACCTGGACCCGGCCCGTGCCTACCTCCAGGCGACCATCGGGACGGAGAGTCCGGTCTGGCTCCTCGGCAGATCGGCATGACCGCCTCACGGTAGGGCGGTCAGGATCCTCATCCTTTCGGTGCCCGGCCGCGGGCCAGATCCTCCCGCGGCACGAACCGGAGCGCCGCCGAGTTCATGCAGTAGCGCTGATAGGTCGGCGGCGGCCCGTCGTCGAAGACGTGGCCCAGGTGGGCGTCGCACCGCCTGCAGAGCACCTCGGTCCGGGACATGAAGAACCGGGTGTCGAGGTCGGTCTTTATATTCAGGTCCGAGACCGGCTTCCAGAAACTCGGCCAGCCCGTTCCCGACTCGAACTTTGTCTTCGAGGAGAAGAGGTGGTTGCCGCAGCAGACGCAGACGTACAGCCCCTCCTTCTTGCAGTCCCAGTACTTCCCGGTGAAGGCCGGCTCCGTGCCCTCCTTCCGGGCAACCGCGAACTGCTCGGGCGTCAATTGCCGCTGCCATTCTTCGTCGGGTTTGACAACCCTCTCAACCTCTTCCATCTCTCGCGTCACGGCGTTGCAGACCTTTACGGTCTCGGCTGCCTCTGCTACATCTCCGCTCATCACCATTCCTCCGATCCCGGCCAGCCTCCTTCGCCGGAGAAGATGTAAATCTATCCCTGTCTCTGCACGGGGAGAGTCCCGGTCATCCCGCCGGTGCCGGGATGCCGTTTTCGGCCCGGATACGCTTTCGGATCTGTTATATAGCCCCCGGGTCGATGAACCTTCATGCAGGAGGTGCCTCTCTTGAGAAAGGCCTGTATGGGCCTTCTGCTCTTCGCCTGCCTCGCCGGCGCTGTCTTCGTAACCGGCTGCACGGAGACGTCCGGAGGGCCTGAAGTACCGACACCGACACCGGAAGAGACGCCGGCTGTTCATGCCGTCTACACCCCCGACGGGCCGCAACCGTCGTTCTCGGCCACCATCACCGCATCGGAGAGGCGTTTCCGCGCGGACGGGTCCTGTTATTGGGTCGTGACCGGGAGAGTGACCAACACCGGCACGGCTCCCGGGAGAAACGTCGCCATCCGGTTCATGCTCATCGATGACGAGAACGGCATGATCCGGTCGACTGAAACAATCTTCGTCCCGCGATTCCCTCCGGGCGAGGCGAAGATGTTCACCATCGATCCGCTCCCCGGCGATTGCGACCGGCAGTATCATGCCGAGATCGCCGTTACACGTGACATCCCCTAAGGCTATGGGTTAGCAGATCGAAATTGGCAGGATAACGTAGATGCGAGGAAGAAGATGAAGATACTCGGTATCAACGGAAGTCCCCGCGGATCGCGGAGCCAGACGCTCCGGCTTGTCCGGGCCGTCCTCGACGGCGCCGCGAGTGCCGGGGCCGATGTGGAACTCGTGGATCTCTGCAAGCTCCGGATCGAGTACTGTAACGGGTGCCTGGTCTGCTGCGAGCGGGGGGAGTGCGTCAGAGACGACGACTTTGCCGGACTCTACCGGAAGATGCTTGCAAGCGACGGGATCGTGCTCGGCTCCCCGAACTACATCGACTCGGTCACCGCCCAGACAAAGACCCTCCTCGACCGGATGGCGGACGCCATCCACTGCCAGCTCTTCACCGGGAAGTACGGGTGCGCCGTCGCGACGGCGGGCGGGTCGGGGGCCGACGAGATCGTGGCGTATCTCAACAGAGTCCTCCAGACACTGGGCGCGAACACCGTGGGCGGTCTCGGCGTGGTCCTCGGTGGGGACCCGGAGACGATCGTTCCTGCCGAGGGGAAGGCCTACCAGCTCGGCAGGAGACTCGCGGGCGCTATCGAGCGTAAGGAGACCTACCCGGAGCAGGAGCAACTCCACGCCGCGATGCGCGAGCGGATGCAGGGCCTGGTCCTGGCGAATAAGGACCGCTGGCACCACGAGTACGATTACTGGCAGACAGCCGCGCGGACGCCTTGAGATCCCGCTCAGGACGAGTTTCTGGCGCGGATCGCATCGATAACCCGCTGCAGGCCCGGGCGGCCTTCCTGTTCTGCCCCGTCGAGGGCCTGGGCGAGTGCGGGGAGGGCAGGGTTGCCGATCTCGATCAGCCCCCGTTCGGCCCGCATCCGGACCGCGAGAGCGTTGTCACGGAGCATCCGGATGAGGGGAGCGACAGCATCCTCTCCCCCGATCCGGGCAATGGTCCTGACGACATTCGTCCGCATCTCGATCGACCGGTCGGAGAGTGCCTCTACGAGGAGCGGGAGTGCATCGGCACCGAGCTGCTCCACCCCCGCCCACCGGTCGCGGGCCATGAGATAGAGCGCCTCTTCTTCGCGGGTCTCGGGCTCCCAGCCGCCTGCTTCAAGCGTCTCGGCAACTCCCTTGCGGACCTTCTCCTCGCGGGAACGGAGTGCGTCGACCAGGTAGTCGCGCGCCGTGCCGCCGGGATCTTTCAGGGCCTCGAGCGCCGCGTGCCTGACCCTGTCGTCAACGTCGGTGAGCGCCTGGAGCAGCGGCTCAATGGCACGGCTGTCCCTGATGTAGCCAAGCGACCTCGCCGCGGCGATCTGGACCTCCTCGCTCCGGTCCTGCAGCGCGAGGACCAGCGGTTCTATCGCCTGCCTGCTCCCCATGTAGCCCAGCGCCTCCGCCACGGCCGCCCGGACTTCACGGTCGGGTTCCCGGTGCAGGGAGCCGATCAGGGCCTCGATGGCCCGCCTGTTCCCGATCTTACCCAGGTTGCGGGCGGCAACGAACCGGACGAACCGGTCCGTGTCGTTCAGGGCGGTCATGAGCGGTTCGACGGCGGTCTCGCGCATCTCTCCAAGGAGACTGGCGGCAGCCGTCTGGATCTCGGGATCCTCGTCCCTGAGGGCACGGATGAGGCCGTCCACAGCGGGCCGCCCCATCATGATCAGGCGCGTGGCGGCACCTAGTTGCGTATTCCAGTCCTTATCTTTGAGTGCCGCAACGAGCGCGTCGATCTCCTGCCGGCCGGACTGCTCGAACGCTTTCTTATCCTCCTGCTGGACGGATTTCTTCTTTCTCCCGGCCAATTCCCCGTCCTGGACCTGGCTGCCGAGCGCCCTCCGCCAGACGTCCACCACCTCCCGCTTCCTGAGAGCGGCGGCGGCTTTTGCCCGGACATCCTCGTCGCTGTCGTCAAGAGCGTACCGCAGCGCTTTGCCGGCCCGGTCCCCCGGCATCTCCCAGAGAGCATCGATCGCCGCGAGGCGCATCTCTTTCGTTCCTTTCCTTAAGACCAGGAAGAGCGGGTCGACCGCCTGGGGGCCGAACTCGGCGAGAGCCCGGGCAACGCTCCAGCGGACCTCCGGCGCCGGGTCTCCCAGGTGCTCGATAAGGGCCGGGATCGATTCGGTTGCGCCGATGAGCCCTATCGCTCTTGCTGCCGTCACCCGGACGACCGGCACCGGATCGTTCTGTGCCTCCTCAAGCAGCCCCAGTGCGTCGCGGCCGAAGATCACGACGGCATCCGCCGCAGCGACCCGGACGCCGTGGTAACTGTCACCGAAGAGGCGGATGAGCGCAGGGATCGAGCGGCGATCGCCGATACGCCCGAGCGCAGCGGCGGCGGCAATCCGCACGTCCTCCCGAGCGTCCCTAAAGAGGAGAACCAGCGGTTCGACGGCATCCGGGTCCCCGATCTCGCCGAGGGCCTCGGCGGCGGCGATCCGGACGGCGTGGTGAGGGTCCCTGAGCGCGCCGATGAGGTAGCCGATCGCTTCCTTCCCCATGCCCTGCAATGCAACGACCGCCGCTGCCCTGACGGTCTCGTCGCTGCTCCGGAGCGCTTCGAGATACTGCTCGAGCGACGTCTTCTTCGGGGGTTCCACCACGGGCTCCGGGGTCGTCCGGGGGAGTTCGGGGATCTCGAGGTCCTCCACCTCAAGACCTCCTCCCGGCTCCCGGCGAACGGGCGCCTCAACGGCAGCAGACTCGTCGTTACCGGCGATCGCCTCTTCGAACTCAAGCGGGATGAGCTGGTCGAGCGCGACGGGCTCGACGGCGGTTGAGGAGACCTCCGTCTTCAGCCGGGCCTTGACCTGTGCCCACGCCGCTTCCGCCTGCCGGCTCTCCTTGATGAGATCCTGGAGGTTTCCGGGTTTCCCGGGCTTGCTTGCTGCCTGCTGTACCGGCGGCTCCTCCGCGTTTTCCGGAACCGGCTCTCCCCCCTTCTGCGGCGAAGGCTTCCCGACCCGTTCTTTCGTGAGATAGGTCGGCCGTCCGAACTGCTTCTCGAACCGCTTCTGGGTGTCGAGCCCTTCCTTGAGCTCCGTTTCGTACCGGGAGGTGTCAGCCGGCGCGGGCTGCTTCAGGGATGCCTCCTCCTGCCGCCGCCGGATGTATTCGAGAGCGGCCCGTGCACGCTGCTGCCGCGCGGCGTTCTTGCACGTGGCTTCGACGCTCAGGGCATCGAGTGCAGGCTGTCCCAGCTGCCGCAGGGCTTCGTTTGCACCGGTGCGGACGCCCGAGTACTCCACCTCCAGGGCCCTGATGAGCGGCGGGATCGCCGGCCTCCCCAGCCGGATGAGTTTGTTCCACTGCTCACCCGCGATCAGGTGCTCGGCCCTCTGCAGGTCGCTCTGCGGCACCCAGCCCAGCCGGTCAAGCGCCCATGCCGCCTCCATCCTCACCCGGTGATCGGGGTCGTTGAGGCCCTCGACCAGCGCGGGTTTCGCCCGGTCGTCGCCCATCTGCCCGAGCGCCTCGGCGGCGCATACGCGAACCTCCGCATCGGGGTCCTTCACCAGCCTGACGAGCGCCGGGATGGCCCGGCCGTCGCGGATCTTTCCAAGCGTCCGCGCCGACTCGCACCGGATCCTGCGGTCGCTGTTGCCGAGGGCCTTCTGGAGCGTGGGGACGGCCGCTCCCTGGAGTTTCGCAAGCTCTCCCCAGTCTTCGAGGAGGAAGTAAAACAGTATCTTCTCCTGAAGGTCCTCGGGCGCCCACCGCAGCCCCGCGAGCGCGTTCGCCGCCTCTCTCCGGACGGGCTGGTTGCCGTCACGAAAGACCCGGACGAGGTGCGGCACGGCTTTCCGGCCGGTCTCGCGGAGGGCGATCACCGCAGCACGCCGGATAGCGGGCTGCTCGTGGTGCAGGGCCGGCAGCAGGGCATCGAAGACCTCGTCGCCTGCTCCCGCTATTGCCCGGGAGAGCGAGCTCTGCAGGGCCGGGTCCGCCCGGAGGATCAGGGCGAGGAAGAGAGGTATGGAAGGGATGCCGACCGACGCAAGGGCCTCCGTCATCCGTGCCCGTGGGCCGGGACCGGCACTCTTGAGGGCTTCGAAGATATCGGGGATGGCGGAGACGCCGAGGGCGTTGAGAGCCTGCGCTGCATCTGCACGGCTACCCGGGTCGTCGCCGGCAAGGAGCCCGATCAGGCCGGGATAATCCCCGGACTGCCGTAATCCCTCGACGTTCGGTCGAAATCTGTCAAAGAGCCCCATATTCTCCAATCCAGAGAGTGCGTGCCGGAGTCCCCGAATGGAATCCTGCGAATTTACAGTATATCTCTTATCGGAGGGCAATATATTTTTCATTTCGAGCGAGACCGCGCGGCACGGCCAGAACCGACGGGCCGGCCGATGGGAATCTTTATCGATCCGACCCGGGTATACGGGGACCCTATGGTTCAGGTTCAACTTGATATCACCAGGCTCCCGGGCATCGTGCAGGAACTCGGCCCGGAGATGGAGGAACTCGTCTCCCGGATCTACTCCTGGTATGTCGAGCCCGGGCACCTGGTCTTCCCCGACGCAATGCGGGAGTGGGTGCGGGAGAAGTACGGCGATATCGAGGCGCAGCAGATCGTCAGGGTGACCAACAACCAGACCGGCGAGAGCACGCTCTTCAACTCGGTCAGGGCACGCCGCCCGGTGCTGACCCCGCGGGCCGAGGAGACGCGCGACCTGCAGGCGATGGCGAGCGAGGGGCCGTTCGCAAACCCCCTCGAAGAGACCCCCGCCGACACGTTCGGGAGGATCGAGGGCGATCACTGGGTTACGGCAAGCAACATCGCCAAGTACGATTACCTCCATGCCGTCATCATCGCGCGGGAGAACAACCCATACATCGTCGCAGAGCCGGAGGTTGCCGATATGATCAGCGTGGCCGTCCGGTGGTGCCAGGAGGCCAATCGCGCGAATCCGGCGGCGGTCCACCCCTTCCTCATCTGGAACTTCCTCTGGCGCGCAGGGGCGAGCATCGTCCACAACCATGCGCAGGTCCTGCTCACCCACCGCATGTATACCGCCCCGGAGCGGCTCGAGACGGCCAGGGAGGAGTACCGGTGCCGTTACGGGAGCGAGTACTACGACGATCTCTTCCGGGCCCATACCGCCATCGGGCTCGGGCTCGTCCACCGGAACGCGCAGATAATGGCGCATCTCACCCCGCGAAAGGAGCACGAGGTCGTGATCATCGCGAGAACGCCGCACGACCTCGCGCCTGCACTCGCGAAGGTGCTTGAGTGTTACCGGAACATGGGGGTGCAGAGTTACAACGCGGCGGTGTACATGCCGCCGCTCTGCGGCGAGGGCTACTATATCGGGTGGGTGGTGGACCGGGGCGACCTCCACTCCCGGACCTCGGATATCGGGGGGATGGAGCTCTATGCGGGGACGCCCGTCGTCACTTCAGACCCGTTCCGCCTGATGGAGCATCTTGCAGCCGTCATGCTGCCGTGAGCATCAGCAGAGAAGCGTATCCTGCTCCGTGGTCTTCCGGTAGGAGTCCTCCATCCGCTCTGCGACGCGGCTCCACCCAAAAGACTTCTTCACTTTGGATAGCCCCTTCTGCCCCATGGAATGCGCTGTTCCGGGGCAGTCCGCTACGAGGGAGAGCCCTCTGGCGATCGAGTCCGGGTGCGGCTGCACCTTGACCCCGTCGGACCCATGGTCGATATTCTCGGATAGCCCGCCGACGTCGGAAGCGACGACGCATCGGCCGGCGCTCCAGGCCTCAAGAAGTACGAGGCCGAACGGCTCGTTTCTGCTCGGTATGGCGACGACATCGCTTGCGTTGAGGAGGGTCACGTAGTCGGTATCGGTCAGCCGCCCGAGGAAACGGACCGGAAGCGATCTGGCCCTGGTCTCAAGACTCCGGCGCATCTGTCCGTCGCCGATGAAGGCGACCTCGCTCTCCGCATGCTCCCGGAGGAGATTTGGAACCGCGTCTACAAGCATATCCGGCCCTTTCTGCCAGGCAAGCCTCCCGATAAAGAGGATGAGCGGCGAGTCCGGGTCAAACCCGTAGCGCCGTTTCACTTCCTCCGGATCGACCTCTGCCTGATAGTGGGCGGGCACGATACCGTTCGGGACGGCGTCGATCTTCCAGTCGGGGATCTTGTAGAGGTCCATGGCCTCCCGGCGAAGGGTCGAGGAGACCGCCGTCACGCGTTTTGCGATCGAGCCGCCGTAGCGTTCGATTCCCGATATCTCCGGGAACGGCCATCTGCTGCTCGTGGCATTCCCGTTTCTCCCGAACTCCGTCGAGTGGTAGGTAAAGATGGTCTCCCGCTCCCTGAGCCGGTGGAGCGCGTCGACCACGTGCCAGTCGTGGAAGTGCAGGAGGTCGAACGACGGTGTATCGAACTCGTCGAATCGTTCGATCATTCTCAGGCTCATATCGGAGCAGTACCGGACGATATCCTCTCCCGCCGGCCGGCAGTAATGATACCGGACACCGTTGATCTCGGCGTCCCTCTCCTCCCCCCGCGTAAAGAAATGAACTTCATGGTGCTGCGCCAGTGTCTCGGCGAGATTGGTCGCCGCATTTGCGAGTCCGCCGACCCGTTCCGCGTAGAGCGACTCCCAGCAGAAAAATGCTATCTTTAAGTGTTCCATAAACTCCCTCGGCATAATCTGCCCGGATGTCGTCCCTTCAGGCGGAGGCCGGCTCGAAGGAGCCCGGTCGGCCGCGGCCGCATCTCCTCCCGGACCGGATATCCGGTATTGAGGACGACAAAACATCAGACCGGCTGACCGAAGATCAGCGGGCATCATACCCGTTGAACATAGATATGTCTTTCCGGGGTTCTTCGGAAATCTCCGGAAAACGGGCGTCTCCGTAAAACCGGAAGAATAGGTCTCGCTCAGGGGGATAAGGACTCTTTGAGGCACTTCTCCAGGCGGTCGCTGTGCGAACCCATCCAGTAGAGCTTCCGGCAGACGGGGCACCACGAGAATCCCCGTCCCCGGGTCTCACGCGGGGCGTAGGGAGCCTCCCGGACCTCCCGGGCGGTTGCGGGCCGGAGGCGCGTGTTGCAGAGCGAGCAGCGGCTCATCCGGATCCCCGGCTCGATCAGGCCGAGGCCGGCGATCTGCCGGATCTGGTCCGTGACCGTCTCGGACGCTATGTAGACGGCCTGCGCACCGCCCCGCCGGGCGAGTTCGCGGTCCCGGGTCAGGAGGACCCGGTCGTCTTCTGCGGCGATCTCAAGGAGGAGCGTGTCCTCACGGGCGCTGCCGGGGGTGAGGCTGTTTGCGCTCATCGTGTCGTAGCCCATGAACCGGAGGTAGCGGGTGAGCGTGCCGAGCATCCTGTCGGTCAGGAACCTCCGGGCGTCGCGGTCAGTCGATCTGCGAGACATACTCGATCCGCCCGCCGCATTCCGTGCAGGTATGGTCGTCGAGCCCCCGCATCCGGATGGCGTAGCCCGACCGTTCTATGACGGGGCTGCCGCAGGCAGGGCAGTAGGTGTTCTCGTACGGGTGGCTTCCGACGTTGCCGAGGTATGGATAATGGACCCCCAGGTCGCGCGCACGCTCGTAGATCTTCTCAAGCGCCCTGATCTCGGTCGGTCTTGCGTCCCGCATCCTGTAGTCGGGATGGAACCGGGTGAAGTGCATCGGGGTGTCGGGGCCGAGGTTATCGAGCACCCAGCGGATGAGCGACTCCATCTCGTCCATCGAGTCGTTCTGTCCCGGTATGACCAGCGTGACCGTCTCGACGTGCAGTCCGAGCTCCTTTGCGAGCGCCGTCGCGTCGAGGATCGGCTGCAGCTTCGCTCCGCAGACCTTCCGGTAGAAGGTCTCCGAGAAAGACTTGATATCGACGCGGAAGGCGTTGAGCATCGAGGCGATCTCGCGGAGCCCTTCTTCGGTGATGTAACCGTTGGTGACGTAGACGGTCCCAAGCCCCCTCTCGCGCGCGAGCGTCCCCATCGCGAGCGGGTACTCGTGCCAGATGGTGGGCTCGTTGTAGGTCCAGGCGATGCTCGCGGAACCGCTCTCAAGCGCCCGTGCCACCCCCTCCTCGGGGGGGAGGTCGCGGAGCGATCGCATCTCCAGCGTCTGCTGGGAGATGTGCCAGTTCTGGCAGTGCTCGCAGTGGAAGTTGCACCCGATTGTCCCGAGCGAGTATGAGAGCGTCCCGGGCAGGAAGTGGAAGAGCGGCTTCTTCTCGATGGGATCGACCGCTTCGGCGATGATCTTTCCGAAGGTTGCGGCGTAGAGCGTGCCGCCGCGGTTGATGCGAACGCCGCAGACCCCCTGCCGCCCCTCCCGGATGGTGCACCGGTGGGCGCAGAGCGAGCAGTGGACGGTCTTCTCTTCAAGTTTCTGATAGAGTCGCGCCTCGTGCATATGGCCACCGCGTGAGGATGGAGGGAGCATGGTATTTATCCCTGGCGCAGGGGACCGGGCTACCGCCCGTCCCGCCCTTCGTCTTCGTCATTGTACTCGACGACCAGCGCTCCGCGATACCCGCAACGCTTGCACCGGTAGATACAGCCGATATAACCCCCGGCGATCGGATAGACCTCCGTAGAGTTGCATATCGGGCAGTGGAGCCTCTTCACAACAGGTATATGAGTGATCTTGGGGATAATAATAGGGTGGAATGAAGAAGATTGTAATATCCCTGGGCGGCTCGGTTCTGGTCCCTTCGCTCGAATCGAATAATATAAGCCGGTACGTCTCTGTTTTGAAAAAGATTGCCGAAAAATGCAGGATTTTCGTCGTGGTCGGCGGCGGCGGAGAGGCGCGCCGGTACATCCAGGTCGCCCGCGGTCTCGGTGCCGGCGAGGCGACGGCGGACGAACTCGGCATCCTGGTGACCCGGTTAAACGCGCGTCTCCTCATCGCCGGACTCGAGGATGCGGCCTATCCACGCGTTGCGGAGAACTATACGGAGGCACGGGAGTTCGCGGAGACCGGCAAGATCGTTGTGATGGGCGGCATCACCCCCGCGCAGACGACCGACGCGGTCTCGGCGGTCCTCGCGGAGAGCATCGGCGCCGATCTCCTCATCAATGCCACGTCTATCGACGGCATCTACAGCGCAGATCCGAAGAAGGACGTCGATGCGGTGAGATATGAGCACCTCACCCCGCAGGAGCTCCTCGATATCATCACCCGGAGCCGGCTGGACGCGGGTGCCAACATAGTCCTCGACATCGTGGCGGGAAAGGTCATCGAGCGGTCCGGGATCCCCCTTCTGGTGCTTGACGGCCGTGACCCGGAGAACCTCTACCGGGCGATCGTCGAAGGCGCCTGCACCGGCACCGTCGTGAGCGAGGAGTCGTTTACCCCCCTGACGGCCTGAGTATCCTCCTATCGGTAACTATTTTTGCCTCCCTCACCAATGTATGGTGGTACGGGGGCAGTAGGGTAGCCTGGTCCATCCTAGAGCGTTTGGGACGCTTTGACGGCAGTTCGAATCTGCCCTGCCCCATCAGCATGAACCGCGAGACCGCCTGCGAGGTCTATCGCCGGCTCCTTGAGCACTACCCCGTCGTCGGGGAGAGACGCCATTTTATCGATTTTGCAAACCCCTACGAGGCGCTGATCCAGACCATCCTCTCCGCGCAGACGACCGACCGCGCCGTCAACGCCGTCCACGACGCGCTCTTCTCCCGGTACCCGACGCCGGAGGTGCTTGCCCGCGCGGAGCCGGAGGAGGTGGAGCCGATCATCCACAGCATCGGGTTCCACCACGCGAAGGCCCGCTACATCGTCGGGACGGCGCGAAGACTCGTCGCCGAGTTCGGAGGCGAGGTCCCGCAGACGATGGAGGAGCTCCGGACGCTCCCCGGCGTCGGGAGGAAGACCGCAAACATCGTCCTCTCCCACGCGTTCGGGATCAACGTCGGGATCGCGGTCGACACCCACGTCCGCCGGGTCTCTAAACGGATAGGCTTCACGAACAGCACCAACCCCGATATCATCGAGCGCGACCTCGTGGCGCTCTTCCCCGAGGAGGCCTGGCGGGACATCAACTACCTCCTGATCCGCCACGGGCGGGCCGTCTGCACGGCGCAGAACCCAAAGCACGAGCAGTGCCTCGTCGCGGATCTCTGCCGGTATTACCGGGCATTGAACGCCGGGGAATAACTGGCCTGCCCGATGCGTCCGTAGCGAATGCGAACCCTTATCCTCTGACTCGCAGCCTTTTTCTGTGAGGAGAAGGAGAGGATGCGTCGGGAACGAGAGCAGTCCGGGGGAGGTGCATCTCCCGATCGGGTCGTGGGGATGCACCTCTTCTTCGATACGGAGACCGCCGGGCTCCCTCTGTACAGGAACGCGCCGGGAGACGACACGCGGGCCTGGCCGCGGCTGGTCCAGATCGCGTGGCTCCTCTGCGAGGAGAGCGGGAACATCGCCCGGCGGGAATGTTTCATCATCCGTCCGGAGGGGTTCACGATCCCGCCGGAAGCCGTGAGGGTCCACGGCATCACCACCAGAGCGGCGATGCGGTCGGGTGTCCCCCTCCGGGCTGTGCTCGACGCGTTCAGGCTGGATGCGATACAGAGCAGTGCCGTCGTGGCACATAATATGACGTTCGACGGAGGGGTGGTCGCCGCCGAGTGCGCGAGAAGCGGGGTAATAAACCCGCTCTCCGGCATATCTTCGATCTGCACCATGGAGGCATCCGTCAAGTTCTGCGGGATCCGGCGGCCGGGAGGGCTGAAGTGGCCGACGCTGACGGAACTGCACCGGGCGCTCTTCGGGTCGGCGTATCCCGGCGCCCACGACGCCGGCAACGATGCCGCCGCATGCGCCCGGTGTTTCTTCGAGCTGAAGCGGCGGGGTGTTCTCAGGTAGAAGGGGTTATGGTGTGCCTTTCCGGGTTTGAGAGGGGGCAGGCCGGAGAAGAGTGTTCGACGCTCCGGGGGTAGCGAAGGGCCGGCGGAATACTGTGCGGTGTGTGAGCCTGCCGGTTTGTCCCCATGTGCATGGGGAACGCAGCCGCTTGGTGAGCTCTGTTGCGAACTCGTTCGGTTCATCCCCACGTACATGGGGAACGCATCTGGTCTACAAGCGCCCTGAACTCCGGGTTCGGTTCATCCCCACGTACATGGGGAACGCCCGTTGATTTTTGCTGCTGCCATTGTTTACACCGGTTCATCCCCACGTACATGGGGAACGCCCGGCAATACCGGCGACACCAAGGGTCTCTATCGGTTCATCCCCACGTACATGGGGAACGCCGGTATCGTGCTCGGCTACAGGAGAGCGGAGACGGTTCATCCCCACGTACATGGGGAACGCGTGCCGGTCGTGCCGAGGAATTCAGACGAGTGCGGTTCATCCCCACGTACATGGGGAACGCAGCCACGAACCAACCGCGCCACACCGGCCGTACGGTTCATCCCCACGTACATGGGGAACACGCCGACGCCTCGATGACGGCGGAGATCAAAGCCGGTTCATCCCCACGTACATGGGGAACGCCCGTAGCCCTCCGGGTTGGCGATGTCCGTGTCCGGTTCATCCCCACGTACATGGGGAACGCCCGTAGCCCTCCGGGTTGGCGATGTCCGTGTCCGGTTCATCCCCACGTACATGGGGAACGCACTTCCGCGCGGTCCTCGGCGAGCCTGCGATACGGTTCATCCCCACGTACATGGGGAACGCACGCGCCACATGCCGTTGATTTTTGCTGCCGCCGGTTCATCCCCACGTACATGGGGAACGCATTCAAAAACGCGATAGCGGACGAATAAGCGCCGGTTCATCCCCACGTACATGGGGAACGCGGCGGCTTGCCGCCCCAGCCGCCCGTATGCTCCGGTTCATCCCCACGTACATGGGGAACGCATGACGAGGTGGGAGCCGAGCCCGATAGCGCCCGGTTCATCCCCACGTACATGGGGAACGCGTCACTATTGCGGCGATTGGCTATTTCATCGTCGGTTCATCCCCACGTACATGGGGAACGCACGGTCTCCTGCCCGCTCCTCGTCACCGGTCCCGGTTCATCCCCACGTACATGGGGAACGCGATTCTCGCAGAGGACGAAAAACTCGTCATCGCGGTTCATCCCCACGTACATGGGGAACGCGAAAAATGATTTTCTCCCCGTAAAGCCTCGCGCGGTTCATCCCCACGTACATGGGGAACGCTATCTCTGCAGGATCGCGTGAGCCAGAAGATCCGGTTCATCCCCACGTACATGGGGAACGCGGATCCGGGAGGGGCGGCGATGACCCTCAAGACGGTTCATCCCCACGTACATGGGGAACGCATTACCTGCAAGTATATTCACGCAGCGCCGTCCGGTTCATCCCCACGTACATGGGGAACGCGACAAGCCGCTTGCCGGTCCAGTCGATACTCTCGGTTCATCCCCACGTACATGGGGAACGCGATGAGGCGAGCCGGTGGAACGCCGTCGGGGCCGGTTCATCCCCACGTACATGGGGAACGCCTGGTAATTGTCGTGCAACCCATCATTAACACCGGTTCATCCCCACGTACATGGGGAACGCGTGCTGCACCCTCACATGCCGCTGGCTCTCCTCGGTTCATCCCCACGTACATGGGGAACGCATCTCCGGAGGCGGGAATTGTTTGGACTCCCTCGGTTCATCCCCACGTACATGGGGAACGCGAGCACCATCAGTATCCCCTCCGCCCGTCAATCGGTTCATCCCCACGTACATGGGGAACGCCGCAACATCCGCTGAAGTAGCGCGTCGACACTCGGTTCATCCCCACGTACATGGGGAACGCTCTCTCCCGTCACCGGCGGGGCCTACGACTGGCGGTTCATCCCCACGTACATGGGGAACGCCCCTGGTTCGCCCCGTTGACGCGGGCGACGATCGGTTCATCCCCACGTACATGGGGAACGCTCTATGACCTGTTCCCGGGAGCAGCCGTTTGCCGGTTCATCCCCACGTACATGGGGAACGCGGATTTCCCATCGGGTGGACCGACTGCGATGTCGGTTCATCCCCACGTACATGGGGAACGCATACCACACATGCCACACATGGCATTTTAACCCGGTTCATCCCCACGTACATGGGGAACGCATGCTCGATGAGGTCGGGCGCGTCGACGCCTGCGGTTCATCCCCACGTACATGGGGAACGCTTCTCCTCCATACCCTCCGTGAGTGAGGCCAACGGTTCATCCCCACGTACATGGGGAACGCCGGGTCACGAACCTCGGCACCGGGGCAGGGAACGGTTCATCCCCACGTACATGGGGAACGCGACGGACGCACCGACCCGAACACGATGATGACCGGTTCATCCCCACGTACATGGGGAACGCTATCCCGCCGAGCCCCACCCGGCGTCGATGATCGGTTCATCCCCACGTACATGGGGAACGCGTTACCGACCGGGGTCCGGGCGAGGATACGCTCGGTTCATCCCCACGTACATGGGGAACGCTCCAGCGTCGCGGCGTTGCGCTCGATCCACCCCGGTTCATCCCCACGTACATGGGGAACGCAGGGGCGCGAGGCTCGCGAAGGCGTTGGCGCGCGGTTCATCCCCACGTACATGGGGAACGCTACGAGACCAGCGAGCCAGCGGTCACGTTCACCGGTTCATCCCCACGTACATGGGGAACGCTTAGTACCCTTGGCAGTCTCCCCTTCCTGTTGCGGTTCATCCCCACGTACATGGGGAACGCTCATCCCTTTTTATTCCAGAACAGTGGAAGGTTACTTCCACCTAACCGGGCACAGGATACAAAGAGCGCCGTGAGGGATCAGGGAACCGCCTATAACCATCATCTGCCTCACTCCGGAGCATCGAACGAACCACATCCGATACCATCCTCTTCACCCTCATCGGTAATAACACCGGTGGAACCACCCCCTGTAGCGGGAAGGAACGAAACCAGCTTCACGCCGTCCAGTTCCAGCGGGACGCGGCGGTTCTTACCTATCGTCGTGAAGTCGTACCCCTGCTCGGTATTGGTGCTCCAGGCCATCACGGCGCTGCCGTCCTCGATCCCGGCGACGACCTGCTGCCAGATCATCTCCCTGACCTTCACCGAAAGGTCCCCGACGTACACGCCGGCGTGAACCTCCAGGAGCCAGACCGCCAGCCTGCCCCGGAGCCGGGGCGGGGCGGCCTCAACCACGATGACCAGCATCGCTCAACCCCCGTTCTTCCGGGATCGCCGGCTTCAATGCGTCGTCAGGCGGTTCCGGAATGGGGATTCCGCCCGCCTTCAGCACTTCCTCGATGGTGGGAATGATCCGCCGGAGGAGCCTCGTCTCGCGGAAACTGTCCCGGCACGCCAGCCGCACGGCCCGCTCCGGATCGAACGGGTTCGCCGCGGCGACCCGGAACGCCACCGGCACAACCGTATCGAACTTGAAGAGATCGGCAACGTCGTAGACGAACGAGAGCGGCTTTCCCGAATGAACGAACCCGATTGCGGGCGCGTAGCCCGCAGCAAGCACCGCCGCCTCGCAGATCCCGTAAAGGCAGGCCGTCGCGGAGCTCAGGCAGCGGTTCGGAAGGTCGCCGCTCCCCCAGCTCGAGGAGTCGTAATTCCTCCCCTTCCACTCAAAGCCGTACTTCCTCGCGAGCTGCACGTAGAGCTCCCGTACCCGGGCGCCTTCCATCCCCCGTAACTGCATCACCGAGTAGTGGGACGGGACGGGGCCCTGAAACCGGATCTCGTACATCTTCCGTACCACCTTCAGCCGTGCCTCCTCGTCGAGCGCGAGCTTTGCCTGGTACAGCAGGCGGTCCGATCGCGCGCCTCCGGGCTGCCCTGCAGCGTAGAGACGCACCCCCGCCTCCCCGACCCAGGCCAGCAGGCAACCGACCCTGGCGGCGAGCACCACCGCCGCGTGCGAAACCCGGGTTCCCGGCTCGAGCATCAGGCAGGCGACGCTCCCTACCGGGATCTGGGTGCGGACCCCGTTCTTATCCACCAGCACGAAGGCTCCGTCGAGCACGTCCAGTTCGCCCTTCTCAAGAAACAGAAGGGAGATCCTCTCCTTGATGGCAATCGGCTTGAGCGGGGGGAGCATATCTCCTCCCCTACCGCACTGCCGGCCGCACCATCATCATCCCGCAGCCAAACCCTTTCGCAGGCCCTATCCCGTTGTACAGGGCTGCCTTGAACCTCTCCGGGTCGGCAACCGTGAGGATGCCCGTATAATCGAGTGTGCTGATGCTGATCTCGTGGCGTCCCTTGCGCTTCCGGAACCGCCGCTGGATATAGCCGTCCGCACGGACATCTCCTTCCGCTACCGAAAAGCCGTTCGCCTCGCCCTTCATCGCAAGCCACGCAAACCCTGCCTGCTGGACAATCTCCGGCTCCGGCGGCCACTCCTCGCGAGGCCTGCCCTGCTGCTTCAACCGGGTCTTCGCCTCCATCACCACATCGTGGCGGTGGTGCTTCCCCTTCTCGTCGCACTTCGTCCGGACAGGATTCGCACGGAGTACGAACGCAAGCTGCTGCCCTGTCCGAAGGGCCGGATCGTAGAGTTTCGTCTCGATCGTCCACATTCCGCCCCGGTTCACCGGTTCACGCTCGCAGACGGAGTAGATCGTGGGCATCCCTTCGTTCTCCTCAACCCGGTAGAGAAAGTCCCGCTCCCGGTCGGGGCCGTCGGTGAAGAGGTCCCAGACCATATGATGCGCCTGGTACTCACTTCCCACCATCTGCCAGAACTCACGGTTCCCGGCTGCACCCGGCCGGAGCCGCATCCTGCTCAGGAACATGGCGACCTGCTCCGTAAAACACCATAATGCTCGGCCCTGCTCCCGAACTGCCACCGTTTCCGGCTCAACGGATTGTCGTACCGCAGGGTCGTGTGGATCGCCGGGATACCGACATCCTGATCCCCTTCCCAGAAGACCCGCAGATCCCCGTCGCAAAGCAGACCCCGGAGCAGATCGCTGTCGGGGAACCGCACCGACGAGAGCACGGCCGCAAGGTTCTCGCCGGCAGCGACCTGTGCATGTACCGGGAGAGCAGGCGGGCAGGACTTCCTGCCGAGATACAGGACAAACACGGGACTATTCAGGGCTGCCGCCAGATCCTTCAACGAGTACGGGGCCGAATCGGACCCCTGCCAGATACAGACCGTCGATACGGCATCACACTGATAATCACGGGTGGAAAGCACTGTCGAGAGCTCCTCGCGGGGCATCGCCAGTTCCTCTCTCCGGGTGGCAAACGAGTGCTTCTTTCGCCCTCTCCCTGCAGGAGGAACCTGAGACGTATGATAGTCCCGCAACAGCACTCCGGGTGCATCCACCCGGATCGCTATCCGGTAAGCGTTCGAGAGCGCGGAAAGCCGCTCCTCCTCGTCACGGCGTATCCCGAGCGCCGCGGCAAGCAGCCCGAGGACTGCGGACCGGGATGGGTGGTCCGCGGTCGGACGGAACTCCCCGAACGCGATATCTCCCCACGATGCCATCATGCCATACAGGCGAAAGACGAGGAACTCAGGCATGGTGACCAGCCACAAAATCCAGGACCTCTTGCAGCGCCCCTTCTCCGGCATGCGCGTTCATATCGCACCAGCTGTCGCTGCAGTTCCCGTACACCGCATCCATCTTGTTCCGGGTGTCCTTCAACGCGTTGATTGCACTGCCAAGCAGGTCAGCGTCCTGCAACGGCTTTAAGTATGCAACCGAGAGCGAGCGGGGCTGCTGGCATCCCTTCTCCGCAAGCAGGTACGATGCATACGCCCGGGATGCAAAACTGTTCTGTTTGCCGGTCGGTGCAACCTTTGCCGCCGCTTCGACGAGGGCACGGAGAGCAGCTCCCGTAAGGGCTTCGTCGCCACCCAGGTTCTCACGCAGCAGATCGCGGTTGACACAGACGTAGAGGTAAAAGAGTCCGGATGCGAACTCCGTCTCACCGAGGTGCCCGGCGCCCATACCCTCATCGCCCCGGTTGAGATCATCGACCGCCGTGAAGTAGTCATCCTCGACTGCGACCGGGTGTACGGTGACCGCATGAGAGACCTGCACCGCTGCCTCCGTGTTGTAGATCGGGGATGCCGCCAGCATCCGGCCAAACATGGCGATATCTGCCGCGGTGTGCCGCTTCATTAGAAGTTTTCTGTCGTCTTCGTCAGGATCCTTTCCGCTGGCTGCCAGTTTTAAGATCAGCGCGTCAATAGCGGCGATCTCCTCGGGACTGAAATGAGCAAGCTGTTCGATCTCAAGGGCATTCTCGCCCGATTTCAGCTTTCCAAATATACCGGCGATCTCGGATGCCCACTTCCGGCCCTTCTCCTCGGTGACAGGCTGGAATGTTGCAGGTGCATCGTTCGCCCCCCGGAGGATCTCTGCAAGGCTGACGCCCGATGTCAGGGACCGATAAACCAGTGTCCCCATCTCCTTTGTCCTGACGCCGAGGTGCCCTGCAAGCGTACTGGCAAAGATATCCGACGTCCTCCAGGCCCGCTTCAGGCTCTGCGATGAGACTCGCAGGCGCTGGGCGCCGCCCATGACGGCAGTCTTTGGCCTGCCGAGATCGTCACGGTTCAGGTTTGACGGCGGGTACGATACAAGCACGTGTAATTGAACAAATTCGCTCATGTTAACTCCTCCAATCGATAGTTAGGCTTCATTCGGGGCTTTGTCATAGTAGTCAAACGCCCAGTTGTTCTTCGTCCTCTCATTCCACCAGTAGATCCCATCCGCGAGGCTCGCAATGTTCAGCGAGCCATCGAGAAGCCGGATGGTCCGGACTACCGCACCATACAGGTCGTCGTGGTCTTCGATCTTGAGCAGCCGCCTGAAGCGCAGCCCGCTCACCCGGGCACGGTCACTGCCGTTCTTCGATGTCGCCATCTGCTGGGCGAACCGGAGCGCGTAGTCGTTCTCCTTCACATGCGAAAGGATCCCGGCCACCACTGCAAGTTTTTCAGCATCTACGGGGGCAATCGCAGAGAGATTCCGGCGCAACCGGTGGAACGCCGGGACAAATGCCACCTCCTGGCTGCTCCTGCAACGCCTGAGCGCCGCCCGATCCCCACGGGCGTGATCCAGACTCGCCCACCATTCGATCAGAACCGACCTGGCGTCCGGGTTGTTCATAAACGAGATATATTGCGTCTGTTTCATGGGTGTTCACCTTGACTTACGGAGCGCTTTCGGGTTCTCCCGGGCTTTGCATCGCCGTCTTCAGGGTCTTTGGGGAGATCGAGCGCATCACGGATCTTCTTGTTCCTCTGCGAGGTGTAGTTCCTGAGCATGCGCCGGGACAGGGCAATCCTTCGCGGATTCGCGACACCGATAAGGTCGGCCTGCGAGTAGACATCGAAGAGTGCCTCGGCCTCACGAGAGAGGCTCGAAAGCCACTGTAGTTTCAGGGAGGTTGTATCCTCACCTCTCTCCATTGCCTCCCGTAATGCCTCCAGCACGGCGTAAAACTCGCTCTCCGTCTCCTGCCAGAACCGGGAATCGACCTCGGGGATGTTCCCGCCCGCATCTTTGCGGTCTCCAAAGAGTGCTTTCCGGATACAACTGCGGGTGCTGCCAGCGACGAGATCAGCAGTCTTGATCAGGGCCGTCACAACACTTTCGTATCGTTCACGGACCGCCTCGTCGACATGGATCAGCGGCATCGTGCTCTCGTTCCAGCAGACCACCTTCATGTTGTCCGTCTTGAACCCAAACGCCCAGAGCGGCGCCGAGCCGCCCAGATGATCGGTCAGAAAGCGTTGCCTTTCGTTCCGGAAGACCTGGACCCCCAGCGCAGGCTGCGTACGGCTCTCAGGATCATTCTGCACAAGCCCGAGCCAGTTTCTGTACGATATTCCGTCTGCCTGCCCATGCTTCGGTAGAGGTTCTTCGGCGTTCTTTGGCTGGTAATACGGCGTAAGCGGGTGTTTCCAGCCCCCCTTGTAGTTCACTCCGCTATCCTTTGTGGAGTATTGTGAGACAAGGTGGTCCGATCCGCAACCGCAGATATCGCAGTTCCCTGACTCCGGACGATCAAAGTCGATCCGGATTCTGCGGGGCATGGAGAAGAAGACCTGCGCCGGATGCACATCGATCGGAGATGTTGTCTCGTTCCGGGAGCTGGTGCGGGTCGGCCCCATCCAGGGGAACCGGTCGGGGTCGGCAGTTCTGGCGACATTACCGAGAATCTCGAACTGATCCCGGGAAAGAACATTCAGCCAGACGGTCTCCCACAGGGTTGTGCCTGTGACCAGCGTGGTCAGCGGCCCTCCGCCCCGGAGCGATGTTCGGTGCCCCCGGCCGCCGGACGGAGCATTTGTCTGGAGCGTAAAGAGAGCCATTGCACAGCAGTCCCGGCAGATCCGGTTGACTGTCCCGCGCTTCAGGAAATGATCGGTATTCAACTTCAGCGTCTGCTCTCCGGGCATCTCCATCAACAGTCGGTCTATGGAGCTCTCTACACCCTCGTTGAGATCATAGTCCTGCATAAACCGCGGGCCATCACCGTCAAAATTGAAAGCGTGGGAGTACGGCGTAAACGCTTCTTTTAACTCACCCGGAGGTGGCGGCGTCTTGAACCGCCGTCTCCAGTCCCGGTTGTCACCAGGGGGAATTGCCATCTGCGTAAGGCCGATAAGGAGCTGGATAAGCGCCCCGTTGAAGTCCGGCCGGGGCGCATCCAGCCGGATCACGGGCTCGGTCCCTCCGGTAATCTCCCAGGGGGCGACCCTCTCCCGTGTACCGTCCCTTCGCACGACGGGTATCCATGGATCATCGATGAGATTGACCATGTCTGTTCACCTGCATTGCCTGACCACTCTGCACCAATCAACCGGGAGGTACTCTCACGTATGACAGGATTGGAACGGTACGACAACGCTCACGGGAATACTTATTATAAGATATCTTATACCTTCCGATCGGGTCGCTCTGAAAGGCCCTTAAGGCTCTCTGGAAGGATATGGGGGCTAAATCAAAAATAAGAGATATCTGAGGGGTTATTATCATCGCCCATCCCGAATTTGCAGGCCGATCTTTGAATCGTAGGTGACGATCACCTCTTTGTCCTTCCGATTCCGTGCGCGCCCCTCCCATGTCCCGCCTGCAACATGGGTCAGGGGAATGAGGATGCTTCCCTCCCCCCTGCCGGGCAGGAGCGGCTTTACACGCGCGATCTCACGCTCTTCATCCACCGAATAGTGGATGGGGCCTGCTATCAGAGACTCCCTCACCGAGACCAGACTCCCTTCCCAGGTGGCTCCCTCTGCACCATTCCACGGCCGAAGTCCGGCCCGGTCGCCACAGGCCAGCACGACGGTGACACTCGCCTCCCCAAGTCGGGTAGGCGTCCGGCTGTCATCCTCCCACTGGCCGTGCAGGTCCGCATACCCTGTCTGTGGCCGCAGTGCGTTGATCTGTGCCAGCGCCGCATGTCCCCGGTCTTTTCCATCTGCCTGTACCTCCCAGACTTTGAGGGCTTCAGGAACGGATGCCTGCACCGCGTCTCCAAAGACACCTTCGATCAGCGACCGGGCGTCATCAGGCATCACAATCAGTTTCCGGGCGGCAAGCAGACGGGCGGTGAGCCAGAGTTGCCCGTGTTTCTCGTATACCCTCCCTGCTCGGGGGAACACGCTCGTAAACCAGTCTCTTTCCGGATTCTCAACTGGAGGGGGAGAGAGGACGAGCAGGGCGGGCGTTTCAGGAGTTCCGCTTCTCCTCTCCCTGTGCCGGTGGAGTCTCCCGGCCCGCTGGATGATCAGGTCGATGGGCGCAAGATCCGTAGCCATCGCATCGAAGTCAATATCCAGCGACTGTTCAACGACCTGTGTTGCTACCAGAATCTTCCCTCTGCGGCTGGCATCTGTGCTCTGCTTCCCGAACCATGCCAGCACATCATCCTCAATCCTCTGGCGATCGCCAGTAGTGAATCGGGCATGAAAGAGCTTGACGTGCTCGTCTCCCCAGCGTGCGGCGAGGCGCTCGTACGTCTCGACCGCATCGATAACGGTATTCCGTATCCAGCAGGCGCAATGCCCATCCCGAAGAGCACGCTCAAGATAGGCCTCTACATCAGTCTCACTATCGGTGAGTTCAACCACAACGGTCTTCTGGGAAAGAGTATTCGCCTGTACCTGTCTTTCGTCTACGCCCTGTGAGGATGTCATTGTCATCAGGGGAAAGGCGGCCTCCTGTGTCGGCGTTGCCGGCATCTGAAGACCTGAGCGGTAAGCGGCGACGAATCGCTCCCGGAGTCTGATCGGAAGCGTCGCCGAGAGCAGGATAGCACTGCCGCCAAAAGCGGCGTGGAACTGCAATAGCCGTTCAAGGAGGGTGTTCATATACTCGTCGTAGGCATGCACCTCATCCACAACCAGTACATGCCGGGCGAGACCGAGCAGGCGGAGCGACTGGTGGTGGAGCGGCATCACGGCCATGAGTGCCTGATCTATAGTGCCGACGCCGATATCAGCGAGGAGAGATTTCTTGCGGTTGTCTGAAAGCCAGGCAGCACATTCGACCGATCCCGCTTCTTCCCCGGGAGGGGAGGCAACCTTGTCGGTTTGCGGGCCGATAGACTGGCGCCAGAGGTTGGAGAGGTTCCTTGCACTGTGGGAGAGGAGTAGCGAGGGATGTTCCCCATCAACGAAAAATTGCCGGTACTTCTCCGTGAATCGCCTGTACATGCCATTCGCGGTAGCCATCGTCGGCAACGCCATGAAGACGCCTTCGGCAGATCCGCGCTCCATGAGGCGATGTGTCAGTGCAAGTGCGGCCTCGGTCTTTCCGCTCCCGGTGACATCCTCAATGATAAAGAGGCAGGGCCCCTCTGCCAGTTCACAGTCCGCGGCGGCTTCCTGCAGAGGTGTAGGAACTGCACCTTCCGGAAGGAAAGATGCTATCCCCAGAAAGGGAGCCACGAGGGATGGCAGGACGCCCGCCCTGGCAACCGCCTCTTTCGCCCGTGGTACGGCATAGTGCTGCCAGTACTCGTCAAGAGGCATCGGATCCCGGCGATACTCGAATATATTGGAGTCCGATCCTATCCAGTCGCTTAAAACAGCCAACCCGGCGATCAGCCAGGATATTCGGGTGAAAGCCTCGTGCAACTCGGTTGAATACCGGATCGGCTCTTCTGGAGTCTCTGAAAGAAACAGATCGGAGCAGGCCCGTGCGAACCCGCATGCTGCCTCCCGGTCTGCCGGGCTGAAGAGGTCAGAGAGTGTGCCGCTGTCAGTGACGGGCTTCCCGTGATGCCCAGTCACCGCCCGTATCCAGGGAAGGAAGAGATCCTCCAGATCGAATGGATCCTCATCGCGATCTGCCCTAAGCCGATGTTCATCCAGCATCTGTGGCCAGATCTCCCGCATGAAGACGAGCATGCCCATCGTGCTATGGTGATGACTGTATGGCATATGACAGGCGCTACCCTGAAGACCGGACTGGAGTGCAGTGTTGAGGCCCTGGAACCGTTCGGAGAATTTCCCGACGTCGTGAACGGCAAGGAAGAATAGAATGAGCGAACAGACATACTCATCACGGAGAGGAACCGCCCCGACGGTCTTCTGGAATACCTGGTCATCTCTCCTGAGCAGTTCATTACCGACCGCTGCGACATCCAGGCAGTGATAGGGGAGCAGGTGCCATACAAGGCCATCGTTTGTGGCATACTTGCCCCAGTAGCGGTGGATATCTTCGGTTCTGGAAGAAGCCATAGCAATAAGTTTTCAAGTCAGGGCCGGCGAGGATAAATCTGCCGGTTTGAAGAAACGTCCGCAGAGCCCCTTTTCACCCATAGAAGCCGACCTGGAAGGGATACCCGGATTGTACCGGTCAGGAGGAGGATGAATCTCCCCTGCCAGCGCAGATCATCCCCACATGATGGGGAACTTGAAAGATCGAAGACGACTTTGTTGTATGATATCGGTTTATCCCCATATGATGGGGAACATTGCTAATATTCATCGTCCGGGTATATAATTGACTTAACTCTTCCGTCGGCACGTCAAGGCATCGGGTGGGTGCGACCATTCTGGAGATAAAGAATCTCGAATGGCTGAAGTCCTTAACGGACCCTTTGCTGCCGTCAGGGCGGTTCGCGTTGGACCTGCCATAGCGGGCCGGGATCGCTCCCGGCCGCCGTCCCGTTCCCGCTCAGAAGACCCCGCTCACCAGAGACCGGGCGAGAATGACACACGCGCCGGCAACAATCGCCGCCGCCGGGATCGTCAGGAACCAGGCGATGAGGATCTCGCGGACCACGCCCCACTTGACCGCCGAGTAGCCACGCGTTGCGCCGACGCCCATGATCGAGCCGGTCGTCGCATGGGTCGTCGAGACGGGGACGCCGAAGACGTTCATCAGCGACAGGACGCTCCCTGCAGATGTCGACGCGGCGAAGCCCTGGTAGGGCCGGATCCTCGTGATCTTGTTCGCCATCTTGTCGATGACCCGCCAGCCTCCGAGGAGGGTGCCGGTGGAGATGGCAAGCGAAGACGCGAGGATCACCCAGAGCGGGACGGCGAACTCGGAGATCAGCCCGCCGGCAAGGAGCATGGCGGTGATGATCCCCATCGCGTTCTGGGCGTCGTTGCCGCCGTGACCGATCGCCTGGAGCGACCCCGAGAAGACCTGGAGGTTCCGGAAGGTGCCCGTCAGGCGCCGCGGGGCATAGTTGCGGAAGGTACGGACGACGGCGGTACCGAAGACGAATGCGACGATGAATCCGAGCGTAGGGGAGACAAAGATAAAGAGGACGACCGCGAGGATGCCGCTGATCTTCAGGAACCCGGTCGCGATGGCGAGCGGGATGGCCGCCGTCAGTCCGATGAGCCCGCCGACAAGGAGGTTCCACGGCTTGAACTCACCCTTCCGGTATGCGAACGCCCCCGTGACGATCGCACCGAGGACGATGCCGACAAGCCCGAACGTCAGGGTCTGCGCGACCATGGTCGAGGAGGGCCAGAGGACCGCTCCGGCTCCCGCGCCCGCGATGCCGGCGCCAAGAAGCCCCCCGATCAGGGCGTGGCTGCTCGATACCGGGATCCCGAGGAGAGAGGTCGCAAGGACCCATATTACCGCCCCGAGCAGGGCCATGAGGATCAGCGCCGGCGTAAGGAACGACGGATCGACGATCCCCTTCCCGATCGTCGCTGCGATCGCCGTGGTGAAGAGGAGAGGACCGAGGAGGTTGAAGACCCCCGCGAGGAGGACCGCCTGCAGGGGGGTCAGGGCCTTGGTCGCGACGATGGTGGCGATCGCGTTTGCGGCGTCGTTCAAACCGTTTGAAAAATTGAAGAGGAGGGCGAGGGAAATACCGAGGATGATGATCGGGTCCATAGCGGTCAGGAGTGTCTGATGGCTATGTCACTCAGGACATTCGCAACGTCTTCGCACTTATCGGTCGCCATCTCGAGGTTCTCATAGATGTCCTTGAGTTTGATGATGGTGATCGCATCCCCCGTCTTGAAGAGGTCCCTGATAGCGTGACCGAGGACGTTGTCCGCGACGTTCTCCAGGCGGTTCACCTCGATACACCGCTCCTCGATCAGGCTCGGATGCTTGATTGTCCGGATGCCGGTGACGGCCTTCTCGATCTCGACGACGCTGAGCTGGATCAGTTTTGCCAGCTGGATCATCGAGTCATCGGTCTCGGTGATGCCGTAGCTGTACATCTGCTGCGCGGTGCCGTCGATGTAGTCGAGGATGTCGTCCAGTGCCGACGCAAGGCGAGAGATCTCTTCGGGCTCGAGCGGTGTGATGAACGTCCGGTTCAGCTGCTCGTAGATCTGGTGCGTGATCTCGTCTCCCTGGTGCTCGATCTCCTTCATCCGGTGACACTGCTCTTTCACGTTCTCAAAGTTCTCAACGAACTCCACGAGCAGATCGGCGGCTGAAACGACAGTCGCGGCCATACGGTCGAAGAGATCAAAAAAAATCTTATCCTGAGGGACTACCCACTCTTTAATGCCCACAATGATCGCTATAAGTCTTTCAATTCAGGGGATATATAGCGATCGATCAGCAGGTCTTCCGGAGAGCAGAATTCAGTGAAACTGAGTGGAAAAAAAGAGGCGATTGCCCTGCCGGGCGCATCGGCCCATTCCCGGAGGGGTTCAGACCCACCGCCCTGTCGCCCTGCAGATACGGCCCCGAACCACCGCCGTACCTGCCTATCGTGGACTCCGAAGCGGACCGCTCTTCTCACCCGGAGACCTTCACCAGGTTGTTGCGGATGAAGTCGAGGTCTGCCTCCTTTGCCGCGATCTCGTAGAGCACCGTCCCATAGCCGGGGCAGGGCTTCGTGAACGGCAGAAGGACTCTCTGCTTCCGGATCTGGAGGCCGACGAGCATGGGGGACTTTAAGAGCATCCGGATGTCCCGGAAGACAAAACCCGGAGGGATCTCATAGTACTCCTTGCAGTGCTTGCGCACGTAGTCGTTCACCTGATCAGGGGTTACGTCCTGGAGGAGCACCTTCCCACCGAGGTTGTTCACGCAACGCGATGGCATACACACATTGTTCGCCTATAAACGAATAAATGTTGTGCCAGGTACCCGCCGGCGAGATCCGGGGCAGACTGCGGCACCCTCTGCGTGCCTCTACCGCGTAGAAGCAGGTGCGGCGCCATGGCAGCCGCAGGGTCACCGGACGGGCGCGATCGCCACCGACGGCCCGGTGCGACCCCGATATCGGCCCGGGCCGGGATCCGGACGATCTCCGGCGCCCCTGCATCACCGGTTCACTTAATGTCTGCAGCAACCAAGTATTCTTTACGTGATACGCGAACCGGCAGTGAAGAAAGTCCTCTACTGGTGCGACCAGTGCAACGTCCCTCTCATCGGGCGCACCTGCGCCTGCGGAGCGAGAGTCAGGGAGATAGCGCTCCTGCAGCCCTACGATCTCCGGCCTGCACTCGCGGCGGATATGGCCCTCATCCGGAGCCTCCTTGCCGAACGGTTCGGCGATCTTCCGCTGCAGAAGGTCGTGCTCCTGAACAAGACCGGCGGCGCCGACCGGGCCGACCTCGTGATCGCGCATGGCGACCGGTTCGGCTGGCTCACGTTCGACCCGGTCGCCCGGAAGTTCAGCCTTGATATCGCCCCCGAAGCGCTCCCGTATATACTGCCGTACGCGACGCGCGGGGTCGTCGACCTCGAGGCCGAGGCGGCCGTGAGCGCCCATAAGGGACGCATCGGCGGGAAACGATTTCCCCTGAAGAGCCCCGTGCCAGACGGGACGGTCATCGTCTCCTACAAGAACCGGTTCGGGACCGGTATCGTCAGGGACGGGCAGATCCGGGTCAAGGAGCTCGCCCCCGTCTCGCCCCGCACCCGGCCCGACCCGGACTGGGACGTGGTGATCGAGAAGAACCGCTACCACTTAAAGAACCTGGAGCGGAACGCGATACGGACCATCAAGAAGCACATCAACGACCGGCCGTGCGCGAACGTCTCGTTCTCCGGCGGGAAGGACAGCACCGCCGTCCTCCACCTCGCCCGAAAGGCGGGGATCGATAAGGCGTTCTTCATCGATACCGGGATCGAACTCCCCGAGACCGTGGAGTTCGTGGCGTCGCAGGGGGTCGAGATCATCAGGAAGGGCGGCGACTTCTTCCAGGCGGTCGAGAAGGCGGGGCCGCCGGGGAAGGACAACCGCTGGTGCTGCAAGCTCTTAAAACTCCACCCCCTGAAGATCTACCTCGCCGAGACCGGCCCCTGCGTCACCATCCAGGGGAACCGCTGGTACGAGTCCTGGAACCGTGCCGAACTCGACGAGACGAGCCAGAACCCGGCAAACCCCATGCAGCTGAACGTCTCGCCGATCCGGAGCTGGCGGGCGCTCGAGGTCTACCTCTACCTCTGGTGGCAGGAGGCCCCGATGAACCCGCTCTACGAGAAGGGCCTTGAGCGGATCGGCTGCTACCTCTGCCCGGCGGTGCTCGAGAGCGAGTACGAAGACCTCCGCCGGATGCACCCGGCCCTGACGGATCGCTGGGACGAATTCCTTATCCGGTGGGCGGAGAAGAATGGGTTGCCGGACGCCTATCACCGGTGGGGACTCTGGCGGTGGCGGGCGCTGCCCCCGAAGATGCGCGAGATCTGCAGGGACCGCGGCATCCCCGTCAACGAGGACTTCACCCTGAAGGCGGCCCCGGTAACGAAGAGAGCGGAAGTGGCAACGACGAAGGCAATAAAAACCCGTGAGCCGGCGGCACCGGCAAAGAATGAGTTTACTCCCGACGAGATCCGGAAGGACTTCCCGATCCTCGGCGATATCGTCTACCTGGACAACGCGGCGACGAGCTTCTCGCCGGAGCCGGTCGTGGAGGCGCTCGTCGAGTTCGAGCACCGCTACCGCGCCAACGTCGGCCGCGGCGTCCACCGCCTGACCCGGATCGCCACGCAGCGTTACTGGCACGCCCACGAGAAGGTGGCCCGGTTCGTCGGCGGTGAGGCCGGGATCACGGTCTTTACGAAGAACGCCACGGACGCGATCAACATGGTCGCGCAGGGCCTCTCCTGGAAGCCGGGCGACCGCGTGGCGACCACCATCCTCGAGCACCACTCAAACCTCCTGCCCTGGAGAGCGCTTGCAAAGCATGGGGTCGGACTCGACGTGATCGGGATCGATGCCGATTACGCGCTCGACCTTGCAGCGCTCGAGAAAGCGGTTGCCGGGGGCGTCCGGCTCGTTGCGGTCAGCCACGCCTCGAACGTCCTCGGTGTGACGACGCCTGTTGCGGAGATCGCCCGGATCTGCCGGGAGCACGGCACGCTCCTCCTCCTGGACGCCGCACAGTCCGCGCCGCACATGCCGCTCGACGTCTCAGACCTCGGTTGCGACTTCCTCTGCTTCTCGGGGCACAAGATCTTCGGGCCGACCGGGACCGGGGTTCTCTGGATGCGCGAGGCACTCCTCGAACCCCCGGTCCTCGGCGGGGGCATGGTCGAGAACGTAACCGCCGAAGGTTTCGTCCCGGCGGACGGCTACCAGCGCTACGAGGCCGGGACACCGAACGTCGGCGGCGGGATCGCCCTCGGCGTCGCCGTGGACTACCTCTCGGCGATCGGGATGGACCGGATCCGGCGGCACGAGGAGCGCCTGACCGCCCGGCTCATCGCGGGGCTCTCCGCGCTCGACGGGGTCACGGTCTATGCCGGCCGGAAGCCCGGGTCCCGGATCGGCGTCGTCTCGTTCACCATCGACGGCGTCCACCCCCAGGAGGCAGCACAGCTCCTCGACGAGGAGGCGGATATCCTGGTGCGGTCGGGGCACCACTGCTGCCAGCCGCTCATGGAGCACCTGAACCTCCCGAACGGGACGGTGCGGGCGAGCATGGCGGCCTTCACGACAGAGCAGGAGATCGACCTCCTCGTCGCGGCCGTCGACGAGATCAGCCGGGGCCGGTGAGGTCCCCCGGCAGCAGTTCTTTTCGATCAGAATTTTCTTGAGGCACCCCGTCAGGAGCGCTCACGCACTTATCCCGGCTATCCTCTCCGGGTGCGTATAGACCGCCATCTCCGGGGTTCCCGCGGACCCGACGATGCAGAGCCCGGTCTCCTCGCCGATCTTCACGGCGAGAGCCGTCGGGGGTCCGGTGGTGATCAGCACCGGGATCTTCGCCACCAGGCATTTGCGGACCATCTCGGAGGTGGCAGACCCGGTGCCGACGGCGAGCGTCCGGGAGAAGTCGAGACCGTCACGCAGCCCCCGGCCGATCACCCGGTCGAGGGCGTTATGCCGGTCGAGATCCTCGGAGCAGGCGACGATCCGGCCCCCGGATACAAGGGCGACCGCGTCGAGCATGCCGGGCGCGGGGAGAGCGGCCACGGCGGCCGCGATCTCCGGGACGGATACCGTGAGGTCCGAGTCGATTGAGGGCAACTTCTGCGTGTCGATGTAGGAAACGGCCCCGCCACACCCGGAGAGGATCGTCTTCTTGACGCTTCCTCTCCGGAAGGGGTTCTTTGTGAGGACGCTGATCCGGTTCTCCTCGACCCTGACCGACTCGATCTCGTCGACGCCTCTGATGAGCTCTTCCGTGTAGAGGTAGCCGGTGATAAAGTCCTGAAACCCCCCGGGGCTCAGGATCACGGTCGTCAGGTGCCTGCCGTTGACGAAGATCGCCGCCGGCGCCTCCCCGGCGGCATCCCGAACGATCTGGCCGCCGTCGATACGGGTACAGGTGATTCTCTTGAACATGCTCCTCACTCCGCAGATTGTCGGCATCGGGCTGTGCCCGATGTGGAACCTCCGTGTGTAGAGAGTGTGCGGGAGGGCATCATAATACCTGATACTATCGGGCAGCAAGCGGGCGGAGCATCGTGCAGGGAGGTTCGAGAGTCCTGCGTCCTGGAGGATCGGAACGGCCTCCGCACCCGCAGCACAAAAAAGGTAGTTAGTGGGACCTTCACTCGACAGCCGCAAGGCTGACGCTGAAGCAGTCCCAGCTGAAGAGATCCAGATCGTATTCTGCCGTATCGGAGACGATCGCCGGATACTGCCTGACGAACCTGAAGATGGCGGCCTCTTCCGGCAGGGCCGGGTCCATCGGGGCGTCGACGTCCTTCTGAATGACGAAACGCGTGGGATCGAGGTTCATGGCGTAGTAGTCCTTGAACGCAGTACGCTTCGCGTCGGGAATGACGACCCAGTCGGCAATCTCGGCGACCGTCACGTCGTTCGGCACCCAGCCGTAGCCGGGCAGATAGTACTCCGCCCAGAAGTGGGTGCCGGGCGTCTCGGCAATGAGCATCTGGTAGCCGCCGACGGCGCGGGCGGGGATGCCGAGCGACCGGCAGAGTGCAGAGAAGAGCGTGCTCTGGGTGCCGCAGTCGCCGTGGCCGGTCTCGAACATATGGGTGGACTCGGCGACCTTCGGCTCGCGGGAGTCGAGCGAGAGGTGCGGGACGTGGCTGTAGGGGTAGGTCTCGATGATGTAGCGGTAGATCATCTGCGCCCGGAGATGCGGGTTCGTCTCGTTCCCGACGATAGCGAGCGCCTTCTCGCGTATGGCGTCGGTGATCTCGATGTTCCGCTCGGATGCCGTATACAGCACGTACTCGGGGTCGCTCGTGTTGTACTCTCCGACCAATGCAGGGTCGATCTCGTCAAAGATCTGCTCGTAGGAGATAAAGTCGATATCTGCCGAGAGAACGAGGTTTCCGTTGACCGCTCCGGCCGGGATCTCGTAGTAGACGTAGCCGATAGGGCCCGTGGTGAACGGGCCGGCGACGATGAAGTCCGGGCACGAGAGGTTGGTGACGGTGATGTTTCTCTGTGAATCCGTCTCGACCGGGAGCGGGAACCAGATCTTCAGCACTCCTGACGAGGGAAGCGCCTCGTACGGGACCTCAAGCCGCTCGAAACCTGCATAATGCACCGGGTTCACGTAGGGGCCGGTCTTTCCGGACCGGTTCTCCGACCAGGCGTACCTGGCGACGTAGTCGAAGTCGAGCCCCCTCTCGTTCTGCTTCTGCATCTGATCGACGTGCGCGTAGAGGTAGTTTTCGGCGACGTCGTAGAAGTACAGCGTCTCGTTCTCCGAGACGATCTTCTGCGCACGGTTCTCCAGCCAGTCGGCTATATCCTCGTCGGCGATGCCGGGAACCTTCTCCCGCAGTGCCGCTTCCGCGGCCGGTCTGTCGAGCGGGTACTCGATGTACGTCCTGTTCGTCCGGAACATGGCATCGCGGGCTATCCGTGCCCTGTCAGAATCGCCGGCGTCGGTGTAGAGGGCGTAAGCCTCCGCAAAGCATTCTTCGGCGACCCGGTACCTGGCGTCCGCATACTCTGCCAGTCCGCGGGCATAGGCCTCATCGGCCGGAGAGGCAGCCGATGCGTCGAGCGCTCCCTGCTCCTGCGTCGTAGCGGTGCATCCGGCCGCAAAGAGGATGAGCAGGACGGATACTGTCAGGAGAGCGGTAACTGCGTTGCTATTCATAAAAGGGAAAGTGGATGATGCATATATATCTCTTTCTGTTATTCCCCGTAGTTTTCAGGATTGTTTAGCAGATTGCCCGGTTCCAGAACGGCAATCTCCCCGTCTGTGGCCGGCTGCTCACATCCGGGCTGCCATGCACATCCATGCCTTGCGTGAAATATCCCTGCGCGCCAGTTGGCCCCAATTCAAATATTTCTCGCTTTTTCCACAGGAAATCGAATATTAAGCCACGTCTACGATGATATAATAGGGAAAGATATATCCATTAAAAAAGAATCTATTGATTACAGCGGAGGTTTCCATGCAGAGCATTTTACGCAATTTCCTGATCTTTTTAGTCGTTGCCTGCTGTATCGTTCTCCCCTCGAGCGCTCAGCCGCCCGTAGGCGGGGACAACGGATGGTATGCAGTCAACTGTAACGTGGATGGAGCACAGGTCTACTTCGACAACGAGTACCAGGGCGTGATCCAGGGCGGCGTGCTGTACGTCCCGGTCTACACCACCGGAGCTCCCTACAGCACGTACCGCGTCGAGAAGGACGGATACGCCACCTACTACAGCGGCGTCAACTCCGTTCCCGGCAAGGGCGAGGTCTTCGACCTCTACGCAACTCTCAATCCGACCGAACCCGTTCCGCCGACGCTGATCGGAGGAGATGTCGGCTGGTACACCGTCCACTCCAATGTTGAAGGCGCGACGGTCATGTTCGACAACGAAGTCAAGGGTACTATCAGCCAGAGTATCCTCTCCGTGCAGGTCTACACGACCGGGACCCCCTACAGGACCTACACCCTGACAAAGGACGGTTACACGACCTATACGGGCTCCGTCGACCGGTACCCCGCCAAGGGCGAGACGATCGACCTGTACGCGACGATGAACCCCGCGCCGGCTCCCACCCAGAAGTCGCCGCTCTCCCCGGCTCTGGCCGGCGGTGCTCTGCTGATCGTGGGACTGCTGCTGGTTGCGGGAAGAAAGACCAACTAACCTCTCCCACTCTTTTTCGCGGCTGCTGTCTTCCCGGAACGGGGAGATAAGACCCGGGTTTCCCGGTATGCCGGTTCCTCTGGATTCCCATGTCCCCGCCCGGGCAGCAGGGGCCTTACTCCCGTATGCTCTTTGCCCCCGCAAGAACGATGAGATTCCCCGCCGCTCCGCCGCCGAGGATGGGAATGAGCGGACCGAAGTAATCCGTTCCGAGAAGCAGGAATGCCGTGGTCATGATGGCTGCCGCCCAGATGATGGCTGTTCCGAGGATTGCTGCGCTCCACGCATTCATCGTCATCACTTAAATGGAACGGGCGGATGCCCTATATACTTTCCAGGAACGTGGCCGTGCTCCACGGAAGCACGGGCCTCGCGGGTCTGTCCGGGTTTATGCCTCGCCGTACCTGATGTTGCCCTCAGGGATCCGCATCTCGAACCGCGCACCGCTGCCGGGCGAGCCGGTCTCCTGGATCTCTATTCCGGTGATGGCGAGGATCTCGCGGGAGAGAAAGAGGCCGTGGCCCGTATTCCTGCCGACGCCCCACCGGAACAGTCCCTCCTTCTCTCCGGGCAGGACCCCCTCCCCGTTGTCCTCGCAGCGAAGGATGGCAGAGCCGTTATCCTGCCGGACCGAGAAGGAGATCGCCGTCACGTTCCCGCCGTGGCGGAGCGCGTTGTCGATGAGGTTGTAGACGACCCTGGAGAAGAGGGGGTCCGCATAGATCTCCGTGCCGTCGGTATCGGCGCGGATCGTGACCGGTACTCCCCGGAATGCAGCAGCCTCGGCCGCCACGACGGAACTGACCTTCTGCCAGACCGGGGACTGCTGGCCGAGGTCCTGGTAGTCGCGGGTGAACTCGGCCTGCTGCTGGATGAGTGCGGCCGCCGCGTCGCACTTCGCGAGCCGGTCACGGACGGCGGCGTCCTCCGTATCTTCCGACGCGAAGTGGAGGTGGCCGCGGATGACCATGACCTGATTCAGAAGGTCGTGCCGGGTGATGCTCGAGAGGAGCGCGAGTTTCCTGTTCGACTCGGAGAGAGCGTTCTCGTGCATTTTCCGCTCCGCGATATCCCGGACGATCATCACGATCCCGGCAACCCCTCCGTCGTCGTTCCCGACGGCGGCACCGGAGAGGCTGACCGGGAGCGGCCGGCCGTCCCTCCGCTGCAGGACGGTCTCGCGGTCAGGAACCGATCCGGCCGTAAGGACGGCCGAGAATATATCCGCGGCCTCCAGCCGGTTGGAGAAGAGCGTCTCCGCCGGAATGCCGATCAGGTCGGGGCGGTCGCGCCCGAGCATCGTCGTCAGCGCCGCATTCGTCTCGAGAACGCGGTTGTGGTCGTCGAGGAGGAGCAGCCCGTCGTTCATCGTGGATATGATGGTATCGGCCGTCGTCTGCGGCGTGATGATGAAGAGCCCGTGTTTCCAGATCGCGTACCCGACGAAGAGCGAGAACCAGAGCGCGGTGACCGGCGGGAGCTCGAAGACCATGAGCCACGGCACCGCGTCCGACGCCAGGTACGAGAAGCCGGAGATCACCGGAACGGTCAGGCCGATGGCGACGAGGGCGGCCTGCCGCCGTTCTCCCCCGGCCGGGGTCCGCAGCACGTACCGGATGCAGAGAATCCAGCCGATCCCGGCGCAGATGAGTGCCCAGAGATAGGCGAGAAGAACGACGAGGTCTCCGGCGGCCAGCCCATCCAGTCCCGGGGAGGCCGGCGCGAGCGCGGCTATGAAGAGATCCGTGCAGCAGACGACGCAGAGGAATACGATGGCCGGGACGTAGAGGGGGGCGAGCGCCCGGGGAGTGCGGGAGGCGTGGAGGTACGGGCTCTTTACGAACAGGAGGATGAAGTGAAGGGCTACGGCGGTATCGAGGATCCAGATCGCCTCCGCCGCGATCCAGGGATCGGCGGCGGCCGTGCCCTCCAGCGTATGCTGCATGAACTCGCTGAACGCCCAGAACGCCCACGTGAGCGAGGCAAGGAAGAAGATCTGGTGGATACGGCTATGAGCATTTTTTCCGAGTATGAATGCCCCGAGAAGCACCACGGTAGCAGTGGCGAGGAAATAGAGCAGGGTCAGCATCTCGTACCAGGAAACCATCGACTACTCATATATGGAGTATATAAATATCTATCTTTTTGCATATCGAGTTGTTGACGGGTTCCGGGCAAAAGAGAGAGCGCACCCGCCCGCCCGGGGGCCGGAGCATCGTACCCGGGGAACACACCGGCGATAAATACCCTTCATGCAAGGTAACGGGCTTTCCGGGCGCCCTGTCAACGTGTACGAGTCGATCGCCCACCGGGACGCAGGCCGATATCAAGACAGGGTTGCGGTTATTCCGCATTCCCCACGAAGCGGTATGCCCCTCTCGGCACCAGCATCTCGAACCGTGCTCCTTTCATCGACTCGCCGGTTTCCCGGATTGTTATGCCGGTGATCGAGAGGATCTCGCGGGCAAGGAAGAGACCCATGCCGGGCTTGTCCTTACACCTCCTCTCAAATATCTTCTCTTTCATATGCACCGGTATTCCGGACCCGTCGTCCTCAAAGATGAGGATCAGCCCATCATCGGTCTCATGGTGCTCCAGGCTGATCCGCGTTGCCTTCTCCCCATGCCGGACGACGTTCTCCACCAGCGCAAAGAAGACCTTCTCAAGGAGCGGGTCGGCATAGATCTCCAGCCCTTCGACCCTGAGATCGCGCGACATCTCGAGCATGCAGAGGTGGGATATTGCGTAGAGGAATGCATGCATCACATTCTGCCAGGCCGGAGGCTTCAGTCCGAGATTCTGATAGTTCCTGGAGAAATCAAGCGAATTTTGAAGTATCTGCACGATGGCGGCCTGTTTTTCCCGATACTGCTCCCGCTGTGCATCGGTTCCCGACTCCTTCTCCAGCTGGAGATACCCGGAGAGCGAGAACACCGCACTCTGGATCTCATCGAACGTGATACCGTTCAGGAGGCTCAGCTTCCTTGTAGCACGGTTCAGCGCCTCCTCTACTGCAACCTGTTCGGTGATATCCTCCGATATCTCAAGCAGGTACTTCGGCTCTCCTTCCTCGTCGCAGATCGGGATCTTTCTCGTATGAAGAATCCGTTCCCCATTCTTCTTCGTCCGGATCGTCTCCCGCGGGATCTCAAGGATATGTCTCTCTCTCAGGACGTTCCGATCCGTCCCGATATAACGGTCCGCCATGATCTTGGGAAAGAGATCGCGATCGGTCTTTCCGTATACTTCTTCCCGGGCATACCCAAGCAGGTCTTCGCCTGCTCTGTTGAGCCTCACCAGCTGCAGGTCCCGCGCATCCCTGACGGAGAGCATGACGGGGAGGTTTTCCACGATGGCGTTGAGGAACTTCTCGCTCTCCGATAATGCCGCCTCTATCTTTCTGCGCTCGGCGATATCGGCCTCCAGCTGCGCTACCTTCTTCTCGAGTTTGCGAAACAGCACCTCGCTGTACTGCCGGAGGATCTCCGTCTCGTCGACGGCAGGCTCCCGGGTCGACAAAGACTTCCGGTTCTCTTCGAGGACTTCACGCACGGCCTGTACCAACTCTTCAGGCCTCTGCGGTTTGACGATGAACCGCTCGGCCCCGAGGCTTCTCGCGAACAGTTCGTCCTTCCGGTCGGTATAGGTTGCGGTATAGAAGATGAACGGCACGGACCTCAGCCGCTCGTCGGCCTTCCACCGGCGACAGAGCTCGAAACCATCCATGACCGGCATCAGGATGTCGGTGATGATGAGATCCGGTGGATTGCTGCGTGCGGCATCCAGCGCTTCTGCTCCGTTCTGCGTTACGGTCACCTCGAAGCCGTACCCCTTCAGGGTCGACTCCAGCAGGTAGCGATTCGGCTGGAGATCGTCGGCTATCAGGATTCTTGCCATCAGTCATGTCTCCCGGCCGTACCGGCAGTCAGGTAATCTTCGATCTGTTCGGTGAATGTCTTCGGGTTTATCGGCTTTTCGATGTACCCGGTGCATCCCGCAGCGAGCGCTTTCTCCCGGTCGCCGGCCATGGCATAGGAGGTCAGGGCGACAATGGGCGTACCGGCCGGTCCGGGACACTTCGTTAACTCGCGTGCCGTTGCATATCCGTCCATTACCGGCAGCTGGATATCGAGCAGGATGAGATCGGGCCTCATCGCGACGGCCAGATCGATGCCCTCCCTGCCGTCCCGCGCCCGGATCACTTCATGACCTTTCGTGCCCAGAATGAAGCTGACGAGGTAGAAGTTCTGGTCATTGTCCTCGATGTAGAGAATTGTTTTCATACAGTCTTCCTCCCAACCGGCACGGCCACACTGAATGTGCTGCCTTTGCCGTATTCGCTCTTCACGTCCACGGTCCCCCCCATCATCTCCACGAGTCTCTTTGATATCGAGAGCCCGAGTCCAGTACCCTCATACTGCCGCGCGAGGCCGGTCTCAAGCTGGGTGAACGGCCTGAAGAGTTTCTCCTGATCCTCCTGCCGGATCCCGATACCCGTATCGGCGACCCGGATCACGATCCGGTCTCCCTCCAGCATGCACACGACCCCGATCCGGCCCTGCTCGGTGAACTTGACGGCGTTGCTGAGCAGGTTCAGGAGGACCTGCTCCATGCGCCGGGAGTCGCCTCTCATCCATCCCGCCTCCGGTGCGACCTCGACCTGGAGCGTGAGGTTCTTCTCCTCCGCAGCCGGCCTGACGGCCCGGACCGCCATTTCAATCGACGCTGCAAGGTCGAACGGCTCATCGGCAAGCTGCAGCTGCCCGGCCTCGATCTTCGAGAGGTCGAGGACATCGTTGATCAGGGCGAGCAGGTGCCCGGCACTCTCAGAGACCATGCCCAGCTGTTTCTTCTGCTCTTCGTTCAGCGGGCCTGCCAGACCCTGGAGGAGGATCCCCGAGAATCCGATGATGGAGTTGAGCGGGGTCCGCAGCTCGTGCGACATGGTGGCGAGAAATACCGACTTGAGCTGGTCGGCGGATTCCGCCGCCTCTTTTGCCTCCGCAAGTTCACGGGTGCGCTCGGCGACGGTCTCCTCGAGATGGTCGCGGTGGTCTTCGAGCTCGGCAAGCGCCTGTTCTTTGGCCTGTTCTTCGGCACGGATCTTCTCGACCATTGCTTCAAACGACCGGGAAAGGACCCCGATCTCCCCGGAGCCGCCCGTCTCCAGGGTCTGGTCGAGGTCCCCGGTCTCGGCAATCTTCCGGCTCACGTCCGTTAAGCGGGAGAGCGGCCGGATAACGGTCTGGTCGAGGACGACGGTGGTGATCGCGCTGAGCAGGACGAGGGCCAGCAGCACGAAGAGGAGGATGCGTGCGATGGAGTCGTTGATCTCCTGCTCGATGGTGCTGAACGGCACGAAGACTCCGATCTTCCACCCGAGTTCCGGAGAGGTATAATACATCAGGTAAGTGCCGTTGAGGACCAGGACGCCCTCGTCCGCGGTGAGAAAAGTTGTTGTCTGGTCTCCGAGGGTCTCACCGATATTGCCAAACAACCTGGCAGAATCCCGGGTGGCGAGGATCGTGCCTCTCTGGTCCGTGAGTATCATCTCCCCGTCACCCACGCTGCCGACCGTCGAGATATAGCGGGTCAGGTCTACCAGCGTGATATCGGCACCGACCACCCCGTATATGGTTCCGCTCTCGTCCAGAAGCGGGGTAACGATCCCGATATTCACATCGTCCGTAGTGACTGCCGGATAGGGGTCCGTCACGGAGACCTGCCCCGGGTGATCTTTTGCGAGGATATACCACGGCCTCTCGCGGGGGTCGTAGGGCGTGGGCCGCGCCCGCGGATACGACCTGATAAAAGCCCCGTTCTCCCGGCCCATGTAGACCGAACTGACGTAAGGGTGCGACGTCTGGTATCCTCTCAGGATCTCGATGATCTCCTGCTCCTGAGCGCTGCCGGAATACCTGAAGTCCTCCTCGGAGGCGTTCAGAAAATTCGTAAAATCGGCGGCGTCGGGGGTGCGCACTCCCTTGTTGAGCGAGAGCTCAAGGACATCGTGTCCGGCTTCATTGATGAAGCTGGAGAGGGCAAAGTCGATGTGCCGGAGCTGACCGATGGCATCTCCGGAGACGGTGTCGAGGTTCTGTGCGTGCAGGGTCGAGGGGAGCACTCCGCCGATGAGAACCAGTACCAGCAGTGCGATGCACAGGTACAGGAGCAGAACCCGCGACCGGAGTTTCATCGATAGGGATACTTCTTCTGGACAGAGATAAGATTTCGTTTTTCGTCCGGGCACCGGGAGATACGATCCGACAGAAAAGAAGCGTGACTCCGGCGGCACGTTCGGATCCGAACGTGATCCCTTCTCCCCTGTCGTCCTGCAGGCGACGCCGGCGGATTACACGGCAAAATTCTTCCCCTCCGCGGCCGTATAAACGCTGGATGGACGGTCAGCGCCGGTTCCGGCATCTGCGCCGGATATAAACGGATGAGAGCCCGAAGCCTGCCCGGGAAGACGGTTCTCGCGCGGCGACGGAAGGGCCGTCATCGATAGGAGTGAATACGTGAAACGCTACCGATTCAAGAAGATCGATGCTTTTGCATCCGGGCGATCGTCCGGGAACCCTGCAGGGTATATCGCTCTCTTTCCGGACGATGAGATCACCGATGGGGATATGCAGCAGATTGCCCGCGAACTGAAGGGTTTCGTCTCGGAAGTCGGTTTTCTTCGCGACGGCACGCCGGGCGTGTGCGATCTCTCGATACGATACTTCTCCTGCGAGCGGGAGGTCGAGTTCTGCGGCCACGCGACGATAGCCATCATGGACGACCTGGTGCGAAACGACGACCGGTTCCGGAACCGGGAGAGCCTGCTCCTCCAGACGAACAAAGGCGTCGTCAAAGTCCTGAACCGGACAACCGTGGACGGTATGGTGTACATCCGGGCTCCCGAGCCGGAGTTCTCCAGTGCATGTCCGGGCGCCGCAGAGACCGCCGCCGCTCTCGGCCTCGAGCTCCCGGAGATCGATCCCGGTATACCTATCGGTGTCGTGAACGCCGGCCTCGATACGCTTCTCGTCCCCCTCGTCTCGCTCGACGCCTGTATCCGGTGTTCTCCCGACTACACGGCGCTCCGCGCGTTCGCCTTCGCCCACGCCGTCGACGTGGTCGTCATCTACACCCACGAGACGGAGTATGCGGAGCACGACCTGCACAGCCGGGTCTTCGCCCCGACGTTCGGGTACCTGGAAGACCCGGCGACCGGCTCGGGGAACGCCGCCCTCGGGAACTTCCTTGTCCGGGAGAACCTATGGACCGATCGGTCGCTCGTCATCGAGCAGGGGCCCGACCGGGAAGATCCGAACATCGTCCGCCTGCTCCGCCCGGAAGACGGCGGGCTCATGTTCGGCGGGCGGGGGCAGGTGCGGATCGACGGGAGTTACGTCCTCTCTACAGGAGTTCTCCGCGGGCAACCGGAATGACCCGGCCGCCGACCTGCACCGCGATGGACTCCTCGCGCCGCTCTGCCCGGCAGTAGATCAGGGACGGGCGGCCTATCTCGCAGCCCTGCTCCACGCGGATGCTGAGCGAGTCGCCCGGGAAATACCCATGCCGGAGGAGGTATCCGGCGAGACACCCGTTTGCGCTGCCTGTTGCCGGGTCCTCCGGGACGCCGAAGTGATCGGCAAACATCCGTGCGTTGAACGTGTTCTCCGGCCGGTAAGGTTCCGGGCAGAAGACGAAGACGGCTTTTGCCGCCGTCGTCCGGATGAGCGCCTCATAGGCATCGCGGTCGATCTTCGCCCGCCGCACGGCTTCCCGGCTCCTCACCGGGACGATGATGAACGGGAGCCCGGTGGAGACCTCTTCTACCGGGAACCGGAGATCGATCGCCTCCTCCGGGAGGGAGAGGACCCCTGCGAGGGTATCGGCAGGAAGCTCTCCCATGAAGGCCGGCGGGTTCTGCCGCATCCAGAGGAGCCCGTCAGGGGTAAACGAGACGGGGATCTCTCCTGCCGCGAGGTTCAGCCGGACCTCGGGAACGGGCTCCTGCAGGACCTCCTCCCGGATCACGTAGGCCGTACCGAGCGTCGGGTGCCCGGCGAAAGGGACTTCGCGCTCCGGCGTGAAGATGCGCACGTCATAGGCGTGTTCCTCCCCTCCAGCCGACCTGACGAATGCGGTCTCGGAAAGGTGCATCTCCCGCGCGATCGCCTGCATGGCCGCATCGGAGAGCCCTCCGGCATCCAGCACCACGGCGAGCGGGTTGCCGGCATACTTATTCTCTGCGAAGACGTCGACGATACGGTAATGCATGGCTGTGAACACCTGTCTGCAGACAATCCGCTCTCCGGGAGGATAGCGCTTGCGCTTCTCGTTTGAGCTCCTGTACCGTCAGGACTGTTCCGGACGGCACCGGTTCCGGCCCGGAGGCGCACCGGGACGAGAAAATCGTATTCAGAAGTCTTTTCTCCACCCGGAACAGAGATTGTTGATAAAACAGGCGTTTCATCGATTCGAGTGGGACGAGACGCCGGTTCAGCCGAGACAACAGGACAGCCATGCCGACAAAACCGCCCGACCTGATCTACGGCGTGGACGAGACGCCCCCGACCGTAACCCTCCTCCTCCTCGGTCTCCAGCACATCTTCCTCGTTACGAGCGCGCTCGTCTTCCCGGTCGTCATCATCAGGGCGGTCGGGGGCACCGCCGAAGACGCAGCATTCATCGTCACGATGTCGATGCTCGCCGGGAGTATCGGAACGGTGCTGCAGACGATCAACAGGAAGGGGATCGGTTCGGGCTACCTCTGTCCGGCGGTCTGCGGCCCGTCCTACATCTCCGCATCCCTTCTTGCCATGCAGACCGGCGGGCTCTCCCTGCTCTACGGCATGACGGCCGTCGCCGGTGCAGCCGAAGCCCTCTTCTCACGGTTCCTTCACCGCCTCCGGTTCCTCTTCCCGACCGAAGTCACCGGCGTGGTCGTCACGATGGTCGGGATCGCGGTCATACCCATCGCGGTCCAGAACCTCCTCGGCACCGGGACCGGCGATCCCTTCACGGAGCCGGCCGAGCTCTTCGTCGCCGCTGTCACCCTCGGCACCATGGTCGCTGCGAGCGTCTGGGGCAGAGGGAGCCTCCGGCTCTACTCGGTCCTCGTCGGGATGGTGGTGGGATACGTCGCCGCCGCGGCGACGGGCGTTCTCGGTCCCGATGCGATCGCCCGGTTCGTCGATGCGCCGCTCTTTGCGTTCCCCGAGATCCGCCACCCGGGATGGTCGTTTGATGCTGCGCTCCTCCTCCCGTTCATCGTCGTCGTCATCTCCTCGACCTTCAAGACCATCGGCGACCTGACCACCTGCCAGAAGATCAACGATACCGGGTGGAAACGGCCCGATATGAAGAACATCAGCGGCGGAATCCTCGCCGACGGCCTCTCCGCCGTGGTCGCGGGACTCCTCGGCGGGATGGGGCAGGCGACCTCCTCAAGCAACGTCGGGCTCTCCATCGGGACGGCAGCGGCGAGCAGGGCGATTGCCTACGTCGTTGCGGCGATCCTTCTCGTCCTCGTCTTCGTCCCAAAACTGGCCGCGGCGTTCGTCATCATGCCGCAACCGGTGATGGGGTCGGTCGTCATCTTCGCCGTCACCTTCATCATCGTCACGGGGCTGCGGATCATCACCTCAAGGATGCTTGATGCCCGCAGGACCTTCGTCGTCGGGCTCTCGTTCATCTTCGGCCTCGGGGCGGGGATGATCCCGGATTTCACCGCAGGGATGCACCCGCTCGTCCAGCCCGTCTTTGCCTCCTCGCTCTCCGTCGCGACGGTGACGGCACTCGTCGTCAACCTGATCTTCAGGATCGGGATCGCGGAGCGGCAGTCGCTGGTCCTCGAACCCGGGACCGGATTCCCCAACGCCATATTCTCGTTCTTCGAGCGGGTCGGCGGCGCCTGGGGTGCCCGGCCCGAGGTGATCCGCCGGGCCGAGTCCGCCGTGAACGAACTGATGGAACTGATCACCATCGTCGATGCCGCGGACGGTCCGGTGCAGGTGGACGTGAAGTTCACCGAAGAGGCGCTCTCGATCGACGCCCGCTATCGGGGAAGACCGCTCGACCTCGAGCCCGGCCCCTCTGCTGCCGGCGGTCAGTCCGACGATGAGGGGGACCTTGCCCGCCTCCCCGTCCTCCTGATCCGGCAGTACGCCGACAGCGTGCGCACGGATGGGCGGGGCGGCGAGTGCCGGGTCAGGCTGCACTTCGAGCACTGAGCCCGACCGGGCTCAGGCCTTCTCCAACGTGAACCGGAAGGCCGCTCCTTCCTCCGGCCTTCCGGGTACCCGGTCCTCCATCCGGATGCTTCCTCCATATCGCTCGATAAGCATCCGGACGATATAAAGGCCGAGGCCCTTGCCGCTCCTTGAACTCGTGCCCTTCTGGAACCGGGAGAAGAGGGCGGGCTTCATGGCATCGGGTATGCCGGGGCCGGTGTCCTCGACAGAGACCAGCACCCCGCCGTTCTGCTCCTCGACCCGGACCGTGACCACGACACCGGGCTCCCCGAACTTGATGCTGTTGCCGATGAGGTTTGCAAAGACAGTGGGAAGGAGATCGTCGGCTCTGACACGGATCGGCCGGCCGCTGTATCTGATGACGGTCTCGGGGTGCTGCCGTATTTCGGCCTGGATCGCTGCGTCGAGATCGACAGGCTTCAACACAGGGTTCGGCGAGCGGAGGCGCCGGATCGTCGAGACGTTCCGGATGATCCCGATGCTCCGGAGGATCGACGAGCGAACCATCTGCGCGATCTCCCGGTTCTTTCCCTCCAGATCTTCGCCGAGGATCTCGCTGTATCCAAGCGCCACGGTGTTGGCGTTGTTGATGTCGTGCGCCATGATGTCCAGGTAGAGGTTCGCCTCCTCGTTCGCAGAGAGGATGGCTTCTTGTGCCTCTTTGCGCTCGGTGATATCGGTGAACGTGATCACGGCCATGAACGGGGTGCCCTCTGCATCGCTGACGAGCGTGCCGCCGAAACAGAACATGCGTTCCCATTCGTCCCCGATGCGCCGGATACGCACTTCCATATCCCGGATCTGCTCTCCGCTCAGGATCCGCGAGAGCGGTCGCTCCTTCGCCGGCAACGGGACGCCGTCTACTGTCGTGAACTCAAAGATCTTGCTGAGCTCAGTCGCACTTCCAGGGATCTCTCCAGGATCGGAGAGACGGTAGAGCTCCTGGGCGGCACGGTTCCAGTAGAGCGGGTTGCCGTCGAGGTCAAGAACGACCAGTCCCTCGTTCAGGTTCTCGATGATCGCGCGGAGCTGCGCCTCGCTCCTCCGGAGCGCCTCCTCAGCCCGAATCCGGTCGGTGATGTCCTTCCCCGACCCGAGAATCCCGGTGGCGCGACCATCGGCGTCGCGCAGGACGGCCTCTTTCCAGATGAGCGTGCGCTCATCGCCGTTCCTCGTCACTACGAGGTTCTCGTCCGTCCCGGGTGCCGTGGGACTCCCGGAGATCAGGCGGATGAACGCCCGCCGGGCTTCCTCCCTGTTGCGTTCCGGGATCGCCAGATCGAACCAGTTCTTCCCGACCACTTCGTCCTCCCGGTATCCCAGGAACTCGCATCCGCGGCGGTTGATGAGGCCGACGGTCTGGTCCGCGTTGATGACGACGAGGAGGACGGCGGCCACGTCCAGATAGCCCTGGGCCCGGTCACGCTCGTTCTCGACGTCCTTCTGTCGCCTCTTCAACTGCTCGGAGAGCGAGGCGATGACGAATGCAACCACGACGAACATCAGCACCCGCCCGTAGTCGTTGACGGTCCCCGCGTCGGTTCTGAAAAAGAAGTGGCTTGCCATGATGAGCCCGCCGAGAAAGAACGCCACGCCGATACCCTTTCTCCCCCACCAGAGCGCGGCGAGGATGATGGGTATGTAGAAGAAATGGGAGAAGACGGCGCCTATCGAGAGCACTGCATGGAAGTAGTAGGTCAGAAAGACCGATACGCCAAGCAGGAGCCCGATGATGAATACGCGGCCAGTTTCGCTCAATGGTGCCATGGATGCCCCCTCCCACAGGGTTCAGAATAGGATCGGAGTTGCTTTATAGTAACCGTCGGAGTCGGGGAGCTCGCCGGCCGAACGGGCAGACCCGTATAGGAATGCTCACCCGCACACCTGCAGGAGTTCTCTTCGAGACGCCGGCGGCGTGACTGATGCGCGCCCGAAAAAGGGGGTTTTTATGAGAGGGAAGGCCGTCAGGCGGCCTCGGCCGGCCCTTCCGCAACCACGTCGTGGCGGTCGAGCGCCCACCCGACCGCCAGCGCGGCTGCCGAGAGGGGGAGGGCGATGACCAGAGGGTCCACGACCTGCCAGGGCATGGGGAGGATCGCCGGCACCCCGAAGAGGAGGTTCGAGAGGCCGAGGGGCTCCGACTCCTTGATATGGACAAAGGCGGTCCATGCGAACCAGACTGCCGCACCGGCGACGAGACTCATCTTTGCCGCGCGGAGCGACGGCCTGCTGCTGTACATGGCGTGAGCGTAGGCCGGCAGGAACGCCGATGCGCAGAGACCCATGAACATCGCCGTCGCCCGTGCGATGATGCTGCCGGGCATGATGAAGGCGAGGACGACACTGATGACGATCATGACGAGGGTCGCAACCTGGATCAGCCTCATCGACGGTCTCTCCGCTCCGGTGCGCCGCACGACATCGAAGCCGAGCGACGTTCCCATGGTGTGGAAGAGGGAGCTCAGGGTGGACATCGCGGCAGCAAGGAGCGCCAGCATGAAGATGACGACGAAGAGGTCCGGCATCGAGGCGTTGATGAAGTTCGGGAAGATCGTGTCGATGTTGCCGCCGGTGGCCGCCTGAAGGGCGATCACTCCTTCGGTCCGGTAGAAGTAGACGTTCGTCAGCGCGCCGACCGTGAAGGCGACTCCGGTCATCATCAGGATGAACGGCCCGCCGACCAGGACCGCACGGTTCAGCGACCTGTTGTCCTTGACGGTCATGAACCGGACGACGAGCTGGGGCTGCGCCAGCACGCCGATTCCGACACCGAGAACGAGCGTCGTCACCAGCGTGAGCCAGATGGAGGAACCGAACTCCGGCATAGAGGCCCATCCGGTCATCCCTCCGGCTTCAAGCGCGCCCGGAACGAGGTCCGACATCGCGGCAAGGGCGCTGTTCGCCTCGACGACGCCGCCGAGCTGGACGTAGGTGAGCACGAGAAGGATGGTCATGCCGACGAGCATGATCCCGCCCTGGAGCGCGTCCGTGTACATGACGGCGATGAGCCCGCCCAGGATCACGTACAGGGCGACGATCGCGGCAAATGCGATGAGCGCGGTGGTATAGGGGATCTGCAGCGTGCTCGTGATGAACTGGGCCCCGCCGATCAGGATCGCGGCCGTATACAGCGGCATGCTGATGAGGATGACGAGCCCTGCGGTATACCGCATGAACGGCGACTGGTAACATTTCCCCATCAGGTCGGGGAAGGTCACGGCACGGAGCCTGCTCCCGATACTGCGGGTCCGCTTCCCGAAGAAGATGAATGCGATGAAGATTCCGAGCCCGATGTTGAGGACGGTCAGCCAGATCATGCCCATCCCGAGCTGGGCCGCAACCCCGCCGAAACCGATGATGGCGGATGTGCTGATGAACGTCGCGCCATAAGAGAGGGCAAGAACGACGGGGTGGACTTTCCTGCCGGCAACCATGTAGTCGTCGTCGCCTTTCGTCTGCCGGTAGCCGAGATAGCCGAGGCCGATGGTGATGAGGAGATAAACGAGCGTTATCGCGATGAAGAGCCCGGTATCAACTGCCATCCCGTTGTTCCTCCACGCCGTTATTCCAGTTCAAAAGACCGTACACTAAGCATGCGAGCGTAAATCCGAGCGCAAGCAGATAGCCAAACCAGATCGAGGGATCAGTAATTCCAAACATGACAAACCACCTATCGGTAACGTGAAAACCGTTACATTACACGGGAACGCGGCAAAACGGCCGGTTCCCTAACTAAATATAAAGAAAAATACGCTCTGCACAGTCGTGCAATGGCAGGACTCAGATTTGTTACCAGTCATCGAGTGCCCAGATATCATCCAGACTTATTGTATTTAAATTATGCGATAGATTTCTCCCCTCAAACGGGTGAGACATCATCGCTGCCGGATACTACACCGGTGGAGGGCCTGATTTGCCAGGAGGCCTCTGCGACGGCGGGTAACCCCCCGCCCCGGAGTGCCCGCTTCCCCTGCCTTTCGGCGTGGGCCGGAGACTCCCGCGCGCGGAGAAGAGATACAAGGAGATAGGGCCGGATCGGCGGATCGAGAGTGCAGACGGCTATCGCTGTGATATATACCTGAATGAAAAAAAACTTGCCTGGGTGGAAGCGATCGCAAAGATCGAAACGCCCCGGCCGGGATTCGAACCCGGGTCGAAAGCTCCGGAGGCTTTCAGGATATCCACTACCCTACCGGGACTGCCATAATAGGTTGTCAGGCATGGTATAAAAGGCCAGCGGCGGGGAGGGCTTCATGCCCTCCGCGATTCATAGAGATGCCAGATTTTGCACGCTCCTTCGTGGCTGACCATGCAGGGGCCGACCGGGGTGCGCGGGGTGCAGGCCTTCGAAAAGAGCCGGCAGTCGGAGGGCCGCGCGACGCCGCGGAGCACCTTGTCACAGATGCAGGCAGAGTGCTTGTCGACATGCCGGATCTCGATGCCGAACTTCTTCTGCGCGTCGTAACCCTCGAACTCGGACTTCAGGCGGAGGCCCGATGCCGGGATCACGGGGAAACCGCGCCACTCGATGTCGAACGGCTCGAAGACCTCGTACATCAGGCGTTTCGCCTTGACGTTCCCCTCACGGGTGACCACGCGCGGGTAGGCGTTCTCCACCCGGTGCACCCCGTCGCGGACCTGCTGCACCGCCATCAGAAGGCCGAGGAGGATGTCCTCCGGCTCGAACCCCGCGACCACCTGCGGGACGGGGAACTTTTCGTACTCCTCGTAGCCCATCACCGCGCAGACATGCCCGGGGAGGATGAACCCGTCGATCGCCGCCTCCCCCTGGCCGAGGAGCCACTCCATCGCAGGCGGGACGAGCCGGTGGCACGAGAGGATCGAGAAGTTCTCCGGCGGGCGGGAAAGGATCGTGGCGGCGACGGTCGGCGCGGTTGTCTCGAACCCGACCGATATGAAGACGACCTCGCGGTCCGGCTCTCGCCGCGCGATCTCGACCGCCTTATGGACGCCCTGCACCACCCTGACGTCCCCGCCGCTCGACTCCAGCGACCCCTTCGACCCGGGAACGCGCAGCAGGTCGCCGTAGGTCGCGATAGTGCAGTCCCGCTCCACCAGGTCGAGCGCGGCATCGATCTCGCCCTGCGGGGTGATGCAGACCGGGCAGCCCGGCCCCATCACGATCTTGAGCTTCGGAGGGAGGACGCTCCGGAGCCCGGCGCGCGCTATCGCCGCCTCGTGGGTGCCGCAGATGTGCATGAGCGTGATCTCCCGGTCGACGAGAGCGTGCAACGCATCAAGGATCTCCTTACCAACCGCCATGGATTCTCATGCTTATATTCCACCCGGCAGCACATATTAGTACCGGCATGAACAGCATCCTGTATGGAAGCGCGATCATCCTTTGCGGGATCTTCGCAGCCTTCGTCGTCCATGAGGTCTTCCGGTGGGGGCAGAAAAGGGCCGACCTCACCGACTCGAAGCTGGACGACATCATCCTCTACTCGCTCGACAAGCCCCTCTGTATCGCTATCATCGTAGGCTCCGTCTGGATCGCCGTAACGCTCTTCGTCGACCCCGAAGCTCTCCTCGGAGAGTATGCGTGGCTCTTCTCCGCCAAGTACTTCACCGCGGTGGGAACCTTCATCGCGGCCTGGGTGGTCTCCTCATTCGTCTACAGTTTCGTCAGCCTCTACGGGAGATGGATGGCGTCACAGACCGAGACCGATCTCGACGACCGGATCATCCGGCTGCTTGAGATTTCGGCGCGCTACGTGGTCTGGTTCATCGCCATCCTCATGGTGCTCCGGATACTTGAGATAGACATCACGCCGCTCATCGCCGGCGCCGGGATCGCCGGCCTCGCGGTGGCGCTCGCGGCCCAGGACATCATCTCCAACTTCTTCGGGGGTGCGGTGATCCTCGCGGACAGACCGTTTGCGGTCAATGACCGCATCAAGATCGACACCTACCTCGGGGACGTGGTCAGCATCGGTCCCCGGAGCACCCGGATCAAGACCCTGGACTACCAGATGGTGACCATCCCGAACTCCAAGGTCGCAAGCAGCGTCATCGTCAACTACGCCATGCCGGACGTCAGGCTAAAGATCAAGATCCCGGTCTCAGTCGCATACGGCAGCGACGTCAAGCGTGTGAAGGAGGTTCTTCTCGAGATCGGCAACGAGGCCGCGGCACGGTCGGAGTACGTCCTCTCCGATCCTGCGCCGTCCGTATACTTCCTCGAGTTCGGAGCGTCGAGCCTGAACTTCACGCTCGTCATCTGGGCAAAAGTCTTCAACCAGCTCTGGGACGTCCAGGACTACGTCAACACCCGGGTCTGCGAACGGTTTGCAGAAGAGGGTATCGAGATCCCGTTCCCGCAGATGGACGTCCACCTGCGCGCCTGATCAGACCGCGCGGTAAAACATCCCTCTCTTTTCCTGCACGGTCTCCACCATCCCGGTATCCTCAAGGACCCTCAGGCATTTGGAGATCTCGGCCGGACGGAGGCCGAGGAGGACGGCGAGATCGCCGGGCGTGCAGGGCCGGCGCCTGACGGTCGAGAGGATGCTCTCCAGGGCCTCACGGAGATCGGGCAGCACCACCGGGCCGGTGCACGCCGCTCCGATCGCCTCCGCGTTCCCGCCGAGGAGCGATACCGCCCTCTCGACCGTCCGGGGCAGTGCCGGCCGGACCCAGGCCTCGGTGCCCGGACGGTCGAGGGTGTTCACCTGGACGCGGTCCGGCCCGATGGCGGCGACGGCGTCCCGTATCCGGAGGAGTTCCTCCTCCGTATCGTTTTTGCCGGGAACGATGAAGACCTCGAGCCAGACCTCGCCGGGAAACTCCCTCGCGAAGGCCGTTATCCCGGCAAGCACCCCTGCGGCCGTGAGGCCAGAACAGGGGCGGTTGACCTCCAGAAAGACCTCCTCTGAGACTGCGTCGAGCGAGGGCACCACGAGGTCCGCCCGCATGAGGGCAGTCCGGACCTCCGGGTCAGCAAGAGGCGCGCTCCCCGTCAACACCGCGACCCGGTAGCGGGGGTAGAGGTCCTTGATGAAGGCGATGATCTCGCCGATGCCGGAGTGAAGCGTTGGCTCCCCGGACCCGGCAAACGTGACGTAATCGAGGTCCGGGTCCCGCGCGAGAAAATCGTCGAGTTCGGCGAGGACCCGGTCCGTCGGGACGTACTCGCGCCGCTCGCAGGTGAGGTCGGTCGTCTGCCCGCACTCACAGTAGACGCAGTTGAAGGTGCAGGTCTTGTGCGGCACCAGGTCGATCCCGAGCGAGATGCCGAGGCGCCGGGAGGGGACCGGGCCGAAGAGGTGCTGGTAGGCCATGAGGTATCCGGGCAACCTATCGTCGCGAGGGCTCATCAGGGTTCTCCTCGCGGCACATACCCTTATGTCTCGGCGATCTTGAGCATTCTCCTGCAGAAGTGGTCGACCGAGACGAAGACCGCCCGGCAGGCGCCTTCCCGGCTTGCGGGAGCGTCGGCGGTGACGAACCGGAGCAGGTCGGAGTAGTAGTTCAGCGAAGGGTACTTCCGGTGGAACTCGTCGAGGCAGAGCGTCGCCTGGGCCTGTCTCCCCCGAATGAAGGCGTAGGCGTAGTCGATGAGGCAGAGGACGTGCCCCGGCATCTGCATCCCCTCCGCAAGCGTCCGGAACTCATTGAACTCTCCCTCACGGGGGAGGTAGAGGGCGGTCCGGAGGCCGTAGTAGACCGGTTCGGGGTCGGCGGGGAACCGCTGGAGCATGTCCCGGATGAGGCCCAGGGCGTCGCCGAGGTCCCCCTGCTCGAACTTGAGGTGGTAGGCCTCCCGGTAGAAGAGCATATCGCCGGAGAACCGGATGAGGCCGATCTGGAGCATCTTCACCAGGGCAACCTCGTTCTTCTCCTGCTTCGCCTGCAGGATCCCGACCTCCAGGAACCAGCGGTTCTCGGGGATCCACTCGGTCGCAAGGAAGACCATCACCCAGAACGGCTCGGCAAGCCACAGGTCCTGCTCGAACTCCCCCCTCGCCAGCCGCTGGAGACCCGGGCGGAGCTGCCCGAGTTCTTCGATGTACTGGCGCGCAGACTTCAGGTAGTTCCAGCGCTCGGCGGCAGAGTAGCCGGGCTCGGTCGAGCCTTCTTTGTAGAGGACGTAATAGCAGTAGGCGTGCCAGAGTCCTACGGCAGCGTCGTGCCTCCGGTAAGGCTGGAGGTAAGCCGCCGCCGCAAGCGGCATCCCGAGTTTCATCAGCCTGACGGCAGCTGCAAGATGGACGCCGGCCTTCCGCTCCTTCTTGCGCTTCATCCCGCAGGCGATCTCGCAGGCACGGTTGACGAACCGCGCGTCCTCCGCCCGCTTGCTGACGGTAAAGACCCGGTAGACGATTGCATCGATGAACTCGTCGTGCACCGTATCCGGAACGGGAACACCTGCACGGTCGAGGATCGTGACGATCTTTCCAAAGAACACAGGGAAGTTCTCATCGATGGCTTCGGCATTGGACTCGATGAAAGAGAATATCTCAGCCTTTGCTCTCTCGAGCTGATTTGAGACGACAACCCCCGGAACGAAGCCGTCAGCCATGATTATTCTTTTGGGGCGCGAGTGTCATAAACCCTCTGGATTTGCCTTTCGCGCTGCCGGAGGGCTCCCGGAGAGCAGGTACGGCAGGGGAATTCGGCCACCCGTGCTGAACCTATTTAAGATACCGGCAAGAAGATCCTGTATGTTCGGTATCTCCACGTACTGCCTTCACCGCGAGCCGCTCGCTACAGCACTCGATAGACTTGCCCCCGTAACCGACTGCGTGGAGGTGATGGACGAAGGGCTCCACTACCTCGCGAGCGCGGAGCCGCTGGAGAGTTACTCCTACCTCTACTTCATCCACGCACCGTCCCGCGGGGTCAACATCGCGAGTCTTCTTGAGCCCATCCGGCGGGCGAGCGTCGAGGTCCTGACGGAGACGTTCGAGATCGCCGCTGAGGTGGGGGCGGATGTGGTCGTCCACCCGGGCTACTACGCATGGCTCGAAGAGCGGGACCGGGCGGCGGGGAAGTTCCGACAGTCGCTTGAGGAACTCAAGGCGGCTGCCGCCGAATGTTCGGTCACGTTCTTCGTCGAGAACATGGGGAACTGGGAGTACTTCTTCCTGCGCTCCTGCGAAGATCTGCCGCTCATCGACGGGATCGGGCTTGCGCTCGATGTCGGCCACGCGAACCTGAACGGGTGCCTGGACTGCTTCCTCGCGCACCCGACGGCCCACTTCCACCTGCACGACAACAAGGGCGATGACGATACGCACTCCCCGGTCGGAGCCGGGACGATCGACTTTGCCGCCGTGATGAAAGCCGTGCAGAAGAACAACGTCGTCCCCATCGTCGAGGTCGAGACGTTCGAGGGAGTGACCGCCAGCATAGCCGCGCTCGAAGCGATCGATGCCGGCGCGCGGGGAGAATAAGGCCGGCCGTATCGGGATCTCCGGCCGGCACTATCCGTAACATTTTATAGGGAAAACTTCCAACATGAATGGTGCATTAGGCCTCAGTGGCTCAGCCGGTAGAGCGCGTCCTTGGTAAGGACGAGGTCGCGAGTTCGAATCTCGCCTGAGGCTCTGTTTTGTAATACAGCATTCATCGAGGGTCCGATACACCTGTTATGGCAGGCCGCGAACGTGCAGAGTTCAGGCGGCGTAACGCAGTTTTGCCGGCTGCTCTGACGAGACCCCCGGCGTTGTTCTGGAGCGGGCCGGCAGGGTGATCTTCTTTGCGATGCTACACCAGAGGCAATCTACATATGCCAGAGTCCGTCTCGGAAAAAATGGGTGTTAAAGAAGGAACGAGAGCATTCTTCATGGATGCGCCACCAGAGGCCGTGGCGGCAATGAATCTACCCTCGCTGAATATAGCCGATGACCTGGAGGGCACGTTCGACTACATACACTACTTTGTCAAAAGCCTGGCAGAACTTGATACGCACCTTGCGGAACTAAAAGCGCACCTCGCCCCTGGCGGCAAACTATGGATATCGTGGCCAAAGGGCGGACAGTTGGGTACGGACCTCAACATCAGAAAGGTGATCGCGATCGGGTATAACCACGGGCTGGTCGAAAGCGTCAACCTGCGTATCGACGACGTATGGACCGGACTTAAGCTCACCCGGCCTGAGCCCGGCAAGGTATATAACAACAGTTACGGACGACTGCCTGATTAGCCGGGTCACTCCCTGCAGATTCACCGTATTCCCGATGAATTAAAACCCCTGCCGACAAACCGATCAGGCACCTATGGCACCCGTGACAGACGGCGACACCCTGCTCCTGCACTTCACCAGCACCCGCCCCGACGGGGAGGTCTTTGAGGACACCCGACCGGGAGAGCCGGTCCGGGTAACCCTCGGGGCGAAGCAGATCAACCCCCTCTTTGAAGAGGCGCTGATCGGCAGAGAGCCCGGCGAAACGGTGACCGTGGTGCTCCCCCCGGAGAAGGCCTACGGGAAATTCCACAAGAAACTCGTGGTCACGATAAAACGCAAGAAACTGAACCTCGACCACGAACCGGTCCCCGGGGAGTTCCTCAAGGTGGAGGTGATGGGAAAGCCCTGCCTGGTGACCGTCCTCGACCTGGACGAGAAAAGCATCACCGTCGATGCAAATCACCCGCTCGCGGGGGAGACGATCACCTACGCGATCACAGTCGCGGCGATACTTTCCCGGGACGGCTGAGCGCCCCGTCCCCGGAACCGTGAGGAGTCGCTCATCCGGCCGCCCGGTGAATGCAGGATAGAACCTGCCGTGCCGGACGGGCATCATGCCGATCAGGTTGTATAAGAACCCGGTTTACTCGCCCCTGCCCGGATCTATTCCGGCTGGTATTTATACCGTCCGGAAGGACCTCTTTTTATGACAGCCGGTTCGTCCACACGCGGCAGATCGCACCGACGGCAGGCGGTCGCCGGCCTGCTGATTCTCCTGTTCGTCGTTCTCGTCCCCATCGCACTCTCGGACTACTTCTGCCCCCCGTCGTCTCCGGCAGCAGAACCGGTACACGTCAAGATCCTCGCAGTCAACGATTTCCACGGGCAGCTGCCTCCCGGGCAGAACCTCAACGGCGAGCCGGCCGGGAGCGCGCCGGTGCTTGCGTCGTACCTCAGAAGCGCGGTGGCGGACGGCGACCGGACGGCCACGTTCATCGCGCTCCCCGGGGACATCGTCAGCGCGTCGCCGCCGGAGTCCGGGTTGCTGCTGGACGAGCCCACCCTGCTCTTCTTCAACAGCCTCGCGGACGACTACCCGGAGATGATCGCGACCTTCGGCAACCACGAGTTCGACCGGGGCACGGACGAACTGCTGCGGATGGTTCGTGGCGGGAACGGTGCGACGAACGTCGTCCGCATGGTAGATCCCTACCCGGGTGCGGCAGCGGAATATGTCTGCTCGAACGTGGTCTGGAGGACGAACGGCACCCTCCTTGCCGCCCCCTACACGATCCGGGATGCCGGGGGTGCGAAGATCGCGTTTATCGGTGCCACAACAGTCGAGACGCCTTCGATCCAGAAGGCTATCAACCTCGAACAGGTCGTCTTTAAAAACGAGACCGAATCGATCAACCGTTACGTCCTGGAGGTCCGGCAGCAGGGAGTGCATGCGATCGTCGTCCTCCTCCACGAAGGCGGCCGGCAGGAGCCCTATGACGGTCCGACCCGGGAGGGAGGCAACGTCACGGGCAGGATCGCAGGGATCGTCGCCGGCCTTGACCCGGACGTGGATGTCGTCCTCTCGGGCCACACCCATGCGTTCACCAACGCCTACCTGGAGAACGCCGGCGAAGAACCGGTGCTGGTGACGCAGGCATACAGTTACAGCAGGGCGTTTGCCGACATCGATCTCGTCATCGACCCCCTCACCGGCGAGGTCATCTATACGTCGGCACGGATCGTCCCGACGTATGCAGACCGCCCGCCTGGCACCTCTCCCGACCCGGAGGCCCTATCATTGCTTGAGATGAGCGAAGAGGCGGTCGGGCCGATGATCAGCCGGATCATAACGGTTGCATCGGCGAATATCACGCGGTTGCAGACCGATGCCGGCGAATCCACGCTCGGCAACCTCGTCGCCGACGGCCAGCGGGCGGCAATGAACACCGATATCGCGTTTGTCACCACCGGATCGCTCCGGGCGGAGATAGCTGAGGGTACCGTCACGTGGGGCGACCTTTATGCTGTGCAGCCGTTCTCTTCGACCGTGCTCTCGATGACCATGACGGGAGACCGGGTCCGGGACGTGCTGGAACGGCAGTGGGAGACTCCGTTACCGCCCCACAATCTCGCAGTCTCCGGGCTGTCGTATACCTTCGACGAAAGAAAGCCCATCGGCAGCAGGATTGTCGAGGTCCTGGTAAACGGCACTCCGCTGGACCCGAGTGCCGAGTATACAGCAGCAATGGTCGACTTCCTTGCGACCGGCGGCGACAAGTATACCACCTTCAGAGAAGGCACGAACATAGTCAACGGGCCGTTCGATGTCGATGCACTGGTCGCGTATATGGAATCTCTCCCGGAGCCGGCGGAGATGAAGCCGGAGGGGAGGATCGCGAGAGTCGCGTGAGGATCGGACGGCGCTACCGGGAATCCGGACCATTTCATCCTCTCTTCCGGTATTGGCCCGATAGTTGCACCCGTGAAACGACGGTTGCTCTTCTGCCGATGCCACCCCGTTTACCGTTTTAAGGGCTCTGTTGAAACCCTCTCCCTGAGATCGAGTCCATTGCAGGATTATCCATACATCTTGACTCACGCGAAGCCGCGAAGTGCGAGCGTAGCGAGCTTGAGCACCGTCAGGTGCGAAGAACGCGAAAGAGGCTGTCAACACCCATTTCAGGCTTCGCGCCTTCGCGGCTTCGCGTGAGGTCACACCAGTACCCTCTCCACGTAACTGAGTGTTCTCCAGAGGGTGTAGACCATTTCAACAGAGCCGTTTTAAGGTCTCTTTTTCCGCCGGATCATCGTGCCGGGTGCGGTCTGCGGCCCGGACGTTAATTGACCGATATCGACCACAGCTCCCATTTGGTAGAACACCTATTGCCATCTTGAACGAGATTGTCACCTTGAGCATAATATCTCCTCCCGATTCCAAACCCAGGGTGGTCCGATGAGTGCGCGGAGATGGGGAGATGTAGCAGAATCGATCTCATCGTCAAGCATCACTCTAAGAATGAGACATAGACCGTCCTGTGGCCACAGGCTCTCGAGCAGTAACCGGCCCAACCTATAAATAACGCCCCGTCGCATGAGCCCCCGAGGTCATTCGAGATGCCCGAATTTGCAAATCCGTTCTCCGGGAACCGCATGGAACGCAAACTGGACCGGGGGGAACTCATCCGGACCATCCGGTTCTCGATCGCTGCCGAATACGAGGCGATCCAGCTCTACAACCAGATCGCCGAGTCGACCGACGACCCGCTGGTCCGGAAGGTGATGCGGGATATCGCGGATGAGGAGAAGGAGCACGCCGGGGAGTTCCTCCGTCTCCTCCGGGAGATCGAGCCCACGGAAGAGGAGTTTTACCGGCACGGCTACGAGGAGGTCGAGGAGATGATCGAGGAGGTGAAGAAGGGCGGGGCGTGAGATTCCCCCTCTCGCACCGCCCTCCGGGGGGACCGCGATCCGATCCACCGGCATATGAAACGCCGCCAGATGCCGGTCTCTCCCGGGGATCTGCTCCGTCGGACCCGTCCCTGACCGGCAGCTCAGGAGGAGTTCTCCCGCCTGCGTGAATGACAGGCACCCCGGCGGTGGAGAGCCCGCAGATCCGGCCCTCAAAACCAGACGGCCGATCGGGAGTCGCTCTCTTGCTTTCCAAAGCCCGCCCGGACCTCCGGCATCCTAAAGGATAAATAGTCGCGGCGCCTCACATTGCATCGGTAACACTAACCGTTACTCCACAAAGGAGGTTGTAGTGATGAAGAAAGGATTTATGGCCGATATCGAGAAAGAGACGGTACAGAACACCGACTTCCGCAGAGTCCTCTACACGGGGAAGTTCAACCAGCTCGTGCTGATGTCCCTCAAGCCCGGCGAGGAGATCGGCGCGGAGGTGCACGACGACGTCGACCAGTTCTTCCGGTTCGAGGAAGGAGAGGGGAAAGTCATCATCGACAACACGGAATACGCGGTAAAGGACGGCAGCGCCGTGATCGTGCCGAGCGGCGCGAACCACAACGTGATAAACACCTCAAAGACCGCCAACCTCAAGCTCTACACCATATACTCCCCGCCGGAGCACCAGGACAAGATCGTCCGGAAGACCCGCGAAGAGGCCATGGCCAGCGAAGAGCACTTCGACGGCAAGACGACCGAGTAACTCTTCTCCGGACCCATCAAAACCCATTTTTTATGGTCGTCCCGACCGGGATTCCCCGCCGGGACCGGCCGCCCATCGCCCCGGATGCCTGCCGCCCTCTCAGTCCCGCTCGATCTCACCGCCGGCCTCTCGTATCGTCGTCTCGATCAGGCTCAGCAGCGCGGGGTCGTGGAGGGCGAAGTCCAGCATCGAGAATCCCGCCACCAGGGGAATGGGCTTGAAGACTGCGAGCGGCGCCTTCCCGCCCCTCTCCGGGCTCTCCCCCGGGGCGATGACAACGGTCGCACCGTCCCCCCAGACCGCCAGGTTCCCGTAGCCCTGTGCGTCCCAGATCTTCTGGATGATCTCCTTTGTGTGCAGCATCTTCATTCCAGGAGAGCATGCCTGAAGAAGGTATCAACCTTCCGGCATGGCGGGGCAGAGGCGGAAAAAGGTCGGTACCTCTATCCTACCTCGCCGGCGGCGCTTCGACTCCCCTGCTCTCCACCGGGGGTGTCTGCTCCCCCATGAAGAGATGGTCGACACCGAGGATCGTGTTCACCCACGCCCAGTCGTCGCTGAACTGGAAGACCATCAGGATGATGAGGGTGAGCGGGACGGCGAAGATCATCCCGGCGACGCCGAGGGCCCAGCCCCAGAAGATGACTGAGAGGATGACCACGAGGGCGGGGATATCAAACCGTCTCGACGCAAAGTGCGCGAAGATCGGGTTCTCCACCAGCGCGTTCAGGACGGCGACGGCCGCGAGCACCACAATCGCGCCCCAGATCCCGAACTGCAGCCAGGCAAAGAAGATCGCCGGGAGCGCCGCGACGACCAGTCCGATATAGGGGATGTAGGAGAGGAGGAACGTCAGCACCCCCCAGAGAACGGCCGCATGCACCCCCATGACCCAGAGGAAGGTGCCGAAGAGGAAGCCGTGGACGAGATTCGCCTCGGTCCTGACGATGACGAAGTCGATCAGGAACCTGCTCATGCGGGAGAACCCTTCGATCTTCCCCGACCCGCCCCCTGCCAACTTCTGTATACGGCCGGGCACTCTCGGCGCTTCGAGGAGCATGAAGATCGTCGTCACGGCTATGAAGAAGAGGTAGAGGAGAAGGTCGACGAGGCTCAGGGCGGACGAGGAGAGGATCCCGGCAAACCGTTGCAGGTCGATCGATGACGGGGAGAACGAGCCCGTATCGATCCCGAACCGGTCCAGGACGGCGAGGACTTCTGCGAGCCGGGCGCTCAACTCCTGCTGGTAGAGAGGAATATCCTGGACCAGACTCTCGAACGAGAAGAAGACGAGATAACAGAGCAGCATGACGGCAAGGCAGGCGACGATCGCGACCGCGCCGACGGCGGCCCCCTCCGGCAGGCCCCGCGACCGGAGCGCCTTTGTTGCGGGGTAGGCGAGCATGGCGAGGATCAACGAGACAACGATGATGGTCACGATATACGCAATCGACCGGATTCCGATGACGAGGAAGATCGCCGCCGTCAGAAGGAGCACGGTGCCAAGAGACCTGGAAAGAGCGGGAGTGTCTGCCATCCTGGGTTCCACCAGGTAACAGTTCATGTGGCAACCATATCAATCCCCCGAAACAGATCGGGGTGATCTATCCGGGGACCGTGAAAACTCCGGTCCATCGATGGAAGGCCGGGCCGTTTCATCTCACCCTGCCGCCCCCCTGCACGGAAGAGCGGAAAGACCGCCGGAGCGTCATCCCGGCAAAAGGTCGTGAAGGGTCAGCCTTAAGGAGGTTCAGGCCTGAATCGTATGCACAGATGGTGGTCACTCTCGAACTCCTGCTTCTCGGGATATCGCTGCTCTTCCTGATCAGCATCCTGGCAAACAAGTTCTCGGAGAGGCTCGGCGTTCCTGCGCTCCTCATCTTCCTCATCGTCGGGATGCTGGCGGGTTCGGAGGGTCCGGGCGGGATCCCGTTCGACGATCCGGGGCTCGCACAGATCATCGGGATTATCGCACTTGCGTATATCCTCTTCTCCGGCGGCCTCGACACCCGGTGGGAGCAGATCCGGCCGATCCTTGGACCCGGGATCGCCCTCTCGACGCTCGGCGTCGTGCTGACCGCAGGCCTGCTTGGGGCGTTTGCCGTCCTGGTCCTCGGCTTCCCGCCGCTTACGGCCCTCCTCCTCGGTGCGGTCGTCTCGTCCACCGATGCGGCCGCGGTCTTCTCCATCCTCCGGACGGCGAGAGCACGTCTGCAGGGGAACCTGCGGCCGCTCATCGAGCTTGAATCGGGGAGCAACGACCCCATGGCAGTCCTGCTCACCATCGGTGTCATCAGCGTGATCCTCATCCCCGGCACGTCGCTCCTCGCCATCCTCCCGATGTTCGTGCAGCAGATGGCGGTCGGCGGCCTGCTCGGCTACGGGATGGGGCAGGCGATCGTCTTCCTGATCAACCGCCTCAAACTGGAGTTCGAGGGGCTGTATCCGGTGCTCAGCCTCACGATGGTGCTGCTGACCTACGGGCTGACCGCCACCCTCGGGGGGAACGGGTTCATCGCGGTCTACATCGCCGGGCTGGTCATGGGCAACAGCATCGTTGTCCACAAGAAGAGCCTGGTCCGGTTCCACGACGGGATCGCGTGGCTGATGCAGATCGTGATGTTCCTTGCGCTCGGCCTGCTCGTCTTCCCCTCGCAGCTCGTAGCCGAGATCGTCCCCGGCCTCCTCGCCGCGCTCTTCCTCCTCCTGGTCGCGCGACCGGTCGCCGTCATGATCTCGCTCCTCCCCTGGAAGATGCCGATAAACGAGAAGATCCTCGTCTCCTGGGTGGGGCTGCGGGGTGCCGTCCCGATCATTCTCGCGACCTACCCCCTTGTCGCAGGCGTGCCCGGCGCGGAGACGATCTTCAACCTCGTCTTCTTCATCGTCCTCGTCTCGGCGCTCGTTCACGGGACGTCGATCCCATCCGTCGCCCGGTGGCTCGGCCTCTCCGCACCGCTCCAGGAGACACACAAACTCTCCAGGGAGTTCGAGATGAACCCAGACACCCCGAGCGAGCTGCTGGAACTCGTCATCCCCCCCGAAGCCCCGGTTGTCGGGAAGCAGGTCGTCGACCTCGGACTGCCGAAGGGGACCCTCATCATCCTGATGCAGAAGCGGGAGAAACGCTTTGTTCCGGGCGGCAGCACCGTCATCGAGGCCGAAGACACGCTTCTTCTCCTGACAACCGACGATCTGGCCGATACCGTCCGCACGAGGCTTTTCAGCAGGGAGGAGGCAGAGGGCAGCTCTGCCGATGAGACGTGATCCGCGGGTGAAGGGGCGGGGCGGGGACCGATGCCCTGGCCCGGTCAGCCTTCGTTGTGGGATTCCGAAAAAAGAGCCGGAAGGGCCTTACACCCCGGCGACCGCGGCCTCGAAGGCACCCTCTTCGAGGTTGTCGGCATGGACCTCGTCCCGGCTCAAGACCGCGAGGACGACGACGGCAAGCGAGACGGCGAAGATGGCGATGAAGACCAGATCGAAACCGGTGGCAAGCACGTCTATTTTGATGTTCGCCGGGGAAGACGCCGTGACGTGGCGATGGGACCCGACCGTGAGCATCGCCTGGATGAAGAGCATGCTGGCAAAGGAGATGCCGAGGGTTATCGGGCCGGAGCGCTCCACGGAGATGAGGCTCGATACCATGCCGTGTTTATCACGGGGGGCCATGTTCATCGCCATGTTCGTGCCGGGGGAGAGCAGGAAACCGAGGCCGAACCCCACGATAGCGAACGTGCCGATGATGTAGTGGAGCGTGCTTGCCGCCGAGAAGAGATGGAACAGCAGGTATCCGGCGGAGACGACGAGCGCGCCGGCGATGCAGAGCCTCCGGTTCCCGAGGCTGTTGATGAGCATGCCGGAGAGGATGCCGCTTGCCATCATCGCGAACGAGAGCGCGGTGAGGACGAGCCCGGAGGTCGAAGGGTCAAAGCCCTTCACCAGTTCGAGGAAGAACGGGAGGAGGTAGTTGACGCCGCCGAAGAGGAAGTAGGAGAGGGCGAGCATGAGGTTGACGTAGAGGAAGTTCCTGTTCGCAAAGAGCCGGAAGTCCAGCAGCGGATCGGCCGTCCTCCGTTCGTGGAGGACGAGGTATCCGAGCGCGATCCCTGCAGCCGCGAGTGCAGCGAGGATCGCCGGGTCCGTCCAGCCGAGCGCGGATCCCTCGCTGACGGCGTAGATCAGGGAGCCGAGCCCGACGAATATGAGGACCGCACCGAGCCGGTCGAACGGCGAAGGCGCCCCGCCCGCCGTCCGGCCCGCCGGTATCGCGTACGAGCCGAGCAGGACGGCAACGATCCCGACCGGGACGTTGATGTAGAAGATCCAGTTCCAGGAGAGGTACTGCGTCAGGAGGCCGCCGAGTATCGGGCCGGCCGCGGTCCCGAAGGCCGCAAACGTGGTCACGATCCCCATCGCCTTTCCTTTCATCGTCATCGGGAGGAACGCCGCAATCAGGGCCGGGGCGATCGCGGCGATCATCGCTCCGCCGATCGCCTGGAGCACCCGCGCGCCGATCAGCACCCAGAACGAGTCGAAGAGTTCCGGAAAAAAGCCGCAGAAGAACGAGCTTGCCGTGAAGACGCAGAACCCGGCGAGGAAGACGGTCTTGAAACCGATCCTGTCCGCCACCTTCCCGAAGACGAGGATAGAGCCCGTCAGCACCAGCAGGTACGCCGTCGCAACCCAGCTGACCGTCGTCGAGGGAAGGTCGAAGATCGTCGAGATCGTGGGAAGAGCGATATTCACAATGGTCCCGTCAAGCGACGTCATGAACATCGCGACCGCGATCGAGACCATGAGCAGGGTGTATCGCTGCTGCGGGGCGCTGCCGTCCGGTTGATGCATGTAGTGATCTGCTTTCGGCTCAGGTTAAGATTTTTTGGAACGGGTGCGCCCGACAACCTCTATTCCCGGAAGGTGCTCTGAGGTGTTCCTCAATGGCTGAAGGCCGCTCTCCTGGCCACCATTACCCGGCGGCAAAGTGCCCCCTCCTACCGGGATGCCCGTGCATATGAGGGATGCACGGTTGATATGAAGCGCAGGCTATCATTCACAGCCCTCCACATTCTGGGAAAGCCCCCGCTGGAAGTCAAATCACTGGCTTCCCTCTGAAGCCTGACGGTGCGAGCCGCGAAGAACGCACTGTGCTCCTGTCGTTCCGACAGTCCTTGCGGAATGAGATGCCGGGATCGGTCTTGCACCGCCGGACACTCCTACACCATCTCGTGACGCCGCAGGAACTCCCGGATCTTCCGGCTCTCTATCCAGCCCCGGTCGAGTTCCTTGATATACTTGTTGATCCGCCGGACCTGCTCCCGGATCTTCTCGGCGGTCTCCTCGTCGTCCATGAGGTCCGCCCGTGCAAGGACCACCTGCAGGGGATGGCGGACATGGTCGCCAAGGATTGCAAACTGTTCCATGTTCTGCTCGATCCGGTTGAATGCCTCCGTCCTCAGGGTCTCAGCCATCTTCCGGTCGTTGATATCCTCGACCATGCTGACGACAAAGCGCGGCAGATCCTTCGTGTCCCCGAGTATGGTCGCGGTCAGGCGGGCCCACACGACGCGGCCGTCTTTTCCGATGTAGCGTTTCTCCAGCTGGAACCTTTTCCGGCGGCCCGCCACCATCTCGTAGAAGAGGGCCCGGTTCGCCTCAATGTCGTCAGGGTGCGTGACCTCGGCAACGGATCTGCCTACGAGATCACTCTCCTCGTAGCCCAGCATCCGACGGAACGCCGGGTTGGTCTGCGTGATCCTCCAGTCGAGGTCCAGGAGGGCAATGCCGATCCCCGCCTCCCTGAAGATACTCCGGAGTCGTTCTTCGCTCTCCACGAGCCGCTCTTCCATCTGCTTCCGGTCGGTGATGTCCCGGCCGATGACCGCCAATCGAGCGACCCGGCCGGTCTCGTCCCTGATGGGGTAGATGACGACATCGTACCAGCCCATCACCCCTCGCTCTTCGAATCGGACCGGTGCCCCCGATTCGAGAACCTCAGCGAGACGCTCGAGACGCTCGCGGGCGATCCTGGGGGGGAAGATCTCGTTGATATGCCTGCCGACGACTTCCTCTCTGCCTTTCCCATAGCGCCTGAGCATCGTCTCGTTGACGTCGATCAGCCGCCCGTCCGCACTGATAAGGCTGATCGCGTCGGTCGGGGCGTTGAGGAGCGCCCGGGCCGTCGCCTCGCTCTCCCGGAGTGCGTCCATGGCAAGGACCCGGTCGGTGATGTCGTGGAGGTGCTCGACGATCAGGAGGAGATTCCCGTTCTCGTCCAGGACCGGTGTGCTCCGGCACTCAAGGTATCGCCCCATCTCGGGGACATACTTCTCCAGACGCTCCTGACGTTTGCTCCGGACGGCGGCCCGGGTCGCACAGACATCGCAGGGACGGTCGCGGCCGATCAGCTCGTAGCACTTCCTCCCGATCACCTCTTCAGGCGTCATGCCAAGCGCCTCGTAACCGGCCCTGTTGTAGCGGAGGATAGTATGGTCGGGGAGCTGGAGCCCGACGATGTCGCCGAGGCTCTCGAACATCCCTTCGAGCAGGGTGCTCATCTCGTTTAAGCGACGCTGTATCTGCTCCTGCTCGGTGACATCCTGCCAGGCCACGACGGCTCCGGAGGGCACGCCCCCGATGATAACGGGGGCGGCGGAGACCAGAGCGTGGATGGTCCTCCCCTCACGGCTCGTGATATCCAGCCGCTCTCCTGCCACCGTCTCCCCCTTGAGAGCCCGGTAGGCCGGCAGTTCTTCCTGCCGCACCTGCCGGCCATCGGGGTGGCGTACCGTCAGGGCCGCAGCGACCGCCTGCATCTCCATGCCGACCAGGCTCGTCACGGCCATCTCGTCCATCGCCGGACCCGCCCTGATCACCCTGCCGCCGGCATCATAAGCGATCACCCCTCGGCCGGTGGCCGACAGGATTGCGTCCGCCAGACCAACCTGCTCCTTGTTCTTGCTGTGCAGCCCGGAGAGGACGGCTACTGCTTCTGTGAGGATCTGCCTCTCGGTTTCATCGACCGTCCTCTCGCAGAGAGCCCTGAGCCGATCGATGGCGTGCTCATACTGACCCGGATCTGCATCCATCGGTTCTACACCTGTATAGTAGGCAGGGGGGTTATCTTTCTTCCCCTGCCGACCGGAGCGTAAACCGGAACACCGCCCATCTCTCCGGGCGACCCGGCCCTCACCGCCATAGCACTCCACCGGTGTCCGGGCGATGAAGAAGCCCGGAAGGCCTCCACCTCCCCTTTCACATGCCGCCCTGACCGCCGGTTCCCGAGGGTGCAGCCGCTGGATCGTGCAATGTGTTCGGGTAGTACCGAGTGCCCCTCGCCGGTCATGCCGGGTGACAATGTTAAGTGGTATGAGCCGGATGGGGGTGCACCCTGACGGAGGGAGACCCATGAGAAATGTTATCCTGCTTGCAGCGGTCGTATCTCTGCTCCTCCTCGTCGGCTGCGCCGGCGCAACCGAGATAGGGACCGCAGAGATACGAAATGGAACGACGGTGAACATCCAGAGCGGCGGCCAGAGTTACCCGGCCTATATCACGACGCCCGGAGAAGACGGGACCCACCCGGGAGTCGTGCTGATCCACTCCTTCAACGGGCTGGAACCCGGGTACCAGGCCCTTGTCGACCGTCTTGCCGGCGAGGGGTACGTCGTCATCGCCCCGGAGTGGCAGACCTTTGAAGAGGCGCCCGATGATGAAGTGATGGAAGGGCTGGTCCGGGACACGGTCGCGTATCTCGACACCCGGCCCGAAGTCAACGAGAGCAGCCTCGGACTGACGGGGTTCTGCGCGGGCGGGCGCTACACGATGCTCTTCCTGCCGCAAATAGAGGAGTTCAGTTCGGGCGTCGCCTGGTACGGCTTCCCCTACTCCGGCGGACAGGCGAACGGGACCCCGCCGGCAGAGTTCATCGAGAACATCACCGACCCGATGCTGATCATCCACGGCACGGCGGATGAACCAAGCCCGGTGGCCGACATCTACCGCTACGCGACCGATCTCGATGAGGCCGGGAAGTACTTCGAGCTCAAGGTCTACCAGGGCGAGCCCCACGGGTTCATGATCGAGGACGGAGAGATCTCGGAGACTCCCGTCGCGGAGGATGCCTACGAGGAAATGGTCGCGTTCTTCAACAGGACGCTCGGCTGATTCCCCATCCCATTTTCAGGGTGAATGAAGCGCGTTGCTCCGGGCAACCTTCTTCATCACCTTCTCCCAGGCGCCCGTCGTGAGGAAACTCTCCTCCATATAGCCTACCACCTTCGTAAACTTCTTCATCGGGAAGGCCATCGTCAGGGTATCCAGCGGGACGCAGGGCCGTGCCGAGGGGTCGAACATCCCGAGCACCGCTCTTGGATTCTCGTTCTGCTGCTCGAGCCACGGGAAGGAGAAGACCGAGCTGCACCCGGCGCCGAACGGGCAGACGACACCGTACGGGTCGGCCTGGTCGAAGTTCGCGAGCGTGAAGAGACCGGAGAGCACCTCCGGGCGGGCGAAGAAGACGACGGCGTCGGGGTTGTCTCTCTCCGTGAGGCGGTCCCAGCGCTTGAAGACGATGCTTTTGCCCTTCGTGGGTATCCGGGCGGTCCCCCGGTCGAGGTCGTCGACGATCTCCGGCGTCTGCTTGTAGCGCTCCCCCTCCATCTCGCCGGGCTTCCCGTAGGAGAGGAAGTAGCGGAAGCCGGGGAACCGTTCGGCGTCGTAACCGAGGTAGAACCGCCCTCCGCGGCACCCGATCGAATCCTCGTCGAAGACAAGGCTCGTCCCTTTTCGGACCTTCGTGAGGTCGCAGACGAAGCACTTCCAACCCTTCGGGGCGGGGGCCTTCTCCACCCCGTCGGTGGCGCCTCCGACCTCGAAGGCGACGGGAAGCTCGGTCCCCGGGAAGTACCTCTCGTGGAGTTCGATGTAGGTGTCGCGCAGTGCTGTATCCATATGACCCTGTCTGGAGGCGGCGGGGATTAATATTCTGATCCGCCTTCCGGACGGCCCCCTCTCTCCTGCCCGTTCAGGCTTTCCTCATCGTGTTCCAGCGCATGAGCCTGAGGGCGTATACCGTTATGCCCCCGATGAGCCGGGCGCCAAAGGTCTCGTACTCCTTCGCGACCTCGCTGAGGTGCTGCGGGATAGGGAGGTGCTGGGGGCATACCTTCACGCACTTGCCGCAGTTCTTGCACAGCGACGCATACGCCGGTGTCGCCCCGTCCATCTTCCCCCCAACCCGGAGTTGATACATGACCTTCGACTGGAGCGTTCCCCCGTCGGTGTTGTAGGCCTCGAAGCATCCGGGGATGTTGACGCCCGCGGGGCAGGGCATGCAGTACCGGCACCCGGTGCAGCCGACCCGGTTCGTCTCACGGTAGGCTTCCGCCGCCCGGTCGACGATCTCGAGCTCTTTCTCTGTGAGGGAGTTCGGGCAGGCTTCGCTGGCGATTCGGATGTTCTCCTCGATATGTTGCTCTTCGTTCATCCCCGAGAGGACCACCGTGACCTCCGGATGATTCCAGATCCAGCGGAGTGCCCATTCCGCCGGCGTCCTCTTCACGTCGGCCTCGTCCCAGACGGCCTGCACCGGCGCCGGCGGGTTCCCCGCAAGGTAGCCGCCCCGGAGCGGCTCCATGACGACGACGCCGAGCCCCTTTGAAGCCGCATACATGAGTCCCTCGGTCCCCGCCTGGTTCATCTCGTCTAAGTAGTTGTACTGGATCTGGCAGAAGTCCCAGTCGTAGTCGTCGACGATCTCCTTGAACGTCCCGACAGCGCAGTGCGCGGAAAAACCCGCGTTCACGATACGCCCGTCCGCCTTCGCCGCATCGAGGAAGTCCGCGACCCCGAGACTCTTCATCTTTCCCCAGCCTTCGCCGCTTGTGAGGCTGTGGATCAGGTAGTAGTCGATATGGTCGGTCTTCAAGGTCTTGAGCTGGAGATCGAGCATCCGGTCCATATCTTCGCGGGATGTGACGAGCATGTGCGGCAGTTTCGTCGCAAGTTTGACCTTCTCCCGGTAGCCGTCGGCGAGCGCCCGGCCGAGCAACTGCTCGCTTCCGGGGTACATCAGCGCGGTGTCGAGATAGTTCACCCCGTGGTCGACGGCGTACCTGATCTGGTTAACCGCCCGTTCTTCATCGATGCCCATGCCCTTTCTCGGCAGCCTCATGCAGCCGAAGCCCAGCACCGAGAGTTCGTCGCCGGTCTTCTTCATCGTCCGATACAGCATAGTTGGTACCTCTTTTTTTCTCGAACCAGGAGAGCCCGTTACTCGCCCGTCAGGCCTCTCCACACGATTCCGAACGAAGTGTCGATCAGCCGGTCCCGATCGAGGTCTCCGTCCGAGTTGACGATCGACCTGACAACCGCATCGATCGGAGAGCATATGACGGAGAAGGCAACCTCGATCGGCATGCCCTTCAGGCAGCTCTTCTCGATGGTCCCGGCAAGCACCTCGAATGCGGCCGGGGCGTTCTTCAGGATCTCCTCGGGGGGCAGCTTCCTGATGAACGGGGACGAACAGAACTGCTGGACGAAGAGATACTCGTCGGGATGATCGACTCCCCAGAGGATCGCGTTGCGCCACATTCTCCACATCTTCTCCCTGTCTGTCCGCTCTTCCTCGACTCCCCCGCCGATCTCTCCCGCCATCCGGCTCTTGATCTCGTAGTAGGCGAAGTTGATGAGCTCCTCTTTTGTCGGGAAATAGTGGAAGAGGGTCCCGTTCGAGACGCCGGCCTCGCGCGCGATGAGCGACGTGGGGGTGCCGTGAAATCCCCTCTCCGTAAAGAGCCTGACCGCCGTGGCGGCGATGGCTGTCTTCTTATCGTTCCTGTCTTCGGCCATACGGGTGTGCCTCGTTAGAGTGACCGGTCAATCTGGATTGACCAATCACTCTAGTGATCTACGAATAGTTAAGGCTTCCCTTTTGTGCGGCTGTATACGTGGTCCAGAGCGTTTCCATAAGCAGAAAAGGTAGCGGCGGGGATGCCGGTCTCTCCCGGCACCCGGACGCGTTCACAGATAAGTTTGAGAGGGAATAGATCGAATCACCTATATAGTCAACCCGCCAATGTTGACGTATGCCTCTCTCCCTGGACGACAGGCAGTTCGCGTTCTGGAAACTCCGCCGCAGCGGCCTTGCCAACATCCATATCGCAGACCGCTTCAGCATATCCCGCCAGGCGGTCTCGAAGGCGCTGCTTGCCATGGACCGGAAGGTCGAGGAGACGCTCGTCGAGATGGCGCACGCGAACCAGATCGAGGTCGAGCGCCTGAACGCGGAGAAAGGCGTCCTCTTCGGCCGTTCCGTTCCCTTCGATACGGCTGCGATCGTCTTTATCTCGGCAGACCGCGGGGTACAGGTCTGGTACGAGCACGAGGGCGACTGCGGCGCGTGCCGGCGCTACACCCAATGCATCGAACTCCTCTGGAACTACGCGGACGAGCTGGGGATTACGCTCACGAAGACCGACGACCCGACCCGTATGGCCGACGAACTCTTTGCGAAACTCCGGGAGATGGTATGATGCCCCTCATGGAGACGATCCGGGCATACCTGGGCTGGTGCCCCGCGGAGGGGCAGATCCATCGGCAGATGCAGCCGGGACCCGGCATGCGCGGGGACACTCCACATGACGGCCAACGGCGCATAGGCGGTATAAGTATGAAGATCGATTCCATCGTCAAAGAAGAATTCTGGCGCTCAACTGCAGTCTTCTGGATCTTGGTCATCATCACTGCTTTCGTCATTACGACTGGCTATCTCCCAATACCGGCATTTCTGTTGTTTCCCCTGCCACTGGCGATCACTGTAGTAGTCTTCTGCACCGTGGTGTGGTACAGGCGAAAAGAGCATCTGACCGATCCCAATCCTGTGAGCATCCTCCATCACGCCCTCGGGTCAAGAAACAGAGAGAAGAAAACGAAGCGGAGAGGAACTGCCATCGAGAAAGTGTTCGATGCCGTCCTTCTCGCTATAATCTTCCTAATCTACCTCTACACATCCCTTGCGTACTCTATCAGCCAGATCTACTGGCTTCCCGTCCTTATCGTCATCAGCCTGTTCCTGACACGCATTGTCTTCACCGACGGTGGTGTTCAACGCGTCACCGTTGCGCGATCAGTTGTCTTCTACCTCATAGTAGCCATGATCTTTCTTCTGCGCTACCTAGCATTGGGGTATCCTATTGTCCCCCTCCTCCAGGCAATCGTGCTTATTGGTATCGTTTCTTTTCCCATCTTCTACATCTGGGAACGGCGACGCACACTGGAGGGAACAGATTGATGATAACTCATGGGACGATGGATCTGGTTTGCACACCCGTCCGGGACATATTCTGGGTGCGAATCCACAACAAATCCATTTTGGTGGAAATGGCAGCGGGCAGACAAAAAATCCGGGAGATGGTATGATGCCTTTTATGGAGACGATCCGGGCATACCTGGGCTGGTGCCCCATGACTGGATCGATGCGACCGGATCTCGCGGTGCGGCCGGCGACAGTCGCAACGGCGGGCGGGCAGGATGCCCTCCTCCGGGTCGAACCCGGGTGGTGGAGGCGCCATCACAACCAGCTGCTGGTTACGGCGGTAGCCTTCTCGGCGGCTGCAACGGCAGCACTTCTCCTGATCGAGGATGCTCCGGGGTACCCGACCCTGTGGACGGGCCTCGGCATCGGGGTAGGAGCGCTCCTCGGCTCTCTGCTCAGTTACCGCTCCAGGTACGCGCGGGTTGCAGCCGGCGAGCTCCGCAGGGAGAACATGACCCGAAGACAGCGCATTGTTCAGTATCTGAAGGTGCCGGTGCTCTCCGTTGTCTTCGCTGTCGGTGTGGCGTATCTTGTTCTGGGCGGGATGTTCGACCGGGTTATCGCGCTCGTGCTGGGCGCAAGCCTCATCTTCTGGACCTGGTATGGCCTCACGATCCTCTGGGAGCGACGGCACCGGGCGATCATGATCGCGGAGTGGGGGTCGGTATATACCCTGGATATGGCAACGGAGGGTGAACGCGCATGATAATGAAGGCCTCCGAGACGATACGGAGGTGGATGGGCTGGTGCCCCATGGCAGGATCGATGCGGGTGAATCCAGCGGTGCATCCGGCGACGGTCGCGGCGCCGGGCGGAGGGGACGGCCTCTCCCGGACCGGGCCCGGCTGGTGGAACCGCTACCACAACCAGCTGCTGGTTACAGCGGTAGCCTTCTCAGCGGCGGCAGCGGCAGCACTTCTCCTGATCGAGGATACTCCGGGGTACCCGACCCTGTGGACGGGCCTCGGCATCGGGGTGGGAGGGTTCATCGGCTTCCTGCTCGGTTGCCGGAAGCAGTATGCGCGGGTTGTTGCCGGTGAGTTCATCCGGGCCAACATGAGTAAAAGACTGCGCATCATCCGGCGCCTGAGCATGCCGGCAGCCGCCGTTATTCTCGTCGCCTTTATTGGTTATTTTGTCCTGAGCGGTATGTCCGGCTGGATCGTCAGGTTCACGCTGGCCTTGAGCCTCTTCGGCTGGGCCCAGTACGGCGTCACGCTCCTCTGGGAGCGGCGGCACCGCACTACCCTGATCGCAGAGAAAGGGTCGATGTATGCCCTGGATGCGGCGACGCGGGAGGAGCCCGTATGCTGATGAGATTCGCCGGGGCGATACGGAGATGGATGGGCTGGTGCCCGAACGCGGCAGCCGCCGGAGCCTGCAGACGGCGATACGCCGCGCCGGAGGGCGAGGTCGGAGTCGGTACGGCGAGAGAGGGGGGCCGGGAGGTGGTGGAGGGTGCACTGGTTGACTACGGCCCGATCGGCACCCCGGCAATGTACCTTATTCTGATTGTTGCCGGCGCTCTGTTCATCGTATGCCTCGCTGTGACAACCTCTGCATGGCGCCTTATCCTGCTGGCTCTTCTGCTGGCTTTCTCCGGTGCGGAGTTGTACGGGGTCATGCGAAGGGCCCACATCAAGATATCTTCAGAGACGATCACCATCAGGCGACCGCTCTTTCGGCCCGTCGTCATCCCGAAGAGTGCCGTCGTGAAGGCGGAGGTGAACGAGAACAAACTCCCCGCCCCCTCCTGGCTCCTTGCGACGGCGCTGGCGGCGCTGGCGGCGCTTCTCGTATCGGCGGCCGCCGGTATATACCACGGATGGGATAACCCGACCTCCATGCGGTTTATCTTCGGGCTTGGCGGCGCGGTCTTCTTCCCCGTGATCTTCTACCGCACTTACGTGCGGACACATTACCCGCGAACCCTGACGATAACGACAAAGAAGAAGATCGCCACAATCTACACCGATGACCCCGAACGGGTTGCCCGAATGCTGGGGGTAGCCGGATGACAGTATTTCTGGAGTATATCCGGAAGAAACTCGGCTGGTGCCCGAACGCCGACGCCGTCAGACCCGTCCGGCGCGCGAGCGCGGAAGCGGGCTACGAAAATGCCTGGAAGGGAAGGAACCCGGGGCCAAACCCTGCCCCGGAGCCGGCTGGCACTGCAGGCGGAGACCGGAGCGGCTACCAGGAGAACATGCTGCTGATCCTCATTGCTCTCGCATGGCTCTTCCCGGTCGTCTACCAGCGGGAGTTCCTCCCGCTTCTCGTCGTCCTCTCCGCCGTTGCGGTGTATTACGATGCGCAGAGTATCCGCGCCGGGAGCAGCTTCGAGAGGGAGACGCTGCTTGGCGATATCGTCACCTGGCGGCCGCTGACCTGGGGGGCGGCGACGCTTGTCGGCGGGATCATCATCATGGTGATTTACCTTTTCCACCGGAAGGAGATCTACCGTGCAAACTTCGGTGGGGAGGCATCCGCATGTCGATGAGGTTCGCTGAAGCGATACGCCGGTGGATGGGCTGGTGCCCGAACGCAGCGGCGGCCGGAGCCTGCCGGCGGCGGTACGCCGCGCCGGGCGATGAGGTTGAGACCGGGATGGAGGCGGACAGCAGCCGGGAGGTGGTGGAGGATGTATTCGTGGAGTACACCAGTCCTCGCTTCTTTGTGCTGATGCCGTTCGCTGTCCTGGTTTTCCTTCTCCTCCTCGTGGTATCCATCCTGATCCCCTCCCTGTGGCCCGGGCTCACCTTTACCTCCCTGGCCGTCTCCCTTCTGGCGTGGGCCGCATGGCGCATCTGCTTCGATCCGTATCGAACCGTAGTAGAATCCTCCGGAAACTCCGTCATCGTCCGGAGATCGCGTGCCCGGCCACTTGTCTTTGGAAAGGATACGATCCGGTCGGTCGAGGTGAAACAGCCCTACCTGCCCATACCCCAGTGGGCATCCGCACTGCTCCTGATCCTCATGGCTGCAGTGATGTTCTTTGCCACCGTAGGGAACGGGTTGATGCGCTACCCGGGCGGTCCTGTTACCGACCCTTATCTCGGCTTTCAGGTTCTCCTGGCGGTCGGCTGGACGGTGTTTATGTTGGAGTGGCTCTATCGCGCCCTGATCGGTCTGCGGTATCCCGGCTACGTCAGAGTGAAGCTGGAACCCGCCGGGTTCCTCCATGTCTACACGGACGATCCGGAGAGGGTTGCCGCGCTGCTCGGCGCCCCGCAACGATGAAGGATACCTTTTGAGGACAACAGCCCAATATCACAGCAAGATATTCGATGAGTTCCATGTCAGATACTTTCCCCACAAATCCCACCCGACGGAGCGGCCGGCATGACTGACGGCTCTCGATGCTCCCTCCAACCTCTGATCGAGTTCCGGAACGTCAGCGTCGTCCGGAGCGGCCGAAGACTCCTCGACCAGGTATCGCTCACCATCCGCGAAGGAGAGCAGATCGCCATTCTCGGCCCGAACGGTGCCGGAAAGTCGTCGCTCATCCGGGCGATCACCCGCGAGTACTACCCTTCCTCTCCGGGCCCAGAGGTCGTCTTCAGGTTCAGGGGGCAGGACAGGTGGGACGCCTTTGACCTCCGGTCCTATATCGGGCTTGTTTCCGGCGACCTCCAGCAGACCTTCACCCGCAAAGTATCGGGTCGCGAGGTCGTGCTCTCGGGGTTCTTCTCGAGCATCGGGCTCTTCCTCTCCCATGAGGTGACGCCCGAAATGGAGCAAAAGACCGACGAGATCCTCGAATTCCTCGAGGTCGCTCATCTCGCCGACCGCCCGATGACGGAGATCTCCTCGGGCGAGGGTCGCAGGCTCCTGATCGGGCGGGCGCTGGTCCACGACCCGGGCACCCTCGTCCTCGACGAGCCCACGAACAGCCTCGATCTCCACGCGCTCCACACCTTCAGAAAGACCCTCCGAAAGATCGCGCAATCGGGCACCGGCATCATCCTCGTAACGCACAGCCTCCCCGACATCATCCCTGAGATCGGCCGGGTCGTCCTGATACGGGACGGCGCCGTCCGGATGGACGGCGAAAAGGGGGAAGTCCTGACCGACGATGCCATCGGCGGGCTTTTCCGGGTTCCGGTCCGCGTCAGGGAAGAAGACGGCTACTACTACGCGACAGGCTACTGAGCGGCTGTAAAAATAAGAACCCTTACAGCACGACTGCTGCGAGGGCAAGGACGGGGAGCATTGTCACGAGGGCAAGGTGCGGCGCGTAACCCGGCGACGTCTGGAAGGAGTACTTCAGCGTCGGCCAGATCTGAGTGTATGCCGTGACCGCCGCGAGCATCTGCAGGGCGGCGGCCGCGAGGACGAGCGCAAAGAGCCCGGTCGCGACGGCGGCGAGGGTGGCGAGGAGGGCAAGCGCGAGCGCCGCGAAGTGCGGCGCAAGGCGCATCCCGAGCATCCGGAAGGTGATGAACCCGGTGACGAGGCTGCTTGCGAGGACCGCGAGGGCGATGACGAGATAGGTCATGTCCATCTTCTCACCTCAGAAGTTCACAACCGCATGGGCCGGGTTGCTGACGAGGTCGAGGTAGGTCGCGGCCCCTGCGATCTTCACGCCGGGAACGAGGTCGCTCTCGCCGATCCCCCGGAACTGTGCCGAGATCTCGCAGACATAGATCGCCGCTCCGGCTCCGATCGCCTCGTCCATGAGCCGGTCGAGCCGCTCGAAGGCCGGGTGCTTCACGCCCATAGTGGCCCCACGTTTCGCGATGCTCGCGCCGTCCATGAGCAGGAAAACGATCACTTTCTTCCCCATCGAGAGCGCCACCTTCGAGAAGAGGAACGTCGCGTAGGCCCGCTCGGCGTTACCGATGCCGTTGCTCTGGACGATCACCACGGCGTCCCGGTTCGCTACGACCACCCCCTCCGCCGGCCGCTCCGCCTTCTCCGCGATCAGGTAGTGCCGCTCCCCATTGGTCCCCTCCCCGACGACCCGGGAGCCGGTCGACTTGACCGCACGGGCGATGTCGTCGAGCGAGGAACGGTTCTTGCAGTTCACCTTCAGCCGCTCCCCGACCGGGAGCGACGAAAGAAGGTTGCCGACCGTGATCGCCGGGCCGGGGCAGGTGTCTCCCGTAACGTCGACCTCCTGCATCGTTCTGCCGTTCGGGACCATCCGCGCCTCCACGGCGTCGCCGCTCCGTCCGACCTCCAGGGTATACCCGAACTTCTCTGCCACGGCATCCATGCCCTCCTCGGCGCCGGGGCTGAGCACGAACCGGAGTTCCTCGTCCGGTTCGGCCGCGTTCCGGAGGACGTTCTCCGCGAGGATGCAGGAGTTCGGCGCCCTGATCCCATATGCCGGGATTCTTCGTGCCATGCCTTATCCCCACTTCTCCGCGAACACCTTGAGCGCCTCGACGATCGCGGGGAGGTTTCGCGGCGGTATACCAAGGATGACCTCGTCCTCGGCGATCCCCGAGTTCTTTCGCGAGCCGTTGCAGCCGAGCGTCAGGTTCGGCACGCCGCGCTCCTTCACGGCGACGACGGCGTCCGCGCAGATGGACTGAATCCCGGCGTAGTCGCAGGAGAACCTGCCGCCGTCGGTATAAAGGTAAGCCTGGCTCAGTCTCAGCGCCTGCCGCGGGGTCGCCACGATGACGACGACGTCCGGCTCGAACTCCGCCGATTCAAGTGGCGAGTAGACGGAGGCGTAGTGATCTCCGGCGCACTTCGGGATGGCGGCGACCGTTTCGAGCGCCCCCTCCGCCGTCCTGAAATTGCCGAGGTTGTGATACATGCTGCCGGTCGCCACCGCCTCCGGGAGGGGTTCGATGCCCATCACGCCCGCGCCACCCTTGCAGAGGTGCTCGGTCCGGGTCGCGTATCCCTTCATGCCCTTAAGCCGGGCATCCTGCACGAACTGGCAGTGCCTACTCTTCTCCGGAACCTTCGGGTAGCCATCGGGCACGTCAGCCTCTGTCTTTACAAGTTTTACGGCAACGGGGCTTCCCTTCAACCCCAGCAGACCCTGTAACTCCTTTGCGATCATCTCGTGCGACATGGTATTCCTCACTATCGCCCCGGATGCACGGGGCGCTGTCGAATTAGTATAACTATACTGTATAGTATATTTTATAAGAACCTTTCCCCGGGCTGGAGCACGGGCCCGCCACCAACGCCCCAGACCTTGCCCCGGTCCGCTGACCGCGAGCCGTGGACCGGAGATACGTTTATCGTCCCGTGAAATTTATACCATATAGTATAACATGAGGAGAGTATGACGGAAGACCTCGCGGACACCGAGCACCTGATCATCGCCTACCTTCGGTCGCACCCGCCCGAGGAGTGCATGCTCGACAAGATCTCCATGGGGATCGGAAAGAGCAGGGCCACCGTCCTCAAGTACCTCTGGACGCTCCACGCAAAGGGGATCGCCGATTTCCGGGAGATCGGGCGGAATAAACTGTGGATGGTAAAGCAGGCGCCGGAGGATGGTCCGGCAATAGCAATCCGCGAGGATACGGAAGGCACGCCCCGTGGTCTTCGAACACTCGCCTCGGCGGCTTTCGAACTCCATGCCCTCCTGATCAGGGAGGCGGAACTCGAAGACAGTCTTGACCTCCCGGAGGCCCTCATTCTGACGGTGAGCAAGGATCTCAGGATCCTCGCCCGAAACCGGCTTTTCGCCTCCCTCTTTCCAGGGGCAGCGAAGTTCTCCGATCTGGTCCACCCGTCCCAGGCCGCGAGGCTCGAGCACCTCGACCGGTCGGCGAACGGGGCCGCCACCTCAATCGAACTCGACCTCGCGGAGAAGACGGGGGTCTACCGGCCCTACCGGTTCACTCTTGTTTCCCCCGGCGCAGGAGATCCGCCCGGCGCCCGGGTCCTCATCGGCGAGGACCTTGCGAGCAGGAGAAGGACCCGGAGGCACATGGAGGCACTTCTCTATATCATCAGGGCGGCTGGCACCGCAGGAGGCGAGACCGAACTCCTGCAGGAGACCCTGAAGGGGGTTCGCGAGAGTCTGGTGCCCTTCGTCCAGGGCAGCGTCGTGATGGCCGACATGCGCGTCGCCTACAGCACGTTCCCGGTCTCCGCAGAACTGCTCAAAGCTGTCTCGTCCCTTCTCTCGGGCTGCATGGCAACGCTTGAGACCGTCTCCGAAGCCATGGAGGACGACGTTCTCCGCCGCCTGGCTGCAGGGGACGGCAGCACGATCGATTACATCGTCGCCGTCCCGATCATCGAGGAGGAGCGGGCCGTCGGTGCCGTGCTCCTCTTCCTTGAGTCCGGCGTCGGTGCGACGGAGATCGAGAGCGTCGAGATCGTCGCAGACGAGATCGCAAGCGCCTTGAAGATGCAGCGGCTCGACCGGGAGCGGTCGGAGTTCGTCAACACGCTCCTCGCGATGAACGCCGTCTCCACCATCCTGAACACCGCGAGCGATGAAGAGGCGATCCTTGAGCGGTCCATCGAAGCGGCCATGGGCTCACTGGGCTTTGAGATGGGCTGCGTCTATCTCAAGGACGATCGGGACGAGATGGTTCCGAGGGTTCAGCGGAACATGCCCGAGAGCCTCAGGAAGATGTGCATATCGGGCGTCTTCGACGGACTCTTTGAGCGTGCATACAGGGAGCGCAACGTCGTGTATCTGCTCTCCGGGACGCCGGAGTACGAAGCCCTCATCGACCCCGCCATCCGGGCGCAAGGTGTCCGCACGCTGCTCATCCTCCCGATAAAGGTCGCCGACCGGGTAGTCGGCCTGCTGAATATGGGTAGCAAAGAAGAGAAGCACTATCTGCCGACGAGCCTTGAGAACCTCTCCTCCATCGGGCTCCAGCTCGGCATCGCCCTCGAACGGTCGAGGCTTGCCCGGGCGCTCGGTACGGCGCTGCACACGGATGCCGGAGGGGGGTAGCCGGTCCGTCCTGCTTTACCGGGGCGTTCCCCGGCAACCCTCACTTCTTCCGTCCGCTCCGGATTCGTGCGGGGAGAGAACGGGTGCGGGGACACCCCATCTCCGGGGCAGGCTCCATTCAGAGACAGAACCGACTATTCGAGGCGACACTCCCTTCATCCGGCGATCGACGCAACGTTTAAGGCCGGTGACGATCTCTCGCCGCCCATACCCGACACCTCCGGACAGGGGACGGGGAACTAACGAGGAGAGAGAAGGAATGGTAGAGATTGGCTATAAACTCTTCACCGAGGCGCACAGTGCGTCCGAACTGGTACACAACGCAAGACTTGCCGAGGATGCCGGTTTCTCGTTCGTGAGCATCAGCGACCACTACCTCCCGTGGATCTCGAACCACGGACATGCCGGGTTTGCCTGGTGCACCATCGGCGGGATATCCCAGACCACCTCGCGGATCAAGGTCTCCACCGGCGTGACCTGTCCGCTGATGCGCTACCACCCGGCGATCGTCGCGCAGGCCGCTGCAACCGCAGCGAGCATGATGCCGGGAAGGTTCGAACTCGGCCTCGGGACGGGAGAGAGCTTAAACGAGCACATCATCGGGGGCATCTTCCCGACGTCCGCGCCGGTGCGGCTCGATATGCTCCGGGAGGCGGTGAATATCATCAGGACACTCTGGAAAGGCGGGATGAAGGACTACTACGGCAACTACTACACCGTCGACAACGCACAGATCTTCGAACTGCCCGAGCAGCTCCCGAAGATACGGATCTCGGCGGAAGGGCCGATGGCGGCGGAGGTCGCCGGTGAGATCGGCGACGCGCTCATCCACTACGAACAGAAGCCGGAAGAGGTCATCCAGACGTTCCGCGCTTCAGGCGGCGAGGGCAAATCGTGCATGGTCGAGACCGCGGTCTGTTATGGCCGAAGTGTTGACGAGGCGAAGCGCACGGCATACGAGTGGTTCCCCGTCGCGGCAAACAAAGGGGAACTGAACTGGATCGTCCCCACCCCGACGCACTTTGAGCAGATGCAGCAGATGGTGACGCCGGACGATGTTGCGAAGAAGGTCCTCTGCAGCTCCGACCCGCAGAAGATTATCGAGAAGGTGGGCGAGCTTGCCGATATCGGCTACGACAGCATCCTGCTCCACCAGGTGGGCCCGGACCAGGAGAGGTTCATCAACCTCGCACATGACACCATCCTGCCGGAGTTCGGGATCAAGCCCCCGCGTGTCGAGTCCGAGGGCAGGATGGTCCCCGGCCCGGGTCCTGCGCCGCGGTGAGGCGAGGGCCGGCGATTCTCTTTTTGCAGGACCGGCAGACGACCTCGCTCCGCGGATCGATCCCGGCATTTCCGAACGCCGGACAGGTGAAAGTCTGCACAGGTTCCGGTGCCGGAGCAGAGGCAATGAAAGGCGGCACAGGAGGATATCGCCGCTGCGTGCTGTCGGGGCCTGCCGGCGAACTTCATAGAGGAGCGACGAACGGTCGCACTCCTGCTATCCGGAACATAGATGTGCGGATCTCCAGGCCAGGGCAATCACATCGCCAAAAAGGTATTCACAAGTATTTAGTGCGTGGGAGAGATCGGTGTTCTTATTACCGCTCCTGAGCGAATATTCGGTCATGCGGAGTTTGACGACCGGTATTCTACTGGCTTTCCTGCTTCTGGTGCTGATCGCCGCAGCGGGATGCACCGCTGCCGATTCTGCGGCAACCGCCGGGCCTCCGGGGCCGCTCAACGCCGCAGCAGATAGCGCGGTGGTCTCTGGCCGGATGCATGTAATGATACTCGAGGGAAGAAACGAGGCGCTCGAGTACATCGTCTCGGGCGAGACGGAGGAGAAGATGGAGTTCCTCGTATGCATGATCCGGGCAGGCGCTCTGAACGACGAGATCCAGGAGATCATCGGCACGAGCGGAGAACCCGGGCGAAAACTCCTGAAAGAAGAGTACGGTAAGGCCGATGAGGCCCGTACAGCGGCGATGTATTCTGCTCTTGCGGTATTTGAGGAGTACGAGGCAAACGGAAACGTCTCGGCTCCCACCCTTCAGGCGTTTGAGGACGACGTCGGGCGGTTGAGGTCGGCCCTCGATCGGTTTGCTGATGTCTACCGTGCCACGCTGCCCGATGACGGCAGGGACCTCTCCGGGGACGCGGCTGCGGCCGTCACCCTCCTCGCGATGCAGGAAGAACTGCTGGAGTCGATCGGAGAGTCATATAAGTACGTCATTCTCGGCAACGTCGAGGAGAAAGAGAAGTTCAGCGCGGGGATGGACCGGTTCGCGGCGGGAGCAGAGGCGTTCAACGCAACAGCCTACCTGCACGCCGGCGGGAACGCCGCAGTTGCCGGGGAGTACCAGGCGATGATGGTGGCCGTCGCGGAGTACCGGTCGGCGACGGACGCCTTCTTCTCCGTATACGAGAGAGACGGGTGGATCTCTCCGGAGGCATTTCACACCTACGAAGACGCCGTCGATGAGATGAGGACAGCGTACGGCGTACTCATGGCGTCGGTCCTGGCAAACACGTAGATGCCTAGCTCCCACGCTTTTTTGCGAGGTACGGGCAATGCACCGCCGGCATCTCCCGGACACAACAGACCCCGCGACACTACTTGCGGGCACTCTTTCCGATATACCATCCGGTAACCGCACCGACCGCGATGCCCGCAATCACGCCGGGTATTCCGGCAAGCATCACTCCCACGACCGCTCCGATTACCGCTCCGACGGCGGCATACTCGCCTGCAACATCTGCCATACCTCCCCTGTGCGCCCCTCCGCCGTATCTAACTGCCGGGATAACACTTAAGAGACTGTTGGAGCATCCCGGTAGACGGGATGACCGAGAATACCAGTACCGTGATCGTCCGGGACCTCATGGCAGAGTTTGCCGGTCTGACCGGGCTTGACCCACCCCGGACCCGCCCACGGCGCTACCTCTGGACGGATGCTTATGCGGTCTGCAACTACCTCGAACTCTTCCGGCGGACGAATGACAGAGCCTACCGCGACCTCGCCCTCCGCCTCGTCGACCAGGTGCACCACACCCTCGGCCGGCACCGCGACGACGACCCTCGCACGGGCTGGATCAGCGGGCTCCCCGAAGAGGAGGGCGAGGCCCATCCCACCCGGGGCGGTCTCCGGATCGGCAAACCGCTCCCCGAACGAAAGCCCGACGAACCGTTCGACGAACGGCTGGAGTGGGACAGGGACGGGCAGTACTACCACTACCTGACGAAGTGGATGCACGCGCTCAACCGTGTGGGCCGGGTCGCCGCCGACCCGGTCTACGTCCGGTGGGCGACGGAACTTGCAAAGGCCGCCCACGCAGCGTTCACCTACACACCTCCCTCCGGCGGGGGGAAGAGCATGTACTGGAAGATGAGCGTCGACCTCTCGCGGCCGCTCGTCCCGGCGATGGGGCAGCACGACCCGCTCGACGGGCTCGTCACCTACAGCGAGGTCCGGGCGGCGGCCGGGGGGACCGCTCTCTCGGCCGAGATCGCCGATATCGCCCGCATCTGCCGGGGAGGGGGCCTTGCCACGAGCGACCCGCTCGGGATCGGCGGCCTCCTCTTCGACGCCTGGAGGCTGGCGCAGCTCGGTCGTGCCGGGTCTATCCACGAAGACCTGCCGGCCTCCGTCCTCGACGCGGCTCTCGCGGGCCTCACCGCCTTCGCACGGGGCGGGACCCTCCGGCACCCTGCAGACTACCGCCTCGCCTTCCGCGAACTCGGCCTCTCGATCGGGCTTCGGGCGGCCGGTGCTCTTGCCGAGCGCGTGCGGGAGAATCCGGCCCTCTCCCGGCGGGCGGACGCTCTCCTGCAGTATGTGCCGCTTGCCGATGCAATCGAGGGGTTCTGGACGGACCGGAGAAACCAGGAAGCCGGCACCTGGACCGGGCACCGGGAGATCAACATGGTGATGCTCGCCACCAGCCTCGCACCCGGGGAGTTCCTGGCAATCTGAGGGCGCGGCTCCTGCAGCCCCTCCTTCACCCGGAGGACTTCGAAACCCATACCCTTTTTAAACAGAAGCGTAGATCCGGGATCGACCGGAGAAATGAATCATGGCATCGAAACTGATGGATTACTTCAACAAACAGCCGAGGATCGGCATCCTCAGCACCGCAAACAGGGAAGGAAAGGCCGACGCGGCGGTCTTCGGCTCGCCGATGATGGTCGACGAGAAGACCGTCGTCATGGGGCTCGGGAAGAACCGCACGTTTGAGTACCTGCAGGAGAACCCGAACGCCGTCTACACGATCGTAGAGAGCGGAGAGACGATCATGGACTGGAAGGGGCTCCGGGTCTACCTGAGGATGAAGGAGTACGCGACCTCCGGGGAGATGCTGGAGACCTACCGCAAACAGATCGCCAGTGTCGCAGGCGAGGATGCGGCGGCGATGATCCACGCCTCGGTGACGTTCGAGGTAACGGAAGTCCGGCCCCTCGTCGATATGGGCCAGGGCTGGGAGACATCCGTCTGAAGGCCCCACCGGGGGATAGGGGGCGGGAGAGGGGGACGAGGCCCCGGCACACCCTGTCAGGCCTCCGGGCAGTCTCCCCCCTACTCCGAGAGGAACAAAAATATACGCCGCAGGTTCTCGTTGAGCGGTTTCTTCTTCTGCCAGGTCTCTTCGAGCGGCGTGCATGCGAGGTCGCCGCCGACCTCCCCCACCATGCACCCGCTCCGCCCTTCGAGCAGGGCCTCGACGGCCGCGGCACCGAGGAGGCTCCCGAGCACCCGGTCGCGCAGCGTCGGCGGCCCGCCCCGCTGGAGGTGGCCGAGGACGACGACGCGGGAGTCGAAATCGAGGCGCTCGCTAACCTCCTTCGCTATCTCAAAGGAGATGCCCGGCGTCTTCCCCTCCGCCACCACCACGATCGCGCTCTTCTTTCCTATGGTGAACCCTGCGCCGATCCGCTCGCTGATCCGGGCTATCGAGAGGTCCTCTTCCGGGATGACCAGTTCCTCGGCGCCGCCGGCGATACCGCTCTCGAGTGCCAGGAACCCCGCCGTCCGCCCCATCACCTCGATGAAGAAGAGGCGCTCGTGCGACCGGGCCGTGTCGCGGATGCGGTCGATCGCCTGGACCGCACAGTTCGCTGCCGTATCGAACCCGATGCAGTAATCGGTCCCGTAGACGTCGTTGTCGATGCTCCCGGGAACCCCCACGAGCGCCGCCGTATCGTTCTCGGCGGCAAGCAGGCTTGCACCGTGGAACGTCCCCTCGCCCCCGATCAGGACGATGCCGTCGAGCCCCATCCGGTCGATGGCCTCCGCCGCCCGGCGCCGTCCTTCCTCCGTATAGAAGTCGGGGTTCCGGGAGGTCTCGAGGACCGTGCCGCCGAGGTGGATGATGTTCCGGATCGCCCCACGGTCGAGCGGCACCGCATCGCCGGTAACGAGCCCGGCATACCCCCGGCGTATCCCGACGACGGCAAGGTCGTGGGCGAGCGCGGTCCGCACCGCCGCCCTGATACAGGCGTTCATCCCCGGAGCGTCGCCGCCGCTCGTCAGGATCCCGATCCGTTTCATGGCTCCCCCGCATCGTCGAGCGCTTCGACTCCGGGAAGTACCTTTCCCGCAAGCACCGTGAGCGCGGCCCCGCCGCCCGTCGAGACGTGGGTCATCAGGTCCGCAAGCCCGAATCGCACCACCGCGTCCGTCGTCGACCCGCCGCCGATGACCGTGGTGCCGTCGAGGTTGGCGAGGGCCGCGGCAACCCGGCGCGTCCCCTCCGCGAACTCCGGGATCTCGAAGACGCCCATCGGCCCGTTCCAGACGACGGTCCGGCATCTGCTCAGCTCGCGGCTGAACTCGTCGGCGGCCCCGGGCCCGATGTCGGCGATGACCCGGTCCTCCGGGATCTCCGCGGCAGGCACGACCACAGCCGGCGAGCCCGCTTCCAGCCTCTCCGCGACGACGACGTCAGGGGGCAGGAGGAGGCGGACGCCGCGTTCGGCCGCCTTCGCCTCAAGCCTCCCGACAGCGTCCAGGCGGTCGGCCTCGAGACGCGACCGGCCGGTCCCGTAGCCCCGGCCTGCAAAGAACGTCGCCGCCATGCCTCCCCCGACGATGAGGAGGTCCACGCGGGGGATGATGTTCTCAAGGACCTCCAGTTTGTCGCTCACCTTGGCCCCGCCGATCACCGCGGCGAACGGCCGCTCGGGGTTCTGGAGGATACGCGTAAAGGCGTCCAGCTCCTTCTCGAGCAGGAGCCCGGCGACCGCCGGCAGCCGTCCCGGCACGCCCACGACCGAGGCATGGGCCCGGTGGGACGCGCCGAAGGCATCGTTGACGTAGACATCCGCGAGGCCCGCGAGGCCCTCCACGAAGGCCGGGTCGCCTGTCTTCTCCTCGGGGTGGAACCGGAGGTTCTCGAGGAGGACGATATCCCCGCCGCTCATCGCCGCGACCGCGCTCTCCACCTCCGGCCCGACGCAGTCGCGGAGCGCGGCGACCGGCCGGTTGAGGAGAACCGAGAGCCGGTTCGCGACGAGGGCGAGGCGCAGCCGTTCCACGACCACCCCCTGCGGCCGGTCCAGGTGGGAGCAGAGGATGACCCGTGCATCCCGCTCGCAGAGGTAGCGTATCGTCGGCAGGCTGGCCCGGATGCGGGTGTCGTCGGCGATGTCGCCGTCGTCGTCGAGCGGCACGTTGAGGTCGGCGCGGACGAGCACCCGCTTACCCCTCACGTCGATATCCCGGATCGTCTTCTTCCGTCTTGTGATCACGTTCTGCATACCAGCGTACCCCCGGAGCAGCGGGGAACGGGCAGGCCTTACCAGTCTTCCCGGCCGGCCCCCTGCCGTTTCCCCGCAGAATTACGATGCTCCAGTCCATACGTGCATTGGCATATATACTGTTCGCCGCACCGTCCCGGGGGAGCGGTCGACCTCCTGAGAGGCAGACGCCCGTCGAACAAAGATCTATCCGGTGCGGAGCCCCATGCCCGGCTCAAGGACTGGACCGACGCGGCTCTCTCGCCCCGCGACTATGGGGTGCTCGCAAGGCCTGAACCAGCAGGGGGCCGGCCGGGAAATGCGGTGCGGAACAGGTGTCCCTCAGCCGCCGGGCAGCAGTCCCGAAGATCCTCCCGTCACGGGTAACCCGCACTGCAGGATCGGTCTTTTTTGGATCTCCCGGCGAACATCATACACGAAAAAGAGGGATCTTTTTTCATCGAGGAGGATCGGATAGTGCAGGCAAGGAGTGCGGGCACCCCCAGGCGGGTCGTCGAGGTCGTGCGGGACAGACATGGGAACGATATCGAGATCTTCGACCCTCCCTTCTACCGGAAGGAGTTTGAGGACGCGTACCGGTTCATCATCGACGACTACACCATAACGCCAAGAGAGATCGGGCTCTTTCTGCCCTGCGCCGTGCGGAAACCCTACAGCCAGAGCCCGAGCCATAAACTCTTCCGGCGGGTCATCGACGGTGTCCTCGACCCGGCGGACTACCATATCGTCATCTTCGGCACCTGCGGGACCGTGCCTGCGGAACTCGAGTGCATGTACCCCTACAGGAACTACCACTACATGCTCGGCAAGGCCACGGACGAGCGGATCCGGCGGGACTTCCACCGGATCGAGGTCTACCGGCTGAAGGGCTACCTCGAAAAGACCCGCGAGACCTACCGCCGCCGGCTCGCCTACTGCATCGGACCGTTCCGGAAAGCGATGGTGGAGGCCTCAGAAGAGACGGGGATCGCCGTCGACATGCTCCCCTCCGACCCGATGATCGAGCGGCTCTACGACATCGACTGCCCGTTTCCCGAGGGCAGCCTCTCGATGCAGGAGTACATCGAGGAGTTCGAGGCGGAGCTCATGCAGCTCTCGCGGTCGGTGCAGAGAGGCGGCCTGCCGGGCCTGGAGACCTGCCCGGCCGGGAACCTGCGCACCGCCGCGGCGGAAAAATGATTATTTGGGTTTATAGTAGCCCCACTTCTCGAGGGCCTCCCCCAGTTCGGGGGCCTTCTTTGCCTTCTCGTCCAGGGTCTGGCCGTCCTGCCAGGCCTCGATCGCCTGCATCGCGGCCATCGCGCCCGCCCGCGTACCCTTCGGGTGGCCGTGGATGCCGCCGCTGACGAGGAGGACGAGCTCCGTGCCGTAGATATCGAGCACGTCCGGGACGAGGCCTGGGTGGAGGCCGCCCGACGAGACCGGGAACGCGCTCTTGATGCTGCCCCAGTCCTGTTCGAGGGCTGTGTGCTCCAGAGCGTTCGTATGCTTCTCGCGGAGCACATCCGCAAGCAGGGTGGCCTCGGCCCGGGTGCCGACGAGTTTCCCCACCGCGGTCCCAGTGTGGATCTGCGAGACGCCGATGAGCCGCATGATCTTTGCCAGGAACTGCATCGTGATCCCGTGCTTCTCGTCCCGGTCGAAGGCCGCGTGCATCGCCCGGTGGGCGTGGATGGCAAGGCCGAGGTCGGAGCAGTAGTCCCGGAGGGTCGCGACGGCGGAGGTCCCGACCACAACCACGTCGATCATCGCGTAGTTCCAGCCGTGGTCCGCGAGCATCTTTGCCCGCTCCTTCATCGTCTCCGTATCGGCCGTGATGTTGATGAGCGCGGATTTCACGTCGCCGGTCTCCTGCTCGGCCCTGTCGCGCAGTTTCGTCATGGCCCGAACACGGTCGTCGAACCGGTTGAACGACTGCGACGTCAGGTTCTCGTCGTCCTTGACGAAGTCGAACCCGCCCATCCAGGTCTCGTACCCGACTTCGGCATGCTCCTCTGCCGTGAACCCCACCTTCGGCTTGGGGACCGCACCGGTGAGCGGTCTGCCGTGGACCTTCATCATATCCCGGATCCCCTCGATACCGAATTCCGGCCCCTTGAAGTGCCGGAGGTATTCGGCCGGGAGCGAGGCGTCGATCAGCCGGAGGTTTCTGATAGCCTTCATGCCGAAGATGTTTCCGGCGATCCCGCTCAGGAGCTGGGTCGCGTTCCCCTCCTCCCAGAGGGCAAGAGGGTAGGCGATCTTCACGTAGTTCCCCTCGATCTCGAACGCCTTCGCCTGGAGGTCACGCATCCGGGGCGGCAGGGTGAAGAGCGTCGTCCAGGTCCCGGTCGAACTCTCCGACGCGATCCTCCCGATTGCCTCCTCCTTGCTGATCCCTTCGGCCGGTTCGAAGTAGTAGAGTGCCACGATCTCGTCCGGGCCCGGGGCGTGGTTTAAGTCGACAAATTCCTGATACCAGTCAATCGCCATAACATCACCTCTTGAAGGAAGGGGTGCCCGGGTAGAAAAACCTTCCATTCGGAGCAGGGGCAGAGAGGGCCGCGATCACTTTCCCCCCGCAGGCGCCGGGTTTATCTGCCGGTGAGTCGAGAAGAAGGCAGAAGGAGTCTTATGGAACGAACCGCCGATAACTTGCGCCCGCTCTTCGACTACGACGCGGGAAGACCGCCCGCGATCGAGATTGCCGGCACCGAAATCTCGGTCAGCGACCTGACCTACCAGACTGCCCCGGATCGGGGGGTTCGGGCCTACCTGGTGGCCCCGGCAGAAGTTGACCGGTCGAAACGCTCCGCTGCCATTCTCTTCCTCCACCCGGGACTTGGTTCCCGCGCCACGTTCCTCGCCGAGGCCGTGGCCCTTGCCGGGATGGGTGCGGCCTCCCTGCTCGTCGAGGCCCCGTGGGCCCCGGATACGGCAGCAGCCTGGGGTCAGGCAGTCACGGATCCCGAGGAGGCCGTGCGGGAGCATAACCGGACGGTGATCGACCTTCGCCGGGGGATAGATCTCCTCGTAGCGCAGCCGGGCGTCGATCCGGACCGGATCGGGTTCGTGGGCCACAGTGTCGGGGCGCTTTTCGGGGCGGTGCTCGCCGGCGTCGATCGGCGCCTCCGAGCCGCAGTCCTGATGACGGGCACCGGAAGGTTTGTCGACGTCGCCGCCGTGAACCTGCCCGACCTGCAGGGCGAGAAATTCGAGCATTACCGCCGGACGCTCGCGGAACTCGACCCTGCCGCCTGGGTCGGCCATGCCGCACCCACCCCGCTCCTCTTCCAGGCCGCTCTTCGAGACGAGTTCTTCACGGAGGAGCAGGCCCGGGAGTTCTTCGAGCAGGCGAGCGAACCGAAGTCGCTCGAGTGGTACGACGCGGGCCATTTCCTTGACGAAGCAGCCCGCCGCGACCGTGTCGCGTGGCTGGCCGGGGTGCTCTCGCTGGAGCGTTCCCGGTAGGGAGAAGGAATGGTTGATTGCTACTAAAAATATTTTTTATTATAAATGGTAAACATTTTTATCTGCGGGATTCTTACTAGTACGTGGCCAGGCGTCGTGCGCGATGGAACCCTGCCTGCGCCGCGTCCGCCATACCCTTCCAGTGCGCTACTGCACGTCCTCTATACAGACTTTTTTTGCATCTGCCGCCGGCCCCTGCATTACGACGCACCGGACTCTCCGGTATCTTTCAGGACGGGTTTTCCGCCGGTCGGCCGAACACAGGTCGCTACGGCATGACTCCCGACCCGCGGCGGGACCATAACCTTCTTGTCGCGTGGGTGTGCTTACGGCCGCAGGTGTTTCGAGCATGACCGCCGACAGGGTAAGAGAGCACACGGCACCCGCCGTCAACGCCCGGATCGACCACGAGATTGCCTGGCGTCTCCGCTATCTCGCGATGAAGGGCGACGCCGGGATCACGGCACGTATCCTTGAGCTGGACCGTGAATGGGATGTGGAACGAGCGCTGGAGGCGAATGCAGCGCTTCTCGGGACGACGGGACTTGCCCTCGCGGTCGTCCGCCATAACCCGCGGTGGCTCATCCTGCCGGGCCTCGTCCTGCCGTTCCTGCTGCAGCACGCCGTGCAGGGATGGTGCCCGCCGCTCGAGGTCTTCCGGCGGCTGGGGTTCCGGACGAGAAAGGAGATCGACCGGGAGAAGTACGCCCTGATGGTGTTGCGCGGCGACTTCGCGGACCTCCCCTCCGCCCTCACAGGTTCGCCGGCAGAACGTGCCGAAGCGGCCCTCCAGGCAGCGGATGCGTGGAGCGCGTAGCAGTCGGGGAGAAACCCCCGGAGTGTGTGCCGCCCCGGAGGAGATCATTGCGGTGGGTCAGGATAGGTGGGTTGTAGGAGAGCCACTCGATCTTCTCCCCGCCGGACCCGTCCCAGGGGCGGATCCGGCCGTTGACTGCGGTACCCGCTGACCGGGCACTGCCGTTCTGATGTTGTCCGGACCAGATATCCGGGGCAGCTGCCTGAGTACATGCCTGTGTGGTTCCGGCCGGAGGGCGCTCCCCGGGGTCCGCCGCAGGTGCCGGAAGTGCGGCGGGCAGGGAGAGCCGCTTCGGCTCCGGTTATTGCGCTGCCCCCTGCGGTGGGAATGAATCCGCACCGCTACACAGAACTCGGTCCGGCCGGAGATGTATTGCTACGATGGTTGCAGTGGAACCATTGAACCCGCCGGTTCAACGCTCACGGCAGGCTGTCGGCAAGCTCGCGAATGTACCTGAGCGCCGACAGCGCGTCCTCACGCTTCCGGTCGACGGCATGCTCACCGGCAAACGCAAGGAAGCGGGCAAGGTCCTCCGGGTCCACCGTCCCCTCCGCGGCCTCGACGATCGCATCGTAGGTCCTCTCGGGGAAGTAGAGCCTCTGTGCGGCACTGAGAAGTTCTCGTGCCGCACCGGCCCCGATCGCGCCCCGCGCGAGCGCCTCCTGCAGGGTCGCCCGGATGTTCACGAGCGGCTCGGAGAGCGGGACGAAGGTCTCGGGGTCGAAGACGAGCGCCACTTCGTCGTCGGCGACGAGCCTCCCCTCCCGGTAGGCCCGGTAGATCTCGCCGACGCCCTCCATCCCGAGGCTGTCGAGCTCCGCGGCCCGGAGGGCTCCCATGCTGGAGGCGCCGACGACCCGCACCCCGGCCCGGAGCGCGGCGAGGACCTCCCGGTGGGCGACGGCGCAGTCCTGGAAGAAGACGCCGTCGATGAGCCCGACGATCCGGGCTCCGGCCCTTGCGGCCTCCGCTATATCTCCCCGCTTCGCCGGAGGACGGTACTCGGCGTCGAGGATCGCCCGGGCGGAGGCAAGGTCACAGCTGGGACCGAGGAAGACGACGATTCCGGGCGTCACGGCACCTCCCCCCGATCCGGTCCTGGTCCATTGCGTAGACTTCCAACCCCGGCACGATCACCCGGACGACCGGGATGCCGATCTCCGGCCGGGTCAGGTCGACCACGATCGCCCGCGAGAGCCCGGATGTTGCGAGCCGGCCGGTGACCCGATCGATGTCGGTGAGGAAATCATCGCTGTCAAACGACGGCATGGCCGCAAACTCGACCGAACCGTTCTCCGCGAACCAGTGCCGGTTCAGCCGCTTCGTCCGCTCGTAACCGATCCGCTTCCTGACGTCCGCCGTATCGGTGTCCTCCCGGGCGCCGTGGATCTGGGTCAGCCGGCTCTGGGCGACCTCCGTGAGTGCCCGGAGAACGGCGATCCCGGCGCTCGTGTGGGATCCCATCCCGATCGTCAGGAGCGTCGGGTCTTTGAGCACCACGTCGTCGGCGACCGCGGCCACCGTCGGGATCCCGGTGTCGCTCGTGATATCCCTGAGCGTGACCTCGACCCCGGCGGCCGCGAACTTCGCGAGCAGGTCGGCCGCAAGCCCGTCAGTGACCCCTTCGATCCGCGGCCCGGTCTTTTTGGTCACCTCGACGAGCGACCAGGCGTCGCGTTCGACCACCTCCATCAGGGCGTGGAACGTCGCCTCCTCAAGTGTGTTCCCGGAGGCGAGCCCGTTGGTGTTGGTCCTGAAAAGGCGGCCGCAGGTCACCGGGAGGGGGTGGAAGACCGCGTGGGCGGGGACGAGCACCTCCTCGCCCTGCACGATATCATATCCCTCCACCCACGGGACCACCATATCGGCCGGGACCCTCTCGGGGAGGATCAGGTCCGCCGGGTCGAGAGCGGTTCTTTCGGCCGAGACCTCGCTGTACCTCCCGGTGACGATCTCCCGGTCGGCCATCTCGCCCGAGTAGCGCTCGATCCCCTCCATCATCGCCGAGACTTCCGCCTCGATCGGGGTGGCGCCCTTGCCGTTGTAGACCGAGATCGCCCCCGCCTCAGCGGTCGGGCGGATGCTCGAGAAGACTGGGATCCCGATCCGGTCGAGATTCGTGATATCGGCGATCCGGGTGATCCCGGCGGCCGGGAGCTTTGCCCGTGCCCGCTCCAGTGTCTCTTCCGGGGCGACTGTGCGCTGGGTCTCCTTCGCGTAGGCTTTGCGGCAGGACTGCAGCCGGATCATGCGTCGCCCCCGGACGACTCGCCCGGCACCCAGCGCTCGCCGCCCTCCCCGATCTCCTTCTTCCAGATCGGCACGCTCTCCTTGATTCGCTCGAGGATGTACTCGCAGGCCTCAAACGCCTCTTTCCGGTGCCCGGCACCGACGACGATGAGGAGTATGGTCTCGCCGAGCTGGAGAGACCCGACACGGTGGACGATATCCACCGACTCGATCGGGTATTCCCGCATTGTCTCGTCGCGGATCAGTTCCAGTTCGCGGACCGCAACCTCTTCGTAGACCTCCAGTTCCATCCGCTCGATACCGCCGTCGTCCCTGACGACACCACAGAAGGTGACCAGGGCTCCCATGCCCGGTCTCTTCGCCGCCTCGATCATCGCGCCTGCGTCGATGACATCCCTGGTAATACCGATCATAACCTCATACCCCCTCATCCGCCCGCGACCGGCGGGAAGAGGGCGATCTCGTCCCCCTCCGCAAGAACGAGAGCATTGCGGTCGGCTTTGCCGATCCGCTTCCCGTTTCGCATCAGGATGACATGCGCCCGGAGCGCCCCGGTCTCATCGAAGATTGCATCGCTCTCGTCCCCGGCACGGCCACGGAGCGCGGCGAGAACCGCTGCCATCGTTGCCCCATCGGGGAGATCAAGCGTCGACTCCCCGCCGAGGATCTCCCGGAACCGGGCGAACGTCTTCACCCGGACCTTCATGGTCTCATCCCTTCACCGCAGGCAGGGCAGTCCGGCCGCCGCTCCACGGCGTACGTCTCAAGCGTCGTCGAAAGGCCGTCCCAGATGAGGAGCCGGTCCAGCAGAAGGTCGCCGGCACCGGTGATATACTTGATCGCCTCGTTCGCCTGAATGAGGCCGATGATCCCCGGTGTAGTTCCGACGACCGGGAAGACCTCGCCGGGCGGGGCCTCCGGGAAGAGGCACTCGAGGCAGGCAGTCCGGCCGGGGACGAGGGTCGTTGCCTGGCCGTCGAATCCCCTGATTGCACCGTGGATGAGCGGCACGCCGGACCGGAGCGCCTCCCGGTTCAGGAGGTAGCGGGTCGGGAAGTTGTCCATCGCATCCACGATCAGATCGGCATCACCCACCAGGTCCCGGACGTTCGCCTCGTCGATGGTCTCCTCCAGAGCCTCTATGTGGACATCCGGGTTTGCCTCCCGGAGTTTCGCCTCTGCCGATTCGGCCTTAGGGGTACCGAGATCCCTCTCCCAGTGGAGGACCTGCCGGTTCAGGTTGGTCCGGTCCACTGTATCCCGGTCCACAAGGCGGATCTCCCCGACACCGGCGACAGCAAGGTAGAGGGCGATCGGGCAGCCGAGACCCCCTGCCCCGGCGATGAAGACCTTCGCCTTCTTCAGCCGTTCTTGACCCGCCTCGCCGAAGAGGAGGATCTGCCGGGCGTAGCGCTCCTGTTCCCGCTCGGTGAGCATACCGTTATCCTCCATTCGCGGTCGGTGTTCCGTGCCGCGCCCGGTAGTCGTCGATCGCCTTGTGGATCCCCTCTTCGGCGAGGACCGAGCAGTGAAGTTTCTGGGGAGGCAACCCCTCCAGCGCCTCGGCAACCGCCCGGTTGGTGACCGCCCACGCCTCTTCGAGGGTTTTGCCCTTGATGAGTTCGGTGGCCATCGAGCTCGACGCGATGGCGGCGGCGCACCCGAAAGTCTTGAACTTTGCATCCACAATCCTGTCCTCTTCGACCCGGAGAGTTATCCGCATGATGTCGCCGCAGGCCGGGTTCCCGACCTCGCCGACACCGTCCGCATCCGGGATCTCCCCCATGTTCCGGGGGTTCATGAAATGGTCCATAACTTGTTCGCTGTACATAGAGATCACGCGTTATCGTTAGGGCTGAGCGGCGACATCTCCCGCAGGCGCTCGATCACCCGGGGGAGGGCGGAAAGAACGTAATCGACGTCCTCATCGGTGTTCCGGGAGCCGAGGGTGAGGCGGAGCGAGCCGTGGGCGTGCTCGGGTGGGAGGCCACAGGCGGTCAGGACATGCGAGGGCTCGAGCGACGCCGAGGTGCAGGCGCTCCCCGTCGAGCCCGCGATCCCGAGGGCGTCGAGCGAGAGAAGGATCGACTCCCCCTCGACGTAGCGGAACGCCATATTGACGTTGTTTGCGAGCCGCTCGGTCGGGTGGCCGTTCAGACGGGTATCCGGGATAGAATCCAGGATCCCCCGGATCAGCCGGTCCCGCATCGCGGCGAGCCAGGCGGACTTCTGCGGCATCTCGGCGACCGCAAGGTCGATCGCCTTCCCCATCCCGACGATCCCGGGGACATTCTCGGTCCCGGCCCGGCGGCCCCGCTCCTGCGCCCCGCCATCCATGAGCGGCTTTACGCGGGTCCCCCGCCGGATGTAGAGCGCTCCCGTCCCCTTCGGCCCGCCGAACTTGTGGGCCGAGAGCGAGAGGAGGTCGATCCCGAGCGCATCCACGTCGATCGGTATCGCCCCGATCGCCTGGACGGCGTCGGTGTGGAAGAGAATGCCATGGTCGTGGGTGACTCCCGCGATCGCGCGGACCGGCTGGATCGTCCCGATCTCGTTGTTTGCGGCCATCACCGAGACGAGGACGGTCTTCTCCGTGATCGCCTCCTCGACCGATGCCGGCTCCACCCGGCCGAACTCGTCGACCGGGAGGTAGGTGACCCGGTAGCCCTGCTTCTCGAGGGCCTGGCAGGGGTGGAGGACCGCGTGGTGCTCGATCGCGGAGGTGACGATATGATCGCCCTTCTTCCGGTTCGCCGCCGCCACCCCTTTGATCGCCCAGTTATCGGCCTCGGTCCCACCGGAGGTGAAGAAAATCTCATCCGTGCTCGCCCCGATCGCCGCCGCCACCCGTCCCCGGGCCCTCTCCATCGTCACCTGCGCCTCACGGGCGAGGGCGTAGATCGAGGAGGGATTACCGAACCGTTCCAAGAAGCAGGGGAGCATCTCTTCGACGACCTCCGGCCGTACCGGCGTCGTCGCCGCATGGTCCATGTAGATCGGCCGCGATCTCCCGTCAACCATGGCGTTCACACCGCACTCTTACTCTGCACAAAGGTATTTGTTCTCCGAAGATAAAATTAACAATTGTTAACATCACTGTTAGATCTGCTCCGGAACCATTAAAAGTTGTGGTATGATGAAACTCCCCTGCCAGTTGATTGTATGGAACGTGTTGCCCGCGATCCGGGCTGCGATCGCTGAAGAACTGAATGCCATGGGCGTTTCCCAGCTGGAGGCCGCCCGCCTCCTCGATATGACGCCGTCGGCGATCTCGCAGTACCGCACCGGGAAACGTGGGTACCGGATTGTCTTTGAGGGCGAGGTGAAAGAGTCGCTCAGCCGGCTTGCACAGGACCTCCAGGCCGGCCGGGTAGACGACCTCGCCTCCCGGATATGTGAGATCTGCACGCAGATCCGCGAAGAGAACCAGCTCGGCGGGTCGTGCGACACGGAAGCGTGAGGAGAGGGGCCGGTGGAACCAGAGAGCAGCGGTGAGGCGATCGCCAGGAGCCTCAAGGCGAAAGGGCCCATGCTGGTCGCCTACTCAGGGGGCGTCGACAGCTCGCTCCTCGCCGCCCTGGCCGTCCGGGCGCTCGGAAAGGAGCGGGTCCGGTGCGTCCTCCTGGACTCGCCGCTCCTGCCCCGGCAGGCGGTGCGGGAGGCGCGGGAGACCGCTACCCGGCTGGACCTCCCCCTGGAGGTCGTGGCGTTCCCGATCCTCCGGGACGAGACCTTCCGGGCGAACCGGCCCGACCGGTGCTACGCCTGCAAAAAAGCATCCTCCCTCCTGCTGAAGGAACTGGCCCGCCGGGGGGGGATCGACACGGTTGCAGACGGAACGAACGTCTCCGACCTCGGCACGTACCGCCCGGGGCTTGCTGCAAGCGACGAGGAAGGGGTCTGCCACCCCCTTGTCGAGGCGGGTGCGGCGAAGGGCGACGTCCGCAGGATCGCACGCGAGTGTGGGTTCCCGTTCTGGAACAAGCCTTCGGCAGCCTGCCTCGCAACCCGCATCCCCTACGGGGACGAGATCACAGAGGAGGCGCTCGCCCGGATCGAGGCGGCCGAGGAGGCCCTGCAGGGCCTGGGATTCGCTCAGGTGCAGGTGCGGGTCCGGGTGCACGGCGATGTCGCCCGGATAGAGGTGCCTCCCGACAAACTGGAATCCCTCTTTAGCGTGCGAGACAAGGTCATGGCCGCGTTCCGGGGGATCGGCTTTGCCTATGTCGCCCTGGACCTCGCCGGATACCGAAGCGGGAGCATGGACGAGGTATTATGAAGATCGAGGACTGCAGGACGGATTTCCCGATCACCCGGGACCTCATCTACCTGGACAGCGCGGCGACGTCGCTCACCCCGAAACCGGTGGTCCAGGCGATGGTCGAGTACGACCTCCGGTACCGGGCAAACGTCGGGAGGGGGATGCACCGGCTCGCCGTCGTCGCCACCCACCGCTACCGGGACGCCCGCGACGCCGTCCGGTCGTTCGTCGGCGGGGACGGGGGCGCCCTTGCCGTCACCCGGAACACCACCGAGGCGATAGGAGCGGTCGCCGCCGGTCTCGCCTGGCAGCGGGGCGACCGGGTGGTGACAACGCTCCTCGAACACCACTCAAACCTCCTCCCCTGGCTCCGGCTCCGCGAGCGGGGGGTCGCGGTGGATATCGTCCGGCCGGACTCTGAGGGCTGCCTCGACCTCGCCGACCTGGAGGCGGCCATCCGCGACGATACCCGGCTCGTCGCCGTCACCCACGCTTCAAACGTCCTCGGCACCGTCCTTCCCGTCCGCGAGATCGCCGGGATCTGCCGCGACCGGGGTGCGCGGCTCCTCGTCGACGGCGCCCAGTCGGCTCCGCATCTCCCGGTCGACGTCGCCGCCATCGGGTGCGACTATTTCTGCTTCTCGGGCCACAAGATGCTCGGCCCGACCGGGACGGGCGCGCTCTGGATGCGCCGGCCGGACCTCGAACCGCTCTTCGTCGGGGGCGGGTCGGTCGAGAGCGCGACGGCCGAAGGCTATATCCTCGCTCCCGGCGAGCAGCGCTACGAGGCGGGAACGCCCCCGATCGCCGGCGTCATAGGGCTTGCACGGGCGGCGGCGTATCTCCGGGAGATCGGGATGGAGACGGTGCGGCGGCACGAGGAGCGGCTCGCTGCCCGGCTGATCGACGGGCTTGCCGCGCTCGACGGCGTCACGGTCGCGGGACCGGATGCGTCCGGCGAACGGATCGGGGTCGTCTCGTTCACGGTCGAAGGGATGCACCCGCACGAGGCGGCGCAGGTCCTCGACGAGGCCGCGGCCGTCCTGGTCCGGTCGGGACACCACTGCTGCCAGCCGCTCATGGAGCATATCGGCCTCCCGGACGGAACGGTGCGGGCGAGCACCTACATCTATACCACAGCAGAGGAAGTCGACACAATGATAGCCACCGTCGAAGAGATATCCCGGAGGGCGACCTGATGCTCTACCGGGAACTGCCGATCGTCAAAGGCGACGGGGAGACGTTCGTTCCCGCAACCCACCCTGTCGTGGAGGAGATGCCCCTCTCCGTGACCGTCAACGGGCGCCACGCCCTCACCGCCATGACGAGCCCGGCGATGCTCCGGGAGTTCGTCGTGGGGTTCCTCTACACGGAGCGGATCGTCAAGGAACTCCGCGAGATCGAGTCGATCCGCATCGAGGGGAACACCGCGAGCGTCCTCACGAAGAACCCGTTCGCGATCCTGACCTCGCACAAGACCGTCCTCTCCGGGTGCGGCGGGAGCACCTCGTTCCTTGATACCGGACGGCTCCCCGCGATCCGGTCCGACCTCGTCCTCGCGCCCGAGGCGATCCGGGCGGCGACGAAAGAGACGCTCGACTCGGATCTGCACCGGATCACCGGCGGCATCCACCTCGTCGGGCTCTTCGAGGGAGAAGGGAAGGCAATCCGGATCGCCGAGGATATCGGTCGGCACAACGCCCTCGACCGGGTCGTCGGCCACGGCCTCCTCGAAGGGATCGACTTTTCACGGACGTTTGCGGTCAGCTCCGGCCGGATATCCTCCGAGATGGTCAGGAAGTGCCTGGTGGCGAACATCCCGGTGATCGTCTCGCGGGGGGCGACGACCACCACCGCCGTCGAGGCCGCGGAGGCAGGCGGGCTCACCGTTATCGGGTTCGTGCGGAGCAAAAAGATGAACGTCTATACCGGGTGGGGGCGGGTCCGCGGCGCTTCGCCGCCGTCCGCCGGCGAGTGACCCGGTACTTCGCTAAAGTTCCGAGGAAGCCCCTCTGGAGGTCAAACCGCTTGACTTCCCTTCGAAGCCTTGAGGCCTCTCAAGCTCGCTTACGCTCGCACTTCGCACCTAACGGTGCTCGAGCTCCGGCCCTTCGGACCATCGCACTTCGCGGCTTCGCGCTCTTCGCGTGAGGCTGTATCGCCATCTGCACCAGCTACCCCACGCGAAGCCGCGACGAACGCGAAGGAGACTATCAATACCCATCCAGACTTCGCGACTCACACCTGACGGTGCTCAAACTCGCTTCGCGCGAGGCCACACCGCCAGCCCCTATTGGTACTCATGCTATCCAGAGGTTATTTGGAGCATTTCAACAGGGCTAAATTACCTGCTCTGCAGCCCTCTACCGGGGAGCTGCGGCGCCGCCTTCTCGACAGCCACCGGAACCGGGCTTCGGGGATCACAACAAAAATTTTGAATTTTCAGATTAATCTGAAAATTTGGATAACTATAAATCCTCCCCTCTCAACCATAGTATGAAGAACACTATGGCAGAAGAGAACACCAATCCGGAACGGTGCCCGCCCGGCGGAACGCCGTGCGGGTGCAACCAGGTTGCCGTCTGCAGCGTGGAGGCGGTGCTCAGCGTGGACGAACGCGGGCAGATGGTCCTGCCGAAAGACGTGCGGGAAAAGGCAGGGATCCGACCGGGCGACAAGCTGGCGCTGATCACCTGGGAGCGGGACGGCGAGGTCTGCTGCCTTGCGCTGATGAAGGCCGGGAGCCTCAGCGGGATGGTCAAGAGCGTCCTCGGGCCGCTGATCGATGAGGCGGAGTGAGGTCATGGCATCCCCGCCGCAGTCGTGCTGCCGGTCCTGTCCGGAGACCGTTCAGCCGGCCGCCGAACCGGTGCAGGAGATCCGAACGACAGACAGCAGGATCACGCCCGCCAACCACCTCGATCACTTCCTCGCGCGCTGGGGAGTAAATCGGATGGGGCACCGCGTGGAGCCCGGGCTCTACCGGCTCGGGAACCCCACGCCCGACTCGCCGGTCTTTGCCTCCTCAAACTACACCTTGAGTTTCGATGCGCTCCGGTCCGCCCTCTCCGGCCACGACGGCTACATCCTTGTGCTCGACACGCACGGGATCAACGTCTGGTGCGCTGCAGGGAAGGGGACCTTCGGCACCGACGAGATCGTCCGGAGGATAGCGCTCACGGGTCTCGCGTCCGTCGTGCGGCACCGGACGCTCATCGTCCCGCAGCTCGGCGCCCCGGGCGTCTCTGCCCACGAAGTGCTGCGGCGTTCGGGATTCAGCGTGGAGTACGGGCCCGTGCGGGCAAGCGACCTCCCGGAGTATCTCGCCATCGGGCGAGCGACGCCCGATATGCGGCGCGTCCGCTTCCCGGTCGTCGACCGGCTCGTGCTCGCGCCGATGGAGCTCGTCCACGCCGCGCTTCCGACCGCTGCAGGCGCGATCGTCCTTTACCTCCTTGCAGGCCTGCCGGCAGCGCTCGGGGCAATCTCCGCGGTCCTTGCCGGAACGGTGCTCTTCCCGGCCCTGTTGCCGTTCATCCCCACCCGGGACTTCAGCACGAAAGGGCTCATTCTGGGCGGAATCGTCGCTCTTCCCTTCTCGGCCACCTTCTTCATGGAGACTGCCGCGTCCGGGTGGGCAGGCGTCCCTGCCGCGCTCGCACCTCTCCTCCTCATGCCCCCCGTGACCGCGTACCTCGCGCTCAACTTCACCGGTTCGACCCCGTTCACGTCGCGGACCGGCGTGAAGAAGGAGATCTTCCGCTACGTGCCGTTCATGGCCGGGATGGCGGTCCTGGGAGCCGTCCTTGCCGCCGTCCTCGGGGTGGCCCGCCTTCTGGGGGCGGTCTGATGTTTGACTCCTACCGCGAGAACACCCTCCGCTACAACCCGGAGCGGTGTTTCGGCTGCCTGCGGTGCACCGAGGTCTGCCCGCACGGGGTCTTTGCAGAGGGGAACCGGCGGGTCGAGGTCGTCCGGCCGGAGGAGTGCATGGAGTGCGGGGCGTGCGCCAGGAATTGCCCGGTGCAGGCCATCGAGGTCCAGAGCGGGGTCGGGTGCGCCTGGGCGATGATCGGGGCGGCCCTCCGGGGTAAGGAGATGGACAGCGGCACCTGCGGCTGCGGGGGAGATGAGGGGTCCTGCTGCGGCGGCGACCGGTGAGACCCGCTACTTTCCGTCCCGCCCGAGCAGCCTGCAGACCTGGCAAACCTCGCCGCTCGCAAGTTCGCCGCAGATCCGGCAGGTAGAGAGCGCCTTCGCCGGCTCCGCAGGGCAGGCCGAACGCCTGACCCCATCGCGGAACCGCATCAGGCGGAGCATCGTCCCCGGGTGGCGGTGCTCGAGCCCGGCAAGCATCGATCGCACCTCCGACCGGAGCGCGGTCCCGGCGTAGGGGCACTCGGGCAGGTCACGGAAATAGCTGCGGAGGAGGAGGTAGGTCACGATCTCTTTCTCGGAGAGGACGGCAAGCGGCTTTATCCGCGGGACGAAGTGACCCGGATAGCCGGCTGAGGTGTCCTGGAGGAGGCGGGGGAGGTCGCCGCGGAGGACGTTCATCAGGACCGACTGCGCCTCGTCGTCGAGGTTATGGCCGGTGGCAAGCTTCGTCGCGCCGACCCTCTTTACCCCCTCGACGAGCGCCCGCCTGCGCAGCACGCCGCAGACGGTGCAGCCCTGCGGTTCTCTTCCGACGAGCAGCCTGTCGAGATCGTCCCCGAAGAGGTCGGTAAACGTGACGATCGCATGCTCGACGCCGAGTTCGTCTGTCAGGGATTCTGCGGCCTTGAGGGTCTCCTCCCGGTAGCCCGCGATCCCTTCGTCGATGGTGACCGCAATGAGACTCGCGCCGAGTGCGGGGAGGATGGGGTGGAGCAGCAGGAGCAGGGCGGTGCTGTCTTTCCCCCCGCTCAGGCCGACGGCGACCCGGTCGCCCGAAGATATCATGCATTCGTGCTTCACGGCGGCGAAGACGCGGGCCCCGGCGTCCTCGATGAAGTGGGCGGCGCAGAGCCGCCGCTCCGGCTCGGCGAGGCGGACGACCGCGGGTTCGCCGCAGAGAGAGCACCGGTTCTCCGCCGAAGTCACCGGTTCACCCGCCGTGCGAGAACCGGAGGATCCGGAGCTCGTCGCCCTCTTCCGCCGTCACGTCCTCGGGGACGATCCTGCCGTTCTTCACGACGATCACGGTCGCCGGGTTGATGCCGAGCTCAAGGAGGATCTCTTCTATCGGCGCGGAGGCGCAGGAAAGCGTCCGCACGCTCCTGTCCGGGAGGATGATCTGCATACCTGTCCCAGAGCATTGGTCCCGCCACCCCATAAATGTCCTGCAGAACCGGAATGCGGCAGATTCGGCCGCAACGACAAGTAATATATGGATCCCTGGCGATACCCATAAGTCTGATTAACAATTGTTAACTTCCGTCCCGGCAGCCACGACAACGAGAGGGAGGAGCTGAATTCATGCGTACCATGACACCCGAGGAGAAGGCGTATCTCATCAGCATAGGGTCGGCGAGCATCGACGAGGCGCTAAGCGCAGATTTCCTGCCGACAACGGCGACGGCGGGTCCCGGCGCCGGAGGGTCGTCGGTCTTCATCCGCTCCGGCGGCCGGCGGGTCCGCCTCTCCGTCAACCCCGCATCGCCGCTCCGGGTCGTCCCGGACAGGGATGGGATCGCCATTGTCCGGAATGGGGAGACGATCGTGCGGGGCAGGCTCGAGCGCTCGCTCTGTCACTGCCCGGAACAGGCCTACATCACCGTCAGCGAGCGCTGCATCTACGACTGCAAGTTCTGCCCGGTGCCGAAGCTCGACGGGGCGATCAAGGACACGGAGACGGTCGTCAGGATGGTCGAGGAGGCTGCCGCCAGCGGGAGCCTCTCTGCGATCTCCCTCACGAGCGGCGTCGCCGGATCGCCGGAGCAGGAGGTGGAGCGGATGGCCGCCGTGGTGAGGGCGCTCCGGGCGCGGTTCGATCTCCCGATCGGGGTCTCGGTCTATCCGACCGCGGACTCGACCGCGATCCTCCGCGCCGCCGGTGCCGATGAGATCAAGTACAACGTCGAGACGATGGACCCGGCAATCTTCGCGCGGGTCTGCCCCGGCCTCTCCCTTCCGTTCATCCTCAATGCGCTCGCAGGGGCGGTGGAGGTCTTCGGGAGGAACGCCGTCTTCTCGAACTTCATCATCGGCCTCGGCGAAGACGACGAAACGATCAGAGACGGCGTCGCCCTTCTTGCGAGGATAGGCGTCATTCCCATCCTCCGGCCGATCTCCGCATCGCCCCTCCGGGCGGGGGAGATCGCCGTCGAGCGCCCGTCGCCGGAGCGGCTCCTCCGCCTCGCGGCGATGACCCGCGAGACACTGGAACGACACGACCTTGACCCCCGGCGGGCGAGGACGATGTGCCTCCCCTGCACCGGGTGCGACCTCACCCCATTCCGGGATGTCTGAGGCAGGGGCTCACCGGGCGCACCCGTCCTCCCTCTCGTAATACTGCAGGATCGCGAGGGCGGCGTCCCGGCCGAGCCGGTCATCGACGAAGGTGAGGAAGACCTCAATATGCTCGGGAGGAACGCAGCCGAGGCTCTCGCTCCCGTCCAGTATCAGTCCTACGAGGTAACGGAGGTCGTCATCGTTCAGCCGTTCCAGCCGCTTCCGGAAATCCTCTGCGTCCGTCGCGTAGTGGTTCGCAAGCGGGGGGAGGATGGACCGGTATGGCCCTCCTGAACCCGCGCAGACCAGCCCCAGGCATTCCGGGGCAGATCTCTTCAGGATCGTCACGTCCCGTTCAGATAAGATTCGCGCCATGGGATCGTCCCTGTAAGTCCGGCAACCCGGGCCGGATCACGTATTAACAATTGTTAAGTGCGCACAGGGATAACAGTTATGGACAGGACCGCATCGTCGACTGCAAAGAGAGGTTGTGATACCATCCCATCTTCAAGTCCCGCCCAAACCCTCGTCGAACGGATAGCCGCGTTGAAAGAGGAGCGCGGCGCCGTCATCCTCGCCCACAACTACCAGATCCCGACGGTGCAGGAGGTCGCCGACCTCGTCGGGGACTCGCTCGAACTCGCACAAGCGGCGGCGAAGGTCGATGCCGACGTCATCGTCTTCTGCGGCGTCGACTTCATGGCCGAGACGGCGGCGATCCTCTCGCCGGAGAAGACGGTCGTCCTGCCCGCGGCCGACGCCTGCTGTCCGATGGCGGAGATGGTCGTCCCCGGCGAGGTCCGGGTTCTCCGCGAGCGGTTCCCAAAAGCCGCCGTGGTTGCCTACGTCAACACCTCCGCCGAAGTGAAGGCGGAGAGCGATATCTGCTGCACCTCCGCAAACGCCGTCGCCGTCGTCGAGTCGCTCGCGGCGGAGCAGGTTATCTTCCTTCCCGACCGGAACCTCGGCCGCTACGTCGCCCGGTTCACCGAAAAAGAGATCCTCCCCTGGGACGGCTATTGCATCGTCCACGACCGGATGACAACCGGGGACGTGGAGGAAGCCCGCCGTGCCCACCCGGACGCCGAGGTGCTCGTTCATCCCGAGTGCCGGCCCGAGGTGATCGACCGCGCCGATCGCGTCTTCTCGACCTCGGGAATGGTGCGGCACGCCTGTGCGAGCCCCTGCCGGGAGTTCGTCATCGGCACCGAGGCAGGGCTCCTCCACCAGCTCAAAAAACAGTGCCCGGAAAAGGTCTTCTTCCCTCTCTCGAGCCGGGCGGTCTGCGTCAACATGAAAAAGACCGATCTCGCGAAGGTGCTTGCAGCCCTCGAACGGTGTGAGCCGCGGGTGACGGTCCCGGAGGATACCGCCGCCCGGGCGCGGACGGCGATCCGGCGGATGCTGGACCTCCCCCGGTAGGCCGGTCTTCAGGGTTCGCCAAGAATGTCTCTCTGAGCGAAGAACCGGTCCCAGTCCCAGGGTTCGTCGAGCACCCGGACCTCGACGTCCCTGACACCGCTCACGTCGAGCACCCGGCTCCTGACCTGGTCGGAGAGGTAGTCGACGAGAGGGCAGGCGGCGGTGGTCAGGACCATCTCCACGAGCACCGAGGAGTCCTGGACGGTGATCCCCTTGACGAGGCCGAGATCGACGACGTCGATCCCGACCTCCGGGTCGATCACCTCTCTCAGCGCCGCCCTGACGCTCTCCTCGAGCGCGATCTCCTCCTGCCGTTTGCCGCCGACCAATCCCGACCGCTCCACCGCCCGGAGCCGCTCGTCGATCCGGTTCTGCCTATCGAGCATGCGGCTGACCACCCGGAGCATCGGGTCGGGGAGGTCGCCGCGGTCGAGTCGCTCCTGGCCCTTCCGGCACTTCGGGCCCGCGAGCCTGCCCGGAACCCCAACGACCGTCGCACCAGGGGGGACGGGGCGGACGACGACCGAACCCGCCCCAATCTTTGCCCCGCGGCCGACGGTGATGGGGCCGAGAACGCTCGCCCCCGACCCGATGACGACGCCGTCCTCGATGGTCGGGTGCCTTTTTGTCTGCTCAAGCGCCGTGCCGCCGAGAACCACGCCCATGTAGATCAGGACGTCGTCGCCGACCTCCGCCGTCTCCCCGATCACGACGCCTGAGCCGTGGTCGATGAAGACCCGGCGCCCGATCTTCGCGCCGGGGTGGATCTCAATCCCGGTCAGCGCTCGCGAGATATGGGAGACGAGCCGGGCCGGGAAATAGAGCCGGCGGCAGTAGAAGGCATGCGCTATCCGGTGCGCCCAGATCGCGTGGAGACCCGGGTAGCAGCAGATCACCTCGAGCGTCGACCGGGCCGCCGGGTCTTTTGTAAAGACCGTCCGGATATCTTCCCTGATGCTCACCGCGCCCCGTCCCCCGTCATGCTCCAAAGAGATCGGTCGAGAGGTAGCGCTCGCCCGTATCCGGGAGGATCACGACGATCGTCTTCCCCTCGAACTCCTGCCGGGCCGCAACCTGCAAGGCCGCGTGAGCCGCGGCGCCCGAGGAGATGCCGGCAAGGATTCCCTCCTTCGCGGCGAGCTGGCGGCTCATCGCAAAGGCATCCGCGGAGGTAACCCGGAGGATCTCGTCGACGAGATCGGTTCTGAGAACATCCGGCACGAACCCGGCCCCGATCCCCTGGATCCGGTGCGGGCCGGCCGTTCCGCCCGAGAGGACGGGGGACTCGGCCGGTTCGACGGCGATGGCCTTAAAGGAGGGTTTTCGAGCCTTGATGACCTCCGCGACCCCGGTGATCGTCCCGCCCGTCCCGACGCCGGCGACGATGGCATCGACGATCCCATCGGTGTCCCGCCAGATCTCCTCGGCCGTCGTCCGGCGATGGACGGCGGGATTCGCCGGGTTCTCGAACTGCCGGGGCACGAAATAGGTGTTCGGGTTCTCGGCGGCTATGTGGGCCGCACGGCCGACCGCTCCCCTCATCCCCTCGGCTCCGGGCGTGAGGACCACCTCGGCGCCAAGCGCTGCGAGGAGCTTTCGCCGTTCCACGCTCATCGTCTCGGGCATCACGAGCACGAGCGGGTAGCCGCGGGCGGCGCAGACGAACGCGAGTGCAATCCCGGTGTTGCCGCTCGTCGCCTCGACAATCGTCGTCCCCTCCCGGATCTCGCCGGTCCGCTCGGCCCCGTCGATCATCGCGACACCTATCCGGTCTTTCACGCTTCCCATCGGGTTGAACGACTCCACCTTGGCGAGGACGGTCGCACGGGAGCCTTCCGTCACCCGGTTCAGCCGAACGAGCGGGGTGTTCCCGATCGTCCAGGTGATGTCATGGTATATCCGTCCCATCGGTATCAGCCTCCTTCTCTCACTCACGCATTGTCAGGGTCTGCAAGCGCTCCCACATCATCAACATTTCTCACCGCTTCCTCGAGAGCGCGGACGGTCTCGATCGTCGCAGCGGTGGCGGGCCGTGCCGGCACCGCCCCGCACCCGCAGGCAGGGGTAATCGACGCGTCGAACGTCCCGATCTTGCGGGCAAGCCGGACGACATCCTCCTTGTCGAACCCGATCAACGGCCGGTAGACCGGGATCGTCGCCGCATCGGTGAGCACCGCGAGATTATCGAGGGTCTGCGACGCGACCTGGCCCATCGACTCCCCGGTGACGAAACCCTTCGCCCCCTCCCTCCGGGCAACGTCGGCGGCGATCCGGTACATCCGCCGCTTGCAGAGGAGGCAGGTGTAGCGCTCCTCTCCCCGCTCCTCGAGGCCCTGCCGCGCCCGGGCGAGGTAGCCGTCTCCGACGACCATAAGTTCGATATCGGGCTGGTACCGGCGGAGGGCCTCGATTGTGGCCTCGGTCCGGGCGAGGTTCGTCCCGTCGAGGTAGCCTTCGAGCCCGACGTAGACGGGGACGATCCGGCACCCGCGCCTCATCATCAGATAGGCCGCGACCGGGGAGTCGATACCGCCGGAGACGAGCGCGACGAGCGTCCCCTCGACGCCGAGGGGAATGCCGCCGACGGCAGGGATCTTCTGGTCGAAGAGGTAGCAGGTCCCGTCCCGGACCTCGACGAAGATCTCCCGCTCCGGGTCGTCGAGATCGACGCGGAGGTGCGGGTACTCCCCTCGGATCAGGTCTCCGAGCCGCTCGGCAAGATCCCGGGAGGTGAAGGAGTGTTTCCCGACGTGCCGGATCCGGAGGGCGAAGGTCGCCGCCTCCGCAATGTCGCGGCGCTCGCAGAAGGCGAGGATGCCCCCGGAGAGCCCGTCGAGCGGCACGACGTCGCAGAGTGAGATCGAGACGATCCCGAAGATACTCTTGAGTTTCTCCGGATCGACCACGCCTGAAAGCCAGATCCTCCCGCGCTCCCGCCAGGGTTCTGAATCGGGAAGCACTCTCTTGATATTCCGGATCAGGGTCCTCTCCCATTCCCGGCGGACGGGCTCCGACTTGAGGAAGACCTCGGAGTAGCGCACCAGCCAGACCTGTTCCGGATCGATCACGGTCTCTTTCTCCCCTTCTGCCTGAGCCGTTCGATCTCCTCGCCCCCCGGCACCCGGATCAGGAACGTCCCGTAACAGGGCTTGGTGTAGGGGAGGAGGATGAAGGTATCCTCCTCCACCCCGACGGCGATCGGCGGGACCCCGATGATGTGCTTATCAAAGATCGCGTATCCCGGGTCGACGTAGTAGACCTCGTGGCAGCGCTTCTCCACCAGGGCGCGACATTCCGCGAAGGAGGCACCCCGGAGGAGAACCTCCGGGTCGAGCTCGTCTATGCACGCCATCCGAAGACCTCGTCGATCCCTTTCTTCAACTTCACCGGGTTGTGGACCGCCTTCTCCACGACCTTTTCGCAGGGGAACTCGACCTGTGCTGCGAGTTCCTCGGCATTCCGGCCGAAGACGACGACGACGAGGCGCGCTTCCGGGAGGAGGTAGCGCATCGAGGCGGCATACGAGAGACCGGCATCGTTATGGGCGAAGACCACGCAGAGGGCGGCGTCCCGCTTCTTCTCCGCGACTTCCCCGATGCAACGGTCGAGGTCGACGGTTTTTCCGATGTAATGCTTTTTCTGGTCGGAGACGCGGAGGAGCGCGAGAACCGAGGGGTTTCCGGCCGTGACCACGTCGTAGCCGTCCTCGGCGAGCCGGCCTGCAAGATAGAGGCCGATCGCCGCCTGCACCGGGACCTCCGGGCACCCGAAGATCAGGAGAGCCGATTCATTTTTTTCTGCTTGTGTTGTCATGCGCATCGTCCTATCAGCGTGCTGATGGCATCGCTCGATATGAGCCCGATCACCCGCCGGTCGGCGTCGACGACGGGGAGGGCGGATATCGAGCGCTCCTCCATCCTCCGGGCGGCCTCCGTGACCGGTTCGTCCGGCGCGGCGGTGACGACCGAGCGGGACATGATCTCGTCGAGGCTCCCGTGACTGCAGGCGACCGCTTTCGCGATGTCCCAGGAGGTGACGATCCCGGCGAGATCGCCCCGTTCGGCGAGGACGGGGAGGTGGTTGACGGCGTTCTCGATCATGATCCTCGCAGCGTCGTGGATGGACGCCCGCTCGGCGATGGTCGGGGCATCCGTCTCCATGACGTCCCGGACGAGCAGGTGATCGAGGAACGTGCCGATGAGGTAGTTCATCTGCCCGTCTTCGAGGAGGAAACCGTCGTGGCCGTAATTCGACCGGATCTCGCAGTACTGGACGGGAATGCCGTTCGCGGCCAGCGCGTTTGCGATCTCCTCGGACTGGTAGGGCGGGTAGAGCCAGTCCGAGGATACCGAGACGACCAGGAACGAAGCCTTCGCCCCGGCAAGACCGGCGGCGAGCGAGTCGTCCACGGCGAGGTCGAAGTAGTCGAGCGCCCGGGTTATGTAGAGGTAGGAGTTGGCGTCGAACCGCCGGGTGAAGGTGTCGCCCTGGTGGTGGAGGTAACTCTCGACCTGGAACTCGGTGGAGAAGCCGTAGCCGACGGTGCTGCGGCCCTGCAGGTTGCGCCCGAACTTCTCGCGCATCGCCCCGTCGGAGAGGTAGGTGATGTGCCCGATCATCCGGGCGAGTCGAAGTCCCTGCACCGGTAGATGGTCGGCCGGGTAGTCTCCGCCCGCCCACGCGGGATCGGCCATGACCGCCTGCCGCCCGACCTCGTTGAAGGCGATCTGCTGGGCGGTCGAGCGTGCGGTCGTGGCGATCGCGATCACCTTCCGGGCTGCCTCCGGGTAGGCGACCGCCCACTGGAGCGCCTGCATGCCCCCCATCGAACCGCCTGCCACCGCGGCGAGGCACTCGATTCCGAGGTGATCTATCAGCCGTTTCTGCGCCCGGACCATGTCCCGCACGGTGATCACGGGGAACGCGAGGGCGTAGGGCCGGCCGGTCGCCGGGTTGACGGAGGCCGGCCCCGTCGATCCCTTGCAGCCGCCGATGACGTTTGAGCAGACGACGAAGTAGCGGTCGGTGTCGAAGGCCTTTCCGGGACCGACGACCCCGTCCCACCACCCCGGCCGATCGGCCCCCTCGTGGTAGCCTGCCGCGTGGGCGTCGCCGGAGAGGGCGTGACAGATCAGGATCGCGTTACTCTTCTCCCGGTTCAGCCGCCCGTAGGTCTCGTAGGCGATCGTCACCGGGGCGAGGACCGCGCCGCTCTCGAGAATGAGGGGTTCGGGGAAGGTGACGTACCCGGTCCGCACGGTACCGACCGAACCGGGCATGTTACGCATCCCGCAGAGCCTGGTCGAGGTCTTCGATGATATCCCTGATATCCTCTATCCCGACGGAGAGGCGTATGTAATCCGGGGTGACACCGCACGCCGCCTGCTCCGCGGGCGTCAGCTGCTGGTGGGTGGTGCTCGCGGGGTGGATGACGAGGCTCTTTGCGTCGCCGATATTTGCCAGGTGCGAGAAGAGCCGCAGGCGCTCGATCACCTTCCTGCTTGCATCGCACCCCCCTTTCACCCCGAACCCGACCAGGGCGCCGAAACCGCCGGCGAGGTACTTCCGGGCGAGGGCGTGGGCCGGGTGATCGGGGAGCCCCGGGTAGTTCACCCAGGCGACCTTCGGGTGGTCCCGGAGGAACCGGGCGACAGCCAGCGCGTTCTCCGAGTGCCGTTCCATCCGGAGGTGGAGCGTCTCAAGCCCCAGCAGGAGGAGGAAGGCGTTCATCGGCGAGAGGCACGCGCCCATGTCCCGGAGGACCTCGAGCCGGACCTTGTAGACGAGGGCGACGTTCCCGAGACCCGAGTAGTCGCGAAACGTCTCCCAGTACTGCAGCCCGTGGTACGAGGGGTCGGGCTCGGTGAACCCGGGAAACTTCCCGTTATCCCAGGCGAAGTTGCCGGAATCGACGATCACCCCGCCGATCGAGGTGCCGTGGCCCCCGACGAACTTGGTGGCCGAGAGGACGACGATATCGGCGCCGTGGTCGATGGGGCGGACCAGGCCGACCGCAGCGGTGTTGTCCACGACGAACGGCACCCCGGCCTCGTGGGCGATCGCCGCGATGGCCTCAAAGTCGGGAACGTCCAGTTTGGGGTTCCCGATCGACTCTGCGTAGACCGCCCGGATCTTCTCCGTTATCGCCGCCCGGAAGGCCTCCGGATCGGTCGAGTCGACGAAGGCCACCTTCCGCCCTAGTTTCGGGAACGTGTAGTTGAAGAGCTCGTAGGTGCCGCCGTAGAGGTTGTCGGCGGCGACGATCTCGTCGCCCGGTCGGGTGACGGCAAGGAGCGCGTTTGAGATAGCCGCCATCCCCGACGCGACCCCGACCGCTCCGGTCCCGCCTTCGACGGCGGCCATCCGCTGCTCGAAGACGTCGGTGGTGGGGTTCATCAGCCGCGTGTAGATGTTCCCGGGCTCTTTGAGAGCAAAGAGGTTTGCTGCGTGTTCCGTGTCGCGGAAGACATAGGAGGTCGTCTGGTAGATCGGTACTGCCCGGGCTCCCGTCGCCGGATCGGGCGATTGGCCGGCGTGGAGGGCGAGCGTGCCCGGCCGATAGTGGTGTGTGCTCATACTTATGCTGTCCTGACGTTCAGTTCATATTTTGCGGCGATCTCCTGGAAGGCCTCCGTCAGGTAACGGATCTTCTTCCAGGAGAGGCCGAAGGTGTTCAGTTTCCAGGTCCGGGTGGCGCCGGCGAACTCCCCGGCGATACCACGCCCTGAGAGCTCGTCGGAGAGGAAGAAGCCCCGCCGCTTGTGGGTCGCCGCGACCGTATCGAAACTCCCGGTGGTGTCCACCTTGGTGAGGGTGTGCTTCCGCGGGTACTCGGAGAGGACCTTCGTGCCCTCGATAGCGAGAAGGCCGTCGATGAAGTGGTTTGACTTCTTCACCTCCTCGTCCCAGCGGAGGGTACGCTCCCGGACTGCGGGGAACGAGGCCATCATGGCGATCAGGTTCGCCCCCATCAGGGTGCATCCGAGCATCTCCACCTCCTTGACCCCGAACTTCCGGCGGGTGAGGTCTCCGACCATCGCCGTGGTCCGAAAGACCCGCGGCGCCCACTCGGCGGTGGCGGCGAGGACCCCGGACGGGGCGGGGGAGGCCATGCTCTTGTGCCCGGAGCCGACGACGAAGTCGGCCCCGATCGCTCTGCCGTCGACGGGCATGGTGCCGACGGTATAGGCCCCGTTGAGGAGGAAGGGGACGTCGTATTGGTGAGCGACCTTCGCGATGCCGGCGACGTCGTGGACGTTCCCGAACTGGTAGTCCACGTGGTCGATCATGGCGAGCGCCGGAGTCCTCCCGGTCTCGCGCCGGACGTCCTCGATCTTTGCGGCGACGGCGTCGGGGGTGACGAGGTTCTCTTTCGAGACCGAGACCTCCTTCACCACGCCTCCCGCCCCTTCGACGGCCAGGAACTCCGTGTAGTGGGCGAGAGCCGAGACGATGACCGGGTCGCCCGGCTTGACGAGCGTGGAGGCGACCGCCTGGAACCCACGGCGGGCGCCGGGAACGACGCGGACCACGTCCATATTCAGGAACCGGGCAAGATCCTCGTGAAACGCCGCGATGGGGGGCTTTGTAATCTGGTCGAGACGGAAGGGTTTGCGGCAGGCGTCGCAGGTGGAGTAACCGTCGCCGTAGGCGATGAGGGCCTTCCGGGCCTCGAGGGTCAGGCGGCCGGCGGCCTGGATCGGCTGGATATTGATATACGCCTCTTCCCTGTTCCGGATATCGAGGCTGCCTGCGATCTTCGTGACCTGCGGAGAGCCCGTCCCGGCCTCCAGGTCGTCGAGGACGGCACGGACCCGGGCGACACCCTCCCGGATCGCCTGCTCTTCGGCGGGATCCGGGCCGGTCGGGAGCGCCTCCCGGAGCACTTCCCGGATATCCTCGAGCGCGAAGAGCGCTTCGAACGTCTTCTGGATCTGTTCCTTCATGGAGAGCCGAGGCCCGGAGTCGAACCGGGATGGAGTTGATCTGCAGTCAACCGCGTAGCCGTTCCGCCACCTCGGCAAGGGTATGAATTAACAATTGTTAATCTCACCCATCATAGATAACAATTGTGAATATTTATATCTTCGGGTCACGCCGGCTATCGGGCATTCGCTGTGGAACCGTTCCGGACATGCTACAGTCACGCGGACGTTGACAGGCCGCCGGCATGCCGATGCCGGTCACGGCGCAGGGGAATCGTGACCGTTGTGAAGAAGGGGCACGAGCCTCATCGTAGAGCGGTGGAACCGGTCGTGCCCATCACGGCGGTCAACCACTTCCGGCTGTACCGCTCGCGTCGGAAAACCGGGAGATTTTCCTCACTGTCGTTGCCGGATCGGATCGGCCCGACGTCTCCCGCTCCGGTATGTTTTCGGCAGCGAGAAAGCCACAGCCTGCCGGAGATCAGACCCATTTTCCATGCCCGGACGACCATTCCAAACCCTCTCCTGCGCGTCCCCAATCTTTGAGTGCTCCATGGGATCTGAACTGAGAGATTGGAGTGAGTAAAAAAGAAGGCTCTACTTTCCGGAGTCCCCCGGCACCCAGCGCTCGCCGCCCTCCCCGATCTCCTTCTTCCAGATCGGCACGCTCTCCTTGATCCGCTCGAGGATATACTCACAGGCCTCAAACGCCTCTTTCCGGTGCCCGGCGCCGACGACGATGAGAAGGATGTTCTCGCCGACCCGGAGCCGGCCGATCCGGTGAATGACGGTGACGGCCCCGATCGGGAACTTTGCAAACGCCTCGTCCCGGATCGTCTCCATCTCCTTCACCGCAACCTCCTCGTAGGCCTCGAGTTCCATCGCCTCAAGACCGCCCTCGTCCCTGACGACGCCGAGGAAGGTGACCAGGCCACCCATGTCCGGCCTTCTTACCCGGTCGATCTCGGCGTTCAGATCAAAATCGTCTCTTGTTACGCTGATCATGTTGATCTCCTCCGTCACCCGCCCGCCACCGGCGGGAAGAGCGCGACCTCGTCGCCTTCGGCGAGGGTGAGCGTCGCCGCCTCCGCACGCCGGACGCGCCTGCCGTTGTGCATCAGGATCACGTATCCCCTGAGTTCCCCGCTCTCCTCGAAGAGCGCCTCATGAGCATCTCTCGATACGTCGCCGACCGCCGCAAGCAGCCCGCTCATCGTCGTGCCCTGGGGGGTCTCAAGCGTCAGGTCCCCCCCGATGGCCTCCCTCAACCGGGCAAACGCCCTTACTCTAACCTGCATCTTCCGCTCCTCAACACCGATCGGTCCCGCACGCGCCGCACTCCTCCTGCCGCTCGACCGGCAGGGTCGCCATCGTGGCGGCCCGCCCGTCCCAGATGAGCAGCCGGTTCGTGAGAAGGTCGCCGGTCCCGGTGATATACTTGATCGCCTCGTTCGCCTGGACGAGCCCGATGATCCCGGCCGTGGTCCCGACCACGGGGATGACGCTCTCGCCGGGCGGGGGTGTCGGGAAGATACATTCGAGGCAGGCCGTCCGGCCGGGGACGATCGTCGTCGCCTGTCCGTCGAACCCCCTCACCGCCCCGTGAATGAGCGGAATGCCCGCATGGAGCGCCACCCGGTTGAGGGTATAGCGCACCCGGAAGTTATCGGCGGCGTCGATGATGAGATCGGCCCCGCCCGCGATCTCAGTGGCATTCTCCTCGTCGACGGTCGCACGGATCGAAACAGCCCTGAGATCGGGGTTCTGCGCGAGGAGTTTTTCGGCCGCCGACTCGACCTTCGCCCGCCCGATGTCGCGATCGGTATGGAGCACCTGCCGGTTTAAGTTGGTCAGGTCCACGACGTCGCCGTCGACCAGCCGAAGCTCCCCGATGCCGGCGGCGGCAAGGTAGAGAGCGGCCGGGCAGCCAAGCCCGCCGGCCCCGACGATGACGACCCTCGCCTTCTTCAATCGCTCCTGGGCATCCTCTCCGAAGAGCGCGATCTGCCGCCGATAGCGTTCCAGTTCCCGGTCCGTGAGCATATCAGGTCTCTCCTCCAGTGCAGCGCTTAGAGGCTTTGCGTCCGCAGACGAATACGCTTGTTATGTGGTGCCCGGGTCGATTTGAAGGTTATGATTCCGTGAAGCCGCCGTTGCCGGCAGCCCGGAGGGCCCGGCATCCGGTCCGGAGAAATTTAATTTGCCATAATATATAACTTCAGGAATAAATACCCAGGCCTGATCGGTGCGATTCGGCGAAATGTATATATGAACAATCGTGAATACTCCACCGCGACCGGCAGCAATGCCGGAAGGGGGGAAGAGAATTACTACAGGACTCATCGACGATAGGGAGAGATGGGATACGTTCGTGGACGAGAGCGCCTCCGGCCGCCTCTTCCACAAGTGGGACTTTCTGAAGATCACCGAGAGGCACACCGGTTTCCGGTTCCTCCCCTACGGCATCTTCAAGGGCAACGAACTGATCGGCATCTGCCCGCTCTTCCAGAAGCAGATGCACGGGATCAACCTCCTCCTCTCGCCTCCTCCACTCCAGTCGGTGATACCGTATCTCGGGTTCCTCATGGGCCGCCGCTACGACACCGCGAAACAGAGCAAGAAAGAGTCGATGCTCGCGATCATCACGGAGGACCTGGAGAGCGAGTTTGCGGCCCTGGCCCCGAATTACCTCGCCATAACCCAGGTGCCGGGGTTCATCGATGTCCGGCAGTTCCTCGGCGAGGGCTACGAAACCCGGATTCACTTCTCCTACCTCATCGACCTCATGCCGCCCATCCAGGAGATCTGGGACGGTTTCTCCTCCAATCTCAGGACCAAGCTGCGGAAGGTCGAGAAGAACGGATACCGCCTCGAGAAGAGCACGGACATCTCGATCTTTTACTCCTCGGTCGCCGAGCGGTTCAGCGACCCCGACATGAATATTCCGATGATCAACCGGGCCTACTTCGAGGACCTCTTTCGGGCGTATCCCGACGAGCTCGGCCTCTACTACCTCTACGACGCCGAAGGCACGGTTACCGGGGTGCAGGCCACCCAGGAGTACAAGGTCTTCACCCTCTGGATGGGGGCCCCGAAGATGACCGCGATGCCCGGCAACGAGTTCCTGCAGTGGCTTCTTCTCCAGCAGGCGAAGGAACGGGGGTACCGGCAGATGGAGAACGTCGGGGCGAACAACGAGAACTTAAACCTCTTTAAGTCCAAGTTCAACCCCTCTCTCACCCTCTTTCTGGAACTGAGCAGGCAGGACCTCATCGGCCGGATGGCACGCTGGGCCTACAGCACCATCGCGAGCAGAGCCCCGATGAAGCGCAAGGTCCTCGCGTACATCGAGTGACGGTCCGGAACTCCTCAGCTCCCGGCCACCTCCTCGCCGCCTTCGAGCCTGACCAGCGCCGGGGACGGCAGCCTGCCGACGAGTTTCAGGGCGTCGGATATCCGCTCGGTGATCGTGAGTCTGCTCTCCGTCCTCTCCCGGTACTCCTGCACGAGGTAAGCAGTGTGGTAGCGGTACGTCCGGTCCCGGCTGACGAGGATAAGGTCCTCGGCGAGGTTCGCAAGAAGCGTCTCCCAGATGAGCTCGTCGCCGATGGTATCCGTACCCGGGCTCTTCGGGGGGTTGCCGAGAAGTTTCCGGCGATGAGCCCGGTCGATGAGCTCCTCCGTCCGGTGAAGGATCCGGACGGCCGGGTCGAGGGAGAGTTCCATGAACGCCCGGGCGACCGGGTCGGCGGCAGGCTCCGCGATCATCGTCTGGATATCATCATAAAGAGCCCCGGCAGCCCGGTTGTACTCTTCTCCGATGCGCTGCAACGCGAGAGCATTCGGGTTTCCCCGGAAGACAGACGGCAGGCGGACCTCGTCGGTCTCCCGTTTCCGCACGTCGTCTGCAACCCGGTCGAGGACTTTTGCGCGGTTGCGGAGGAACTCGTCGAGGATGATGTCGGGAAAGACGAGGTTTCCTGCGATCGCCTTGACGTCGAGAAAGATCTCCTGTGGGTCCTCGTTTGACCCGTACAGCTCGAGAAAACGGTTCGTATCGATACATACGACGGTCATGCCGGCGGGCGGTGGTGCCGGGCAGGGATAATGGTTTCCCGGCGGGGCCCTGCTGCAGCAGAGGCCTCGCTCCGGTTGTGTAACCTAAAAGACTAATATTTTTGGGCTGTTTCCGGCAAAATGCGTGGACGTGCAGGATCAAAAATGTTTAAAGTTTATATTGTTTATTTCCATAGCAGGACTGACGTATGTTTCGCGTTCTCGTAGTCGATGATGAGCCGGCTCTCCTCGAACTGACCCGGATCTACCTGGAGCAGTCGGGGGATCTCCAGGTCGAGGCGACGTCGTCGCCGCAAAAAGCGCTCGAGATGCTCTCCGAAGCCCCGTGCGACGCCATCGTTGCCGACTACGAGATGCCGGAGATGAACGGCATCGCGCTCTTAAAAGAGGTCCGCTGCCGGGGCATGGGAACCCCGTTCGTCATCTTCTCCGGCCGGGGCCGCGAGGAGGTCGTCATCGAGGCGATCAACAGCGGAGCAGACTTCTACCTCCAGAAAGGCGGCAACCCCTCCGCCCAGTTCGCCGAGCTCCGGAACATGATCCTCCAGGCAATCAGGCGCCGGCAGGCCGAGGCGGAGGTGCAACGGTCCAGGGATCTCTACCAGAGCATCTTTGAGCATACCAGCGCCGCCACCATCATCGTCAGGGGCGACATGACGGTTGCCCTCGCAAACAGCGAGTTCACCCGCCTTACCGGCTACTCCCGCGAGGAGGTCGAAGGAAAGATGCTTCTGACGGCCTTTGTCGCTCCGGGCGACGTGGAGCGTCTCTCCGGCTACCACCGCCAGCGGCGGGTCGATCCCGGCTCGGCGCCGCGAACCTACGAGTTTGGGCTGATCGACCGGGAGGGCAGGCAGAGGGACATGCACATGACGATCGGGTGCATCCCGGGGACCGACCGCACCGTCGCGTCGATGATCGACATCTCCGACCGGAAGCGCTACGAGGAGGAACTGAGTACGGCGCATGAGGAGCTGACCGCAACGCACGAGGAGATGACTGCGGCGTTCGAGGAGGCGATGGCAAGCCAGGAAACGCTTGCAGAGCAGTACCGGGTCATGGAGGACCACCGGGTAACCCTCCAGGGGATCATCGATTTCCTCCCCGACCCGACATTCGTGCTCGACCGTGAAGGAAAGGTCGTCATCTGGAACCGGGCGATCGAGTCGGTGACCGGGATCCCGAAGGCCGGGATCATCGGGTCCGACACGGATCCCATTATGGGCGCGATACCCGGACTGCACACCCCCCTGCTCGCGACGGAGATCCTCTCCAGGGAAGCCGCCGGGAGCGTCGCCCGGGAGATCCGTATCCCCTCACCCCGCACCGGGGAGGAGATCCATCTCTGGGGCAAGGCGGCACCACTCTACGACGCAAAGGGGAAGCTTGCCGGCGCGATCGAGTCGCTCCGGGATATCACCGAGGTGAAACGAATGGAAGCACGGATCCGGCACAGGGTCGATCTCGAGCAGGTGGTGGGTTCGATCTCCGGGCGGTTCATCGCTCTCGACCCGGCCGATCTCGAAGACGCCCTTGAGGAGACAATCCGGATGCTCGGATCGTTCCTCAATGTCGACCGGAGTTACGTCTTCCGCTTCGATCGGGACCCTGCCCGCCTGGAAAGTCTCCACGAATGGTGTGCGGACGGCATCGCGCCGGAACTTGCAAATCTCACGGACCTGCCGGCCCACGTCGAGTCCTGGGCAGCGGCAAATATCGCTGCCGGAAGGGTATTCTGTATCCCCGACGTGGCCAATCTCCCGGCAGGTGCGCCGGAGCGCGAATTTCTTCGGGAATACGGGATCCGGTCGATCATCCTCGTGCCGATCGCGACCGCCGATGATATCATGGGGGTCCTCGGGTTTGAGACCGTCCTGCAGGCACGGGCCTGGTCGGACGACGACATCTCGCTGCTCACGGTCGTCGGCAATCTCTTCGCCGACCTCTTCGCGCGGATTCGAGCCCAGGAACGGCTCCGTGAGAGCGAGGAACGGTTCAGAACCCTCGTGGAGCGGTCGCACGACTGCTACATCCGTGTAGCGGCATCGTCGCGGACGATTGAGTATATCAGCCCATCCTGGAAGCGCCTGACCGGCTACCGTCCCGAGGAGTGTACGGGCGATCCGGGGTTCATAGAGAGCCTTGTCCACCCCGATGACCGGGAGATGTACCTGGCCCTGGCGCAGGTCCCGGCTTCGCCTGCCGATCGATTGGTCGTCCTCCGGGTGCGCCGGAAGGACGGGCGCTACGCCTGGCTGGAGGTCTGCTCGATCCCGGTTCACGCCGACGACGGACACCTGGTCGCGATCGAGTATGCCGTCCACGACATCGACGCCTGGAAAGAGGCCGAGGCAGCACTCCTCCTGGCCAACAGGAAACTCTCCCTGATGAACAGTATCGTGCGGCACGACATCTTAAACCAGGTCACGGTGGTGCTCGGCCACATCGGCCTCCTCCAGGACCTGCCACTCGATCCGGAGGTCGCCACTGCTCTTGAGAAGCAGCAGGCGGCCGTCCGGATGATCCAGTCGCAGATCGAGTTCACGCGGGATTACCAGGACCTCGGCGTCCGCTCGCCGCAGTGGTTCGGTATCGATACCCTGGTGAAGGATGCGTCGAAGGCCCGCCGGCCCGCCGGCATCGAGATCACGACCGGCGTGAACGGGCTTGCCGTCTACGCGGACCCGCTCCTCGAGACGGTCTTTGGGAACCTCCTCGACAACACGCTGCGGCACGGCGGGCCCGTGACCGCCGTCCGGGTCACGGCCGTGCCGGACGGGGGCGGCGCCCGGATCGTCTGGGAGGACAACGGCGTGGGCATCCCCGTCGAGGAGAAGGAGCGGATATTCGAGCGGGGTTACGGGAGACATACGGGGCTCGGCCTCTTCCTCGCCCGCGAGGTCCTCTCGATCACCGGTATCGCCATCCACGAGACCGGCGAGCCCGGAAGAGGCGCCCGGTTCGAACTTCTGGTGCCCGAGGGCTGGGCACGGTTCGCTTGAAAAAAGAATGACCGGGGGCCGGGCCCTATCTCCGGCCGTACTTCCTGAACATATACCAGAGCCCCGCGGCGACCCCGGCCATCACCAGGAGGCCGAGCACCGCGACGTAGGACTGCTCCTTGACCACAACCCGGTACTCGTCCTCCCTCTCGGCCTGATCGCTCTTCACCACGGCAACGACCTTGTACTCGCCGGCGACGATATTGGCCGGTGGGACCACCGTCACATGCACGGTCGCCCGCTCACCGGGATCGAGGCTCGCAACCGAGGCCGGATCGACGGTCACCCGCCAGCCTTCCGGTGTGCTCATGTTGATCCCGATGTTCGTCAGCGTCCCGCCGGTGCCGGCGTTCGAGACGGTCATATCGAACGCAAGAGTGTCGCCGCGGTTGATCTCGTGGCGGTAGCTCTTCGCGTAGGTCCGCATGTCGTAGGACCCCCGGAGTCGGAGCGTCAGGTTCTCCTCATACTGCCGGGCGGAGGAGTCGATCAGCACCGTGACGTTGTACTCCCCGACTCCGACCGAGTAGGGCGGGATGAGATCGAGGAAGAGGGTCTTCTCCTCACCGGACCGGATGTAGATCTCCGAGACCTCTTCGGCGGCATCCTTGCTCTCCCTGAACCGGGCATACCACTGCTCCGCGAGGCCCTGGACCGAGAGGGCATACGTGTCGTCGTTTCTGCCGGCGTTCTTCAGGGTCATCTCATACTGCGGAGTTGCCCCGATCGCCACCACCTTTGAAGGGGATTTCACCCGGATCTCGGCAAAGAAATTCTCTTTTTCGAGCGGCACGATCCCTAGGTTGGTCGTCTGGCCGATCCGGACCTCGACATCCTTCTTCTCCCACTTCCGGTACCCGGGCTTGGTAACCCTGACGGTGTAGGTGCCCATCGGAGCGCCGATGCTCACCTTGCCCTCGGCGGTCGAGAGCATCCCCTCGATCAGGGTAGCCCTGTCGTAAATACCGATGTCGGCGCCCTTCACGACGTTCCCTTCCTTGTCCACCACGGTGGCCTCGAGGGTCCCGGTCTCGCCGCTGTGGGTCTTCGTGATCCTGACGTAGACCCAGATCGTCCCCTTGCCGATGCCGACCCGGATCGGATATTCACCGACTGCGGCATGGCCGGCCGTCTCCACCACAAGGCGGACGGACTTCGTCTCGCCGGCCGGGATCAGCATCCGGTAGACCTCGCGATCGCTGTCTTCGAACCGGATCTTCCACCCGTCCGTGCCCCGGTAGGTCCAGTAGTTGAGGAGGCACGTCCCGGCCTCCTCCTGGTTCTTGACCACAATGTCGAAGACGGCGGTGTCGCCGGCCTCGATCACCTCGCCGGGAAAGTTGCACCAGAGCTCCGTCGCGACCGCCCCGTCCTGTGCGGCCGAGACCGCCGGGACGGCGGGCACCGCAAGGAGGAGGGCAAGAAGGATATACAAGACTTTTCTTCCTGTCAATGTTCTCACCTGATATCCATCCGCATGAATCTCACGTAGGTCGCGGCGAAGAAAGCCGACGGGAAGACGATGAGTGCGGCGATGTTCATCCAGACCCGGCCGAGCGCGTCGGCAAGGCCGGACGGCGCCTCCCGCTCCGAACCGTAACCGTAGGACGAGTACATCATCATGGAGATCTGCGGGTTCGTCACCGCCATCGCGACGGTGTAGTAGTTCATCTGCGGCGAGAGGATGTTGGAGATGTCGCTGATGAATCTGCGCTTCTCAATGTAAGATTTCATTTCCTCTTCGTAATCTTTCCACGCGGGATCCTCCTCCCCGCCGTACACCACGCTCTTCGAGACGCTGGTGGTGTAATATCCGTTGCTGCTTACGGAAACCCCTCCTCTGGAGATGGGGATGTCGGGCGGTTCGGGCGGATCGCCTGCAAAGGCGTCTGCGGCCATCGACCCGAACATGGGGAGGAGCGAGGAGACGGCAAAGAAGATCACCAGGGTGTAGATCAGCGCGTTCCCGCTCTCCTTCGAGACCGTCGACATCGTGAGCGCGACGGCGAAGTAGGCGAGGAGGAACGCAAGCGAAACCACACCGAAGATCAGGATGGCGGCGAACTCATCCAGCGTCGGGACGACCGAGAAGACGAGGAGCATGGCGAGTGCGATCGCAAGCGCGAGGGCCATGGCAAACCCCAGGGCGCCGACGCCCCCGAGCGCCTTGCCGTTGATGATCTCGTCCCGGTAGAGTGGATGGGAGAGGAGCGTCTTAAGCGACCGGGTTTCTTTCTCCTTTGAGACCAGGTCGAACCCGATGGCGATCGCAAGGATCCCGCCGAGCATCGCCATGTAACTCATCATGGAGAGGAAGACGTACATGATCGAGGGCTTTGAGGGCATCCAGCTCACATACGGGTCCTCTGACTCCGGCATGTACTGGAGCTGCTCGGTGTACGATTCCAGGCTGTCGTTATACTGTTTGATGCCATCGTAGATACTGATCGTCGAGATCACCAGGAGCAGGCCCAGGATGATAATGAACCGCCTGCTGGTGATGTGATCGGAGAACTCTTTGCGTGCTACGTTGAACAATCGATCGAATGCCATCTCCTCATCTCCTATAAGCCGCCATGAAGACGTCCTCGATATCCGGCTCCTCGACCCTCAGCTCCCGCACGTGTACGCCCTGTTCGAAGAGGGTTTCTGCGAGCCGGTCGCGGATGTCGGCCTTTGCCCGGACGATCGCCCGGCTCCCGTTCCGTTCGACCGAGATGACTTCGGGATCCTCGATCTCCGGCAACCGCTCCCGGGTCTCGACGACGATCCGGACGGCATCGCCGTCAGGGGACGCGAGCGTCCGGGCGACCTCATCGAGCGTCCCCTGTGCGACAAGTCTCCCTTTCGCAAGCAGCCCGACGGTCCGGCAGACCTCCCGGACCTCGGAGAGGATATGGGAGGAGACGAAGATCGTCTTTCCTTCGCCGGCGAGACGCTCGACAAGGTCCCGGTACTCCCGGACGCCCTCGGGGTCGAGGTTCGCCGTCGGTTCGTCGAGGAAGAGCACTTTTGGATCGTTGATCAGCGCCTGGGCAAGGCCGAGCCGCTGTTTCATCCCGCGGGAGTACTCGCCGGCCTTCTGGGTGACGCCGTCGAGGCGGACGAGTTCGAGCAGTTCCGCGATCCGCTCTTTTCGTTCTTTCGCGCCCATCCCGTAGAACCGGGCGAAGTAGTCCAGGTTCTGCTCGCCGGTCATGTTCCCATAGAACCCGACGTCTTCGGGGAGGTAGCCGATGATCTCCTTCACCTTCAGCGGGTCCTTCGCGACCTCGATCCCGTCGACCAGGCACCGGCCGCCGGTTGGCTCGATCATGCCGGTGAGCATCAGGATCGTCGTGCTCTTCCCTGCCCCGTTCGGGCCGAGGAAGCCGAAGATCTCGCCCTCCCCGACCTCAAGGTCCAGACCGTCGACGGCCGCCTTGCCGTTATACACCTTCGTGAGGTTTTCTGTCCGTATCATTCACCACATCCCGCCCGGTCCGGCGGCGCTTACTGCAACTTTGATATCGTCTTATTAACGTTTTCTGTGACAATCATCTACACGTCAGAGGGTATGGAGTGATTCAGGTGGTCCTCGGGCCCACATTTTTGCGGCAACTCCGGAGATCTGCCATAAATCAGGGGATCGTCCAAATACCGGCCTTTGCGCGGGCCGGGGCGCTCCAGAACGGCCTCTTTCTCCGTTCGGCACCCTGCGCATGAATGTGGGCGGGAACGGGAGATAAAGCGATGCTAAACTACGAAAAAAGTCGAACCTATTGGTCCGGTGCTCCTGTATTCGACTCCGCGAGGGAAATGTCGCCGGCCTCCTTCCCGGGCTTATGAGGCGGAGAGGGGATGGGGACGGAGGCCCCCACGGTGTGGAAGGCCTATCCCTAGATCGCTTCGTTCGTCGCGATCGCAGATGCGGTGAGCCTTATTGCACTCCTGAATCAAGATCTTCACCTATCCGCTGCCCCGACCCTACCCAGTGCCGCAGTACTGCTCCAGCCTCCCGAACCGGTCAGGTTAACCTCAAATCGTTTACCTATCCTCCCAAACCGGGCTCACACCGCTGCCTGAAAATAGCCTGATCAACCCGGGATAAAGGAAGATAAATTACATCCAGAAACGTGATCTATAAGAATTAAAACCCCATTTTTTATGAAGACTCGATACAATAACTACCGATTTCTCAAAACAAAATGATTTTCCTCGAATCAAATAAAGTTATCACGTATACTGTAACAGACAGCCATAATCGCTAAGAAATAATTAAATAGTAGTTGCTGCAGCTCTTCTGGGAAAAATCTTCTCGGCCCCGAGATAGAGAATGCTATTCATTTACGGGATTACATAACATTTAGATAAGTATCCGCTTCTTCATCTTCAGTTGCTCTCATCAGTTTCGGGAATCGGCAAATAGGAAAATTTATATAATATACCTGTACCAGATAGCCCCTAGGCCCTGGTGCCAGAACCCCCCCCCTCCGGCTGCTCCTGCCGAAAAGGGGGCCGCCCGTTTCCTCCGGGCAGTGACGCGGCCAGGTGAGGGCCTACATATGGGTGTGTGTTTCCATGGTGTCCAGGTGGATACCTTTTCGTGCCAGGTATGTGATCTTGCCGGGGTCGAGCAGTGTTGAGAATGTAGCTCCAGCCACCAGCACTACGAGCCAACTCCCCCGGTGTCACAGAACATCCGGGGAGGTCTTCTCAACACCGGTCCCCGTGTTCCCATGTCAGGAGCTGCCGCGATGAGCTCCTGCGTAAACACCTCCTCTGCCACCCGCACGACCGGAGAGGTCGTCAGGCACGGCGGTAACGGGGGAGGAGCAACTCTTGTCGCTAAGGATCTGGCAACCTGCAATGCTGAAGGGGGGTTGAGGCGGCAGGCCGGCACCGTCCGGACCCTCGTCGCCATGCCGGCCTACAACGAGGAGGCTTACATCGCAAAGACCATCGTCGGCGCACAGCAGCACGCTGATAAAGTCCTCGTCGTTGACGACGGGTCAAATGACGACACCGTCCGGATTGCCAGGGCGCTCGGGGCGATCGTCGTCCGGCACGAGACCAACAAAGGCTACGGCGGAGCGTTGCAGACCATCTTTTGCACCGCCCGGGAGATGGGTGCGGAGGAACTCGTCGTCATTGACGCCGACGGTCAGCACAACTCCGGAGACATCCCCCGGCTGCTTGCCGAACTTCGGCAGGGCAACGACGTCGTCATCGGGTCCCGGTTCGTCGAGGGTATGGAGTCATATATTCCGAGATACCGGAAGGTCGGGATGAAGGTCCTCGATACGGCTACCACGATAGCGGGGACCAATCTTGCGATCACCGATTCCCAGAGCGGTTTTCGGGCGTACGGGAGGAGGGCTATCGAAGCGATCCGGATCAGCGGCGCGGGGATGAGTGCCGGCTCCGAGATCCTGATACAGATCAGCGATCACCGCCTTAAGGTCGCCGAGGTGCCGATCCAGGTGCGCTATGACATCGAGGGGACCTCGAGTAAGGACCCGGTCTCCCACGGCATCGAGGTGCTCATGAACATCGTCAGGCTCGTCAGCCTCCGCCGGCCGCTGGTGTTCTTCGGCATTCCGGGCCTGACCTTCACTCTCTTCGGCCTCGGCGCGGAGATTCACACCTTTTCCGAGTACTATCGCACCTCTCAATTCCACTATATCCTCTTCACCGGTGGCTTCTCCATGCTCATCCTCGGGCTCCTGCTCGTCGCGGTGGGGATGATCCTGTATTCGCTTGTGCAGATTATTCTGCAGGGGCAGGGAGAAGGGAAACGGGTGTTCTCCGAACCGGGTGCTGTAGTTACCTTCGCGCCCACAGAGAAGACCAGGGAAGGCGAGGAGAGGACACCTTATCCTCTTGAGGGTATTCCGGAATGATTGCGATTGTTCTCGGAACCAGGCCGGAGATCATCAAGATGTCCCCGATCATCCGCGAATGCGAAGCACGAAACCTCGACTACTTCATTCTCCACTCCGGGCAGCACTACTCCTACGAGATGGACCGGGCGTTCTTCGAGGACCTTGAATTGCCCGAGCCGAAGTACAACCTCGACGTCGGCTCCGGGACCCATGCCGGGCAGACTGCAAAGATCATGGCTGGGGTTGAGGATGTTCTCATAAAGGAGTCTCCTGACATTGTCCTCGTCCAGGGCGATACCAACACCGTCATAGCCGGAGTTCTCGCGGCCGCAAAGCTCCACATCCGGGTCGGCCACATAGAAGCCGGTCTCCGGAGTTTCGACAGGACGATGCCCGAGGAGATCAACCGGGTGGTTGCGGACCATGTCTCCGACTACCTCTTCGCCCCCACGGAGACAGCACGGCAGTATCTCCTCGCGGAGGGGATCGAGGAGAACAAGATCTGCGTGACCGGGAACACCATCGTCGATGCCGTACTCCAGAACCAGGAGCTTTCGAAGAAGAAGGCAGACATTCTCGATACCCTCGGCCTTGCACCCCGTGAATACGTCCTGGTCACCGCTCACCGGCAGGAGAATGTCGACAGCCCTGAAAACCTCTGGAACATTGCCGCAGGGCTTGAGGCGGTCCACCGGGAGTACTCGCTCCCCGTCATCTTCCCGATGCACCCCCGGACCAGGAAGATGGTCGAGCGGTTCGCGATTCCGCTGGACGGGATATCCGTCATGAGTCCAGTCGGGTTCCTCGAATTCCTGCAGCTCGAGTCCAATGCCCGCCTTGTCCTGACCGACTCCGGCGGGGTCCAGGAGGAGGCCTGCATTCTCGGGGTGCCCTGCATCACCCTTCGCAGCAACACCGAGCGCCCGGAGACGATTGAGGTGGGGGCGAACATTCTTGCAGGGACTGGGGCCAGCGAGATCCTGGCATTTGCCCGGCAGATGCTCGCCCAGCCCAAGAGTTGGCAGAACCCTTATGGGGACGGTATAGCAGGCAGGATGATTGTTACGATATGTAGAGGGCTATCCAGAGGAAGGAAGACATCAATCAAATCCGGCACACCGGGTTACGGCATTCAGGCCCAGGCGACTAAGACATCGTAACTACGCCCGGATCCGGAACATAGATGAGTGTTAAGGGGACAATACGATGAAAATCCTGGTTTCGTCCATCGTCGATCTCAAAAACTCGGCTCATAACAGTCGGCTACATCAGTTTTTGAAGTATCTTTCACGCGATCACGAGATTTCGGTTTTAAGCATAAACGACTGCTGGAAAGCCAGGTGGGATCGGACCACAGAGAACTATAATCAAAGTTTTAAGGATCTTTTTGAGAAGATAGACCTTATTTATCTGACCAACAGGCGGGTAAGCCCGGTTGTCCAAGAAGCTCTATCACTGGCAACTGTAGGCAGCACTCTAGATCGGATTGGAATTTCGGACTATGACGTGCATTTCAACTACAACGGCATGGTGTCCGGGTATGCGGTTGCAAGATATACTCATTCGCGTGGTATTCCAACGGTATATGACATCGCGGACGATCTGCCGGGAATGATCCGGACGTCCCCCCAGATCCCCCCATTTGTCAGGCCGGCTGGTGGCTGGCTCGGAAAAGCGATCCAGGAAAGGATCATTCAGGCTTCAAAGAGGGTCACAGTAACAACCGAGTCCCTCTGCCAGACCTACAAAGTCCCCCGGGAGAAAAGGGAACTGCTGCCGAACGGAGTGGATGTCGAATTATTTTCGCCCCGGCCTTGCGAGCACATTAAAGAGAAATATGACCTTGAGGATACATTTGTCGTCGGCCATGTCGGCGTCCTCAGAGAATGGCTGGATTTGGAGCCGCTTTTCATCGCCATTAGAGAACTGGCATCGGAAATCAATGTTAAACTGCTTATTGTGGGAGGGGGCGCAGGATACGATAGAACCGTTGAGATGGCAAGAGACCTGGGGGTGCTGAACCATACCGTCTTCACCGGTACGGTCCCCTACTCCCATGTGCCTGAATACATATCATGCATGGACGTGGGCGTGATACCGTTTAAACAAGATAATGTCTCAAACAACTCACTTCCCCTGAAGTTATTCGAGTACATGGCGTGCGGCGTACCGGTCATCTCCACACGTGTGAATACCATTCAGGAAACTTTCGGCCACACAGTCAGGATCGTCTCCAGCGCAAACGAGTATGCAGAAGAGATTCTGGAGCTGTATCGGGACTCCACTCTGTGCAGCAGAATGAGGTCGGAAGGGAGGCGTGTTGTCGAAGATGAGTATCAATGGGCCGCTATTTCAAAACGATTAGAGCATATTCTGATCGAAGCGGGGTGCTAGTGATGAGGATACGCCTGCTCAATCCATCATCCATCGAAAATTTTGCTCGATGCGGCAGGTGTCAGAGAGCTGCAACCCCCAGTGGCGGATCCAACAATGCCGGCAAAAAAGCCGGGACAAAGTCCAACGTGCCATCTCCGGGCACCCTCCCCGGATCTTCAGATGTACAGGCGCTACCCTGCAGAGAGGATATACCCCCTGTCAGAGATCACCAAATACCGGATCTTTCTCATAAGCATAAGCACAGGATACCTGGTTTCGCGGGGTCACGCAGTACCATACGAACTTCAGACGCAACATCTCCCCCCAACAACTGGACTTCTGCTCAGGATCTGGAGGTACGAGGTCCATGAGAGTCGTCATGCTCCGCTCTAACCCCATTGATCCTGATGTCAGACTGGAGAAAGAAGCAACAGTGCTGACAGAAGCAGGTCATGATGTCATATTGCTTGGATGGCAGAGATTTGGCGACGCACCCGCCCAAGAGGGGCGGCACCGCTATGCCATCAGACGCCTCAAATTTAGAGCGCCTCTTGGGAAAAAGGTAGTACTTTATCTCCCTGTCTGGTGGCTTCTTGCAGTTTTTTGGCTGTTAAAAGAGGATTGGGATATCGTTCATGCTGCAGATCTCGACACATATATTCCCGCCCTTGTTGTCGCAAAACTTAAGCGGAAACGGCTGATCTACGATATCTTTGACTTTTACGTCGATATGGTGACGTTGCCGCCGTATGTGCAGAACTGTGTGGCAGCATTCGACATCTTCTTGATACGATTTGCAGACGCAGTCATCGTTGTGGACCCCAGTCGACTAAAACAGATCGGGAAAGAAGGGGATTCCAGTATCAACGTCATCTACAATTCTCCCCGGGATCTACCGATGCCGTCTATGATGGACGCACCGAGAGAACACCAGGCGCCATTCAAAATATTCTACGCCGGAGGACTGGGAGGAGATAGAGACTTCGAAGCAGTCATCCAGGCAGCAAGGGCTATTGGAGATGTTCAGGTCGAACTCGCCGGATATGGATGCCATGCAGAACGGATACAAGGTATGAGCGAACAGGAGCTCCACATTACGTTCCTTGGAACTATCCCTTATGATGAGGTCATCAGGAAGACGTTACAGTCAGACCTGCTGTTTGCTCTCTATGATCCGGATATCCCTAACAACCGCTATGCCAGTCCCAACAAATTATTTGAAGCGATGATGTGTCGGAAACCAATCCTGGTCAGCGACGGAGCGGCAATGGCCGATATTGTGAAGGAAGAGAATTGCGGTCTTGTCGTGCCGTATGGGGATGTTGACGCGGTCAAGCGTGCAATCCTTACGCTCAAAGCGGACCCGCTCTTGTGCAGACACCTGGGCGAGAACGGCCGGAGAGCCTATGAGACAGAGTACAACTGGGAAATTATGAGAGAGCGACTGCTGGAGATTTACAGGAACCTGGATTCTGAACAGGAGCGAACGGATGTCACAGACGACTCATGTCACCGTGAATAGCCCGGCATCGATTGTAGAGGAGGATCTCCGGACTGATCCTCAAGGTAAATGTTGTAAAGGCTCGTCTCCCGACCGGACTACACTTACATACGCAATCATGATCTGGGAAGCTTTAGGAGGCCCCGCGTTATGCGATGCAAGGGATCGTCTTCCTCTGGAGACAACTCCGGGGTAAGAACCAGACGAGAAACTCTGAGGAAATATAGATGGCGGTGTCATAAGGATACAGGCGAAAATGATGACATACAGATTGGGGTACCTGTGGTCACCGGCTACGGGTGGGAAATAACTACCTGGTAAAATAGTTTTAACGGGAGGTGCCTCTACTATGAAAGAAAAAGGTCAATCAAGCGTTGCAGTCGTTTCATTTCATATTGGAAAAGCCTTCGGCGTACCGCTATCTCACCTGACCGGAATACTTTCAACGATATGTCTTCCACACTTCTTCATCGGTGCGTACGAGAAGATTCACTTATCGGGTTCAAACGATTCCAAAAATATTTCATTTTTCAATTACCCCACAAGTCCCGTCTTTATTGCCAGAATTGTTGCTTACTTTGTTTTACAAACGAAAATATCGTTTAGATTACTGTTGGTCAAACATAAATTCGGGCGTGTTATCTACTTTATGTCACTCCCACCGCTTATCCCCATGTTGATCGCTAAAATACTCAATGTCAAATCATATTGGCTGCTGAGTGCAAGTCCGATGAAATTATCTCTATCGCCCGACGATAAGAAGTCGAGACAGACGGGATTTTCTGCAAAAATATGTTTTCGTCTAACCGACTATATTGTCCTATATTCCCCGATACTTGTTTCTGATTGGGACCTCGAATCCTACCGCCACAAGATCCTCATCGCCCATGAGCACTTCCTCGATTTCAACATCTTCACTGTTACCACCCCCCTGGCCAGCCGCCCTCCCCTCATTGGCTACATCGGCCGGTTGAGCGTGGAGAAAGGCATCCAGAACTTTGCTCCAGCCCTCCATAGAATCCTCAACGACCGGCAGGATCTCCGCGTACTCATTGGCGGAGACGGGCAATTGGAGGAGACGACCCGGACCTCCCTACAGGAAGAGGGGCTCGCTGCCCGCGTCGATTTACCGGGCTGGATCTCTCGTGATGACCTCCCCAAGCATCTAAACCAACTCCGTCTCCTTGTCCTCCCCTCCTATACCGAAGGACTCCCGAATATCATACTTGAGGCGATGGCCTGCGGGACCCCCGTACTCGCGACGCCGGTCGGGGCGATACCCGACGTTGTAGTCGATGGAGTGACAGGGTTCATCATGGAGAACAACTCCCCGGGGTGTATCGCGGAAAATGTGCTCCGCGCGCTCAATGCTCCGGATCTGGAGCGGATTGCGGAGAATGGGAGGCAGTTCGTGAAGATGAATTTCTCCTTTGAGTCCACGGCTGCTAGATGGAAAGAATTACTTGAAAAAGTATAACACAGCGCCAAAGGTTATACTATGCGATTAAAAGACTCAGTTATCCTGCGCGACCCGGACAAGGCACTTGCCGTTGTGGGAGTTATTCTCTCGCTGATACTGATTGCCTATCTGGGTAAAGAGTTCGGCAGGGTAATTTATCTGCTCACCGGGGTTCTGGCCCTCGTTTCCTGTCTCCTGTGGTTGGCGATCAGGAAAAGCCATACCTTTGAGGCTCACCCACCAGAGTCCCGGAACCGGATCACTTTCTGTGCGACCTGCTTTTTTGGACTCTACACCTCAAGCGTTCTCTCGGTCTATCTCCGACCGGAGTTTTACGAGCGGCCTCTCCTTTACTTTGTCCTGACAGCGCTTATGACCGGCATAGTCGCCTGTGAGATCTTTACGTCAGGTAGGCGACACACCTGCCTCATCTTCAGCCAGATCCTGCTGCTGGGAGTGAGCATCGCCTGGTCGCAGCTGCTAATCTTCCCAAGCCTCCTCGGAGTGGACCCCTGGTATCATTCTGCCTTTACTAGTTGGATCATTGAAGGAGGCGTCATCCCGGAGGGTTATGAATACTCAAAACTGCCTCTTTTCCATCTCACGATAGCCGTGAATTCACTCATTGCCGACCTCCCATATAAATTCGCCGCGATGATGTCGGTGAGCCTCGCGCAGATCATCTGCAATACTGTGTTCATACTTCTTATTGCCAACAACTTGTTTAAGAATCACCGAATAGGGTTACTGGCCGCTCTCATGACGGTGATCGCAAGCCATCATATCATCATGTCCTACTGGTCCATCCCCAACGCCTTTGCCGCCATATTTATCCCCATTTCCCTTTACCTGCTCCTCTTCAGACATGAAGGATACTCTTGTTCCGGATATGCCGTTCTTCTTGTAACGGCATTAACGCCTATCATCCTAACACACACTATTACAGCGATGTGCATGTCCATACTTCTCTTTGTCACCTGGGGTGCACTCACATTCTACCGGCTTTGCGGTTTAGAGATACAGAATCATGTTTCGCTATCAATTCCGATCGGTTTTACAATAGCGATGTTTGTCTGGTGGACATTTGTCTCTAACAGTATATGGACACTAATCGACCTGATCGAGTCTGGATTCAGTACAGACTTCTTTGCGGCAACTCCCGGAGAAGTTCGGGGATATTCAGCAATCATCCCACTGGGAGAGCAGTTTTTCAATACCTCGGGACTGCTCTTGTTCTTCGCTTTCTCATTTATCGGTATATTCTACATGATCTCGCGGAGAGGGAGCAGCTCGTCATTTACCATGGCGTGGGTAGGAGTGACTCCTCTTGCAATCGGTTTTTTTTCACTCATCTCGAACCATACGGTGATTGAGCACCGGTGGTGGTACTTTGCCCAAATCCTCACGAGTATCCCGCTCGCGATTGCTATTTATACGGTTGGAACATGGAAATTAAAGAAGCACCTGAGCCTCTATAGTCTTACTATCGGGTTTGTTGTTGTCTTGAGTCTCCTCATGATCATAAGTCCCCCGGCGAACATCGATAACCTCTTACTTTTTCCAAACTGTCATATGCGATATTCACCTACAGAAGCGGAGTTAAAATCAATGACGACGATTATGGATAAGTGGGACGGCTCGATCAAAACAGATGAGTACTTCGCGGGAACTCAGAAATTTCAGCATCGTCAAGTATCAGCATTTTCGCAACAACTTTATGCTGGCGATTATCCCGGTTTGAAGAATCATCTGATTGTAACCCGAAAGGCTACCATCCGTAAGCCATTCTGGTTTTTGGGAGGCATATACACACTTGATTACGATCTAAACGTCAAACTGGAAACACGAGGATTTTCCCGGATCTATGACTCTGGTTCTGGAAGCGGCTATCAAACATGGTAAGTGGCTTCGGCGCTCACCACTTCCCTTTACCGATCCCGCCTTTCTGGTTGGCACCTCCTCCTCCCATGTTTCGTGCAATCGCCATTTGATACTCCTCCTCCACCTTGCCAGCGACCGTATCCCACGTAAACATCTTCGCTTTTACTCTGTTATTGGCCGATACTTTCTCCCGCATCTCATCGTTCATCATCAGCATCAGTATTCCCGTCGCAATCTCATTGGATCTCTTTGCATCGACGAGGTATCCATTCACTCCATCCTCTAGAATTTCAGGCACTCCCCCAACGTTCGTCGCAACAATAGGCAACCCCGCAGCCATAGCTTCTAAAAGTACAACTGGGAGTCCTTCTGAGAGACTCGGCAATGTGAACACGTCTGCCTGATGCATGACTCTAGGAATTTCTTCTTGCGGCACTTGGCCTGCGAATTGTACACAGTCTTCTAAATCTAATTTCTCCACGAGCTTCTCCAGCTTCGATCGCTCTGTACCGTCACCTACGATAATCAATTTGGCATCAGGTATCTCCCGGTGCACAATGGCCATCGCTTCGAGCAGGTAATGAACCCCTTTTATCGGGTGCAACCTGCCTACAAAGATAACTGTCCTCCCATTACCCTCTTTCCAGTCCCTTGAAGATATCTCAAACCTTCCAGAATCGATACCGTTCGGCACAACAGAAATTTCCTTGTCGCACACAGTCTGCATCTTCCGTTTCATGTTGTCGGTAAGGGCGAAGACTGCATCTGCGTTTTGAAGTATATGCTTTGAGGTCAGCTGGAGGAATCTTTCCGGGAAATAGATCTCTGATCCCTGCCCCCAGACAACATATGGGATATTCATGGTTTTCTTCGCTATCCTCGCAGGAATACAAACATCTAAAGCTTGACAATGGACTACATCTGGGTGAATTTTCCGGATCTGGAGGTATATCCTGGCCCAAAAAGAGAGATAGCCAATGATGCGTACCTTAGGCCATGATACCCTGTGAACATAGAGACCATCCTCCTCGCTGAAATAAGGCAGGCCATCATCATGCGTGGTTATGATGTGGATTTCATGTCCCCTTCTAGTCAGATTTTTTGCTAGATTGTATGTAGCAACTTCTGTCCCACCGATCCATCTTGGAAGGAAGAGCTGAAGCAGAATTGCGGCTCTCATAGTTACTCGCAGCCTTATCACTCTGCTATATAATATATGTCTCTGCGCCTTATCGCCGTCAATTTCTAACTTCGTCCCTATGGTAAAGCTTCAATCTAAGTTAATTTCAATTTCGCAGATGCTGTTGGGCCAACCTTCTGGTGAAGAATCTTTTCCCCCGGTAGAAGTTGTAGCCTAGACCGAGTGCGAAAGCGAGTGCTGTTGCCCCAATAGCACCGTAAAGCCCGAATCGTGGGATAAGTATGAGATTTAAGACGATGTTTGCGATTGCAATGATCAACGTCCCAGAGACTGTTAATTTAGATCCCTGTATCCCCTCTGAGTTAAAAAACCATGCATATATCTCATACCATGTCACCAGAATTGCGGCGACCGCAAATACAAGCATGAGTGGAAGTTGTATAGGATAGCCCTCCCCAAACAGTCGTAAAATAATGTACTCACCTAGTAACGCTGCCGGCACCCCCAGAATCAGTAAATACGGAACAAATTTATTGAGTTTCGCGTAGAGTGCCCTTTTATCATGCGTCTTTGACGATGTTGGGAAGAAAACAGTTGTAAATACTCCTGAGATCAGCATTAACACCGTGAACGATGCGTAATAATACACCCCGTAGATTCCCACACTCTCAACATCCATGTAGTAGTTGATCATAATCCGGTCGATGCTGGTATAGAGAGTGAAGGATATCCCCCCTATGACCGCCACCGAACTATATTTCCATAGTGTCGAAAGCCATGAACGGTCGATGATAAACGACAGGTGTTTTCTGAGGAATATCAGTACGATAATAGACCCGACTATCCCGTAGGCAAGACATGTCGCGTAAACCATTGCTTTAAAGGAATTGAACTGGATATAAATGAAAACTAGAAGCGCCGACAACAGCGTAACCCCGTAGATCGGCTGAAAGACCGCATAATCCTTCATCTGGTGCAGACCACGGAGGCTACTGATTGCCAGAGTGTAGTATACAAAAAGCAATGCAAAAAGAACCGATATTGCGATGATTTCTTGACTTACAGAGAAGACATCTGCAATCTGATATCTAAAGACGCCATAGAGCAGTAGTGTAACTATAGTCAGGCCGATGACGACGCCATACGTCGTTGAGATAATTTTGCGTTGCTGGTACAGATCTCTGCTCTCTGCACAATATTTTATCATAGCAGTATTCAGCCCTAAAAGCATGGGAATATACAAGAACATGGCGATGGATTGGACAAGCGTGAAACCACCATATCCGGCGGGGCCGAGCACTCGCCCTGCGATGATGTTATACGAGAATGAAAATATTGTTGACAATATTGTGCCTAGGCCCACGTAAGATAGATTCTTGGCAAACTTCATTGCCTCCGCGCCTGCTGACTCATGGAATATTTTTTCATAAAGGAGCGATATTAGACCTCCAAAAAGTTGCGAGAAGGCATGTATGATGCTTGTGCTCAGCAAGTAACGTTGCCATTCTATTAGACGATCAATCATGATCTAAACCATCGATTACCGTCAGCGACTGGTATTACACAGGATATCTCGGGATTTTTGGCTTTTGTCACATGGGTGGAAACGGCACTGATCACGACATTCGCCTCGCAGATTATGACCGAGTCTATGGTGGCAAGAACCTTATTATCGGATTTCGCATGGATCGAGATGACCTCGTTCACATTGGGATCATAGCCGATTGACCTGAGGCGCCGAGAGAAGATATCAACAAAGGAATAGTTAATACAACCTAAACTAACGGTACAGACTGTTGTATCTTTTGCTGGCGCCATAAAGAGTCTTCCTGATAGGTCTCTGTCAGTGTAAGGGTAGTCCAGAGATTATAATATTTAAATGTAAGGCCTTTCATGCAGATGTGACGAGGGAAAAGCAGAGTTATACCCTGCAAATCTAATAACCGAAAGTCGATCGCATGCTAACGAGTTTGTAGAAGCAGACTGCGGAAATGAATGGCTGCTCTGCCAGATGTGCGCAGTGGACGAAAGGAAACGGAATCTGTCGGGCCATTGATGACTATCAGGGTTTTTCGTGCGCGGTACGCCTGTCAGTTGTGTGAAACAAATGGAGAACAATGACGGTTAGCCAAGTCAATATTTCTCGCCAGAGAAACACGCCGCCGTCTATCGAGTTCAGGGCCCCTGCTCTTCCTCACCTCGCCACCCCCCATTCACCACCCTAACCTCAAACCGCGCCCCCTCTCCAAAAACCCCCGTCTCCCGAATAGTCATCCCCGTAATCCCGAGAATCCCCGCGACCAGGAACAGCCCGTGCCCGTACCGGCGCTTATACGTCTCGCGGAAGATCGCCTCCTTCTCCCCCTCAGGGATCCCGTTGCCGTCGTCCTCGCAGACGATCGTCAGATCCGGCCCGGATCGTACGCACGAGAACCGGACCTCCGTCACCTTCCCGCCGTGCCGGACGGCGTTGTCGATGAGGTTGAAGAAGACCTTCTTCACCATCGGGTCCGCGTAGATCTCGAGGTCCCCGAGGTCCGCCCGGACCCGGACGTCCGCCGGGAGGGCGAGGTCGCGGGCGCTCTCGCGGATGAGGTCTGCCGGCCGCTGCCAGACGGGCGCCGCGACCCCCATGTCCTGGTAGTCCCGGGAAAACTCGACCTGCTTCTGGATCTCGCCGACGGCGGCCCGGGCACGCTCCAGGTGAGCCCGGATGACGGGATCCGTGCTGTCCTCCGCGGCGAAGTCGATGTAGGCGCGGGCGACGGTGATCCGGTTGAGGATGTCGTGGCGGGTGATCCCTGAGAGGAGGTTTAACTTCGCGTTCGCCTGCCGGAGCGCCTCCTCGGCGCGCTGCCGCTCGGTGATGTCTTCGCCGGAACTGAGCGTCCCGCAGACAGCACCGGTCTCGTCCCGGAGCACGGTGGTGTGCCACGCGATGATCCGCTCGCTCCCGTCCGCAGTGAGGACCGGCGCCTGCATGTACTCCGCAGGTCCGATCTCGCCATCCAGCAGCCCGGAAAAAAGCGTTGCTGTCCGCTCCCGCTCCTCCGGGGGGATGAACCGCTCGATCCAGACCTCGCCCACGGCCGCGTCTGCCGGGTAGCCGAGGACCTCGGACGCCCGGCGGTTGATGAGAGAGACCCGCCCGCCTCTATCGATGACGACGAAGAGGGCGCCGGCGATATCCAGGTACTGGCCGAGCCGGTCCTTCTCGCGCCGCAGCCGCTCCTCGCTGTTTTTCAGGCCGGCAAAGACCAGCGCGTAGGGCTGGCGGATCCCGGTCTCGACGAATCCCAGGTAGATCAGGCCGTATGCGAGCACCATCAGGAGGTGGCCGATCATGTTCGCGGGGCCGTAGACACTGATGTAGAGCGTGAAGGCGAGTTCCGAGGCGATCAGCACCACGATGGCGGCGGTGAGGTGGGCCGCCACCCGGGGTGAGAAGATCTCTCGCAGCCGGTAGACGGCGACGGCACCGACGGCGAGGAGGGCCGCGATGACGTACTCGCTCCAGATCTTGAAGGGCGTCAGCCCGGTCCCCTCGACGTAGCAGTCGGGAAAGACCGGGACGACGAAGATGGAGATGAGGAGGGCGCCGGCAACTCCTGCGAACGCGGCAAAGACCTGCCGGGGAGCCGGGTTCCTCCGGAGCAGGATGGGCGCGGCGAGCAGTGTCCCCGCGAGAAGGTAGCGCGAGGCGATCCAGAGCTGCGTCGGGAGGTTCGCGTCGTAGCCGGCAAAGACACCCATCCCGTCGTAGGCGAGGGTGTGGATCAACCCGAGCCCGGCCACGAAGAGGAGCCCGGTGCCGGTGACGAGGAGGTAACTGTTCTCCCGCATCGTCCGGGCGTTCCAGGCGACGGTGAAGACGGCGATCGCTATCGCGGCGGCGACGAGCTCGGCGAAGGTGTGGAAGAGGAGGTAGTTGTAGAGGCTGGTCGCTGCGAGGGCGGCGAGAAGCGCCGCAAAGGCTACCGTCGACTTTCCTATACCGGATCCGGTGACGTTCTGTTCCATCTGTCCCTCCTCTGAATGCTCTTCTGCTCGCGCCGGATTGACCGCGTGCTGCCGTCCTGCACGGTCCCGCTCTATCGGGCGGCCGGGGGCGGCGGTCGAACCCCTAAACCTCTCCTCTGGAGCGAACCGCCTTGCCCGGGTGCCCCGTTGGTCCCGGCAATGCCCGCGGAATTTTATTCATATTATATCATATAATTCATCTTTAAGTTAACTGAGAGGATGACCCGGCGATAACAGTTATTTGCTCAAAAAAGTGGTCGGTGAGGAACTTTCCGGGGAAGCGAGCCGGTCCTGAGAGGAGTTTCGGCGTTCCAGTTATACCAGCTCGTTCCTCCGCAGGAACTCCCGGATCTCGCGCGACTCGACCCAGCCCTCGTCGAGCTGCTTCACGATCCCGTTGATCCGCTCCACCTGCGCCCGGATCTTCTCAGAGGCCGGCCCATCGTCGAGCAGGTCCGCCGTGCCGAGGATCACCTGGAGGGGCAGGCGGATATGGTCCGCGAGAACCGCGAACTGCTCGATGTTCTGCTCGATCTGCTCGAATGCCTGGAGCCGCAGGGCCTCGTGGCGCCTCCTGTCCGAGACGTCCCGCCCGACAACCTGGACGCCGGTCGCGACTCCGTCCTCGGTGATCGGCGAGCAGTTCATCTCGATGGCGGCCGCCGTCCCGTCCTTCCGGCGGAACTCCACGATGAACCCCTCGACGGATTCGCCCCGCGCGACCCGGCGCCGCATCTGCTGCCATCCGGGGAGCGTCTTCCCGATGAGGTACTCTCTGCATCGCCGGCCGGTCATCTCTTCGGGGGCATAGCCGAGGATCCTCGTCACTGCCGGGGAGATGTAGGTGATCCCGCGTTCGGCATGGCAGATGAAGATCATATCGAAGTTTCGCTGGGCGATCATGCGGAACCGTTCTTCGCTCGCGAGCAGAGCGTTCTGCATCTCCCGCCGGCCGGTGACGTCCTCCACCATCGCGATGACGAGTTCTCTTCCTTCCCGGTCGCGGAGCGGGGACGTGGTCAGCCTTCCCCAGACTGTCCGGCCGTCCTTCGTCACGTAACGCCCCTCCCGGGGGACGCTCTCGCCCAGGATATCCCCGGCATCCTCCCTCTCCGCCGGGTGGACCAGGTCCACAAACCGCATGGTGCAGAGTTCCTCCTCGCTGTAGCCGAAGATCCGCACGAACGCCGGGTTCACCTCCCGGATCCACTCTTCGGGGTCGATGAGCGCAATCCCGGTCCCGGCCTGCTCGAATATCCCCCGGAACCGCTCCTCGCTCTCCCGGAGGGCCTGTTCCGCCTTCTTCTGACCGGTGATCTCCTGCCCGACGACGGCGAGCCTTCCAGCCTCCGGGCGGAAGATATAGAGATCGTACCACCGCCCGCTCCCGGGCTCCTGCAGCCGCCGGCGCATCGGAGCGCCCCGTTCCGCGACCTCACCGTAGAGGTCCCGGGCTCCCTCGCTGATCGCCGGGAAGACGTCGAAGAGCCGCCGGCCGACCAGCTCCTCACGGCCCCGGCAGAAGACGCCGGCCGCTTTCTCGTTCAGTTCGACTATCCGGTAGTCGACAGGGTTCCCCTCACTGTCCCGGACGACCTCATAGAGGGTGTAACTCTCGAGCATCTGCTCGTAGAGGAACCGGTAGCGCTCCTCGCTCACCGCAGCCGCCTGTACCTGCTCGACGATCCGGCCGAGCCTCGCACCGACGGCGTCGATCAGGCGGCGCCCGTCGGCGAGAACCGGCCCTCCTCCGTCCAGGCATCGCTCGTGGCGGCAGTAGACCTCCACCTTCCCGACTGTCCTGCCCCGGACCAGGATCGGGCTTTCCCGCCGCCACGGAGTCTCGGTAAAATCGGGCGACAGGTATTCCCGGCCTTCGACCGTGATCCGGACGGCGGCATCCTCCGGGCTGAGCCAGCCGGCGGGCAGGACGGCGGCGGCGACCCGGAGGGTCTCGTCGAGCGAGACTCCGGACCACTCCACGATGCTGCTTACGGCGCGAAGCACCCCGGAATTTTTCGTCCGGCCGATGAGGTCAACATTGATCCCCACCCAGAAGAGCACCCGGCCGGCGGTGTCCCTGACAGGAACTCCCGCGCTCGCGACGGCCCGGTACTCCCCGTCGGGGTCCCTGATACGGTAGTTGCACCTCCACGGCGTCCCGGCGGCAAGACACTCCTTCCACCCGGTGACTACGGCATCCAGATCCTCCGGATGAAGGCTCTCCACCCATTCCGGACCCCGGCATACCTCGAGCGGCGTCCCGATGAGTCCGGGGCAGGAGTCCGGGAGAGAGAGAGCCTCTCCCCCGGGCCCGCAGATCCAGACGCTGCAGGACTCCGTCTCTTCGTGATCGCTCTGCGCTGTTCTCGGTATGTCGGTTGCTCTCATGGCTCGGTCCGGGAAAGGCTCCGGGGGATCATGCGCCCTCACGCATCGTTTCGGGCGCCACCCGCGGGAGACGCCCTGTGCCGGGGCACAACAGTGCACCGGGTGGTCCGGGAGACCTCCCGGGACAATTGCAGAACAATTCGAGTGATCCCCCCATAATGGTTACCATTTGCAGAACTGTCATCTGCAGAACGGACAGACTCATCCCGGGATCGCCCGCGGATGATCCGGAACACTACTTTTATGCAGGGCATGGCCTACCTCCTGCAGTATGCTGGAGTCCTGCACCCGGGAGGCCGGGAAGTCTTCGGAGGCGGACCGTGGCCGGCGATGAGGCGTGCCCACACTGCCGGGTGGGAGTCTCTCCGGTCCGGAGACCCGCTCCCGGCCGCCGGGAGATCGCGGTCTTCACGATCTCGGGGGCCCTCCTTCTCTCAGGAATACTCGTCGGCTACTTCACCCCGTATCCCCTCGCCGGCACCGCCCTCCTGCTCGCCGCCGCGGTCCTATCCGGTTACGGCACCCTGAGAGCCGGGTTCCTCGCCCTGATCCGGCTCCGGTTCAGCATCGCCGTCCTCATATCCATCGCGTCGGCCGGTGCGTTCCTGACCGGGAACCCTGCGGAGGGGGCGACCGTCCTCTACCTCTATGCCGTCGCCGAGTACCTGGAGGAGTACGCCGCCGGGAGAGCGGAGCGCTCGATCGCCTCCCTCCTCGATCTCGCGCCGCAGACGGCCCGCATCAGGCGGGACGGCGAGGAAGTGACCGTCAGGGTCGGCGAGGTAGGCGTCGGGGAGACCGCGGTCGCGAGACCGGGCGACACCGTCCCGCTCGACGGCATCGTCACCGCCGGCGCGTCCTCGGTCGATCAGGCGGCGATCACCGGGGAGAGCGTCCCGGTGGCGAAGGGCGTCGGGGACGCCGTCTACGCCGGGACCCGGAACGTCGAGGGCTACCTCGAGATCCGGGTGACGAAGCCCGAAGAGGAGAGCACGATAGCCCGGGTCGTGGCCCTGGTCGCGGAGGCCCAGGCCCATACCTCTCCCACCGAGGCGTTCATCGAGCGGTTCTCCCGTTACTACACCCCGGCGGTCATCCTCACGGCCGCCCTCCTCGTCGTCGTCCCGCCGCTCGCCCTCGGCGTCCCGTTTCTCGAGGCGTTCTACCGGGCGCTGATCCTCCTCGTCATCGCCTGCCCCTGTGCCCTCGCGATATCCACCCCGGTCTCGATGGTATCGGGGATCACGACCGCGGCCCACAACGGCGTGCTCATCAAGGGCCGGGACTCCCTCGAGGCCGTGGGGACCGCCCGGGTGGTCGTCTTCGACAAGACCGGCACCCTCACGACCGGGAGGCTCAAGGTGGACGATCTGGTCGGCTTCGGCATACCGGCAGAGGAGGTGCTCGCCCTCGCCGCGTCGCTTGAGTCCCGCTCCGGCCACCCCGTTGCGGAGGCGATCGTGCGGCGGGCAGAGAAGGAGGGGATCGCTCTCCGGGATGTGGAGGAGTTCGTCTCGATCACCGGCAGAGGCGTCCGGGGAACGATCGGGGGTGCGACCTACCTTGTCGGGAACGAGGCGCTCCTCGCGGGCCGCGACAGCGGCGCATGGCAGGAGACGTATGACCGGCTGGAGAGCGAGGGAAAGACGGTCGTCCTTGTCGGCACCGATTCGGCGGTCATCGGGCTCGTCGCCCTCTCGGACGTGATCCGGGAGAACGCCATAAAGACCGTGGCCGACCTGAAGTCGCGGGGGATCCGGACGGTGATGCTCACCGGTGACAACGAACGTGTCGGGGAAGCGGTTGCCCGCCGTCTCGGGATCGACGAGTGCCATGCCGGCCTCCTCCCCGAGGAGAAGGTGGCGATGGTCGAGCACCTGATGGACCGCTACGGGCTCGTGGTGATGGTCGGCGACGGCGTGAACGATGCGCCGGCGCTGGCCCGGGTGAACGTCGGGGTCGCGATGGGGGCGATCGGGTCGGACGTCGCGATCGGGGCGGCCGATGTCGTCGTGATGGAGGACGACATCGCCCGGGTCGCCTACCTTGTCGCCCTCTCGGAGAAGACGGTCTCGGTCGTCCGGCAGAACGTCGTAGCAGCGCTCGTCGTGAAACTCGGCATCGCCGGGCTCGCCGTCCTCGGCCTCGTCACCCTCTGGATGGCGGTGGCGTTCGGGGATATGGGGCTCTCGCTTGCGGTCATCGCCAACGCTCTCCGGATAGGCCGGCCCGACGCAGAGCAATAAAAAAAGAGGTGCCTCACTTCCAGAGGCCGGTCTTCTCTTCTGTCCATGCCGGGTCGACGAACGAGAGGATCTTCGTCACCGTCTCCGCGGCGTTCCGGGACGTCTTCACCAGGTCCGGCGGGACGTACGCGGCACTCCCCGCGGGGACCCTGACCGCCGCCCCGTCGGGCGTGACGACCTCAAGTTCCCCCTCGATCACGTAGATCAGGTCGGACGAGCCGGCGATACCGTCGTAACCCAGGTAGCCGCCCGGCTGGAGCTCGCCGTACGCGAGGCTGTAGTTGATCGGGAGAGCAAGGTCGCTCATCAGCACCGGGTTCAAGAGGGTGTAGACGACCGCATCGGACGTGGCGTTCCACTCGATCCCTTTCCGGGGATCAGGAACGACGAACGGGGCACAGTCTGTCTTCACGCTGATCAGGTCAAGCTCGTCCCCCGATATCTCGATCTCGGGCGTGTAGGCCGGCTGGCTCACGGTGATGTAGTGGAGATCGGTATCCCCGGCCGAGGCTATCGACTGCAGCACCCCTTCCGGCAGGAGCACAGTCTCTCCCTCGCGGGCGGTCACCGTCTCGTTGTCGCAGCGTATCTCCGCCGTACCATCGAGCACGTAGACGAGTTCCGCCGTCCCAAGCAGGCGGTGCGGCGGCGTCGCGTTGCCCGGTGCGACGGCGACGTGTCCCATGCTGTAGTTTGCCCGGATCTGCGGCGTCTCATTGCCGATGATCCCGGAGTAGGTTGCCTGGCCGTCGAATATGGGTATCGGGTCAACCGGGGCCAGCAGGCTGACACCCGCCCCTGCCGGAGAATCGTCTGCGGCGAGGCATCCGGCGGAGAGGAGGATGCAGACAAAGAGAAGAGAAACGATTCGATACATGGTAAAATGTTTACGACGGGAGGAATAAACCCGATCGTCCGGAGCGGCATGCACGGGAACGCTCAGACGGAGGTACTTCCTCCGCGTCCGGCGTTCCTGAGGGTGAACCGGAACGTCGCGCCCTGCTCCGGATGCCCCCTGACCCGGTCCTCGACCCAGATCCTGCCGCCGTAGCGGGCGGTGAGCATCCGGCAGATCGAGAGGCCGAGCCCCTGGCTCCCCCTCCTGCCCCCCTCCCGCTCGAACCGGTAGAAGATGGCCTCCTTCGCCTCATCAGGGATGCCGGGTCCGGTGTCGGCGACCGAGATACGGACTTCGCCGTCCAGATCTTCGACCGAGATCGTGACCTCGACGCCCGGCCCGCCGTGCTTCGCGGTGTTGCCGATGAGGTTCGTGAGCACCTCGGGCAGGAGGTCGTCGGCGAGGACCTGCACGGGCAGCCCGTCGTAGGCGATGCGAAGGTCGGGATAGTGGGCGATCTCATCCCGGACGACCGCGTCGAGGTCGAGAGGCGCAAGCCCCGTCCTGCTCTTGTGGATCTTTCGTATGGTCGCGACGTTTGCGGTGATCTCGATGCTCTTTCTGATCCCGTCCTTCAGCTTCCGGGCATGTCGGGCGGGCTCGCCATCGAGCTCCCCGATGAGGATGTCGGCGTAGATGTTTGCGACGTTGTCGGCGTTCCGGATATCGTGGGTGAGGATATCGAGGTAGAGGTTCGCCTCCCGGTTTGCCGCCTCGAGCCTCTGGTAGAGCATCCCCCGGAGGATACCGACCCCGATCTCCCGTCCGATCGCCTCGAGGAGCGCGCGCTCTTCGGGGGAAAAGGATACTCTCTCCCTGTTGCCGATGAGGAGCGCTCCGACGGTGTCGGGCTCGACGACGAGCGGGACGCAGGCAAGTGCGGCGAACCCGAAGTCCCGGAGGAGACAGGAGTCCGGGGTGCCCGGACTTCCGCCGGACTCAAGATAACAGGGGAGGGCGGCGCCCGGGCCTGTCCACGACGCCTCAAGGAGGTCCACCGCCAGTTCCCGGCACGCACCAGGCATGTCCCGCTCGTGCAGGAGCGCGATCCCGCGCCGTCCGGCTCCGGGGAGGTAAACGGCGCCGCCGTCGTAGCCGAGGAGGTCGAGCGTCTGATCGAGCGCCGTCTCCAGGAGCTCGCCGGGCGTTTTGGCCGACGCTGAGGTGCCGACGATCCGGTTCAGCAACAGGAGGTGCCGGTTGCTCGCCTGCAGCCGCTCCTCCGCCTGTTTCCTGTAGGTGACGTCCCGCACGACGACCTGGACTGCAGGTCTGCCCTCAAAGAGCGTCCGCGTACCCCTCCCCTCGACGGGGACCGTCGTCCCGTCGGGCCTGAGGATGGGGATCTCGACGAGCGGCGTCTCCTCCCCCAGGAGGTCCCGCACCGAGAGGGCCCGGATGAGATCCCGGGCTTCGGGGTGGACGATGTCGAGGACGGCCCTCCCGACAATCTCATCGGGACCCCGCGCGTCGAGGAGCCGCACGCCGGCAGGATTGACGTACACAATTGTACCGTCACGGTGGATCAGGGTCGCTTCGGCCGAGAGCTCGACGAGCGAGCGGTACTTCTCCTCGCTCTCCCGGAGTTGTATCTCCATCCGTTTCAAGGGCGTAATATCCTGGACCCCGGCCAGGAACCCCCGGCAGGCACCGGAGGCATCGAGGATCGGGGTAGTCGCCATCAGCGTATGGACGCGGGCACCGCCCTTACGGATCAGGTCGATCTCAAATACTTCGTGCGGTGCCTGATCCAGGCTCTTCAGGTACTCGTTCAGGCACCGGGCCCCCTCCCCGTCGACAAACGCGGAGACCGGGGCCCCGATGATATCGGCGACGGGGTAGCCGACGATCTCGGCCATCCTCCGGTTGGCAAACACCGCGACGCCCTCCCTATCGATCAGCCCGAAACCCTCGTTCAGGTTCTCGACCAGGAACCGGTGCCAGTCCTCGTTCTGCCGCAGGGCCTCCTCGATCCACCTCCGGCCGGAACCTCTCTGCGACCCTGAAGTATCGGGCAGGAGACGGACGACCCGCATACCCCGGAGGGGCTCCTCGTCGACGACCCTGCACGAGCAGCAGAACTTCTCCTCTCCGCCAGCAGATAGTAACGTGCACGGGATGTCTGCAGTCTGGAGGCGGCCGGAGATGAACGCAGCAAGCCCGGCAAGGGACGACGTCCCGGAGATCCGGGGTGCAAGGACCTGGCGGACGAAGAGGTCCGCGTCGGTCCCGCCGAGAGTGTCCCGGTCGATGCCGAAGATCTGCCCCAGGTGCCTGCTGGCGCAGGCTATCCGGTTGTCGGGGCCGACGACGAGCAGCCCTTCGCCGAGCGCGTCGAGAATAGCGGAGAGCGCAGGGATATCGCCGTATACGGATCTGCTTTCGTCCATTGGCCGGGAACACCTTCCATTACTCTGAGGGGACTTTTATACCACGTGCAAATAAAACATTCCCACGCGATCAGGATGAATCCGGGTTCTGTTTAGGGGAATTTGAGGGGATTCATCACTCCTGCGGGCAGGTTCGTCCGACTACGAGCAGTATGCTGCTGCTTATAGGTTTATAATCCTGTTCATTCCTTCCGGAGGATCTGCACGATCCGCCGGATACAGGGGGCGCAAGTCCGGCATTCCTGCATCTGCGCGCGGCCGATGGCGGTGCAGAGGGGAACGCACCCGTACCCGGGATGGCCCGGCATCTTTACGTCACCTCCGGCTACTTCACCACCATGGCGGGCTCATGCCCCCTGCCGGGAGGGCTGCCGTATTCCCGCTCAGCGGGCGAGTTATGACGTTCGCCCGGCTGAAAACCGGACAATAAATCTGCCCTGGAGGCGTTATGAGCGCGAAACGATCGTTGAAGAGGGGCTCCGGAGGAGCAGGGGACTGATATGGACCACGAACACGGGGAGACCGGGCGGCAGTACGAGACGCAACTTGAGGAGGCGAGCAGGCAGGAGCCGCCCCGGACCCACCGGCCCGGTAAGCCGCACCACCACGCCCTCGAGGATTTCCGGCGGCGGTTCATCGTCTCGTCCATCCTCACGATCCCGATCCTCCTCCTCTCAGAGCCGATCCAGGCGCTGCTCGGTATCACCATCGTATTTCCGGGCTCGGATTACGTCCTCCTCGCTCTTGCCACCGTGGTCTACCTCTACGGCGGCTGGCCGTTTCTCGTCGGGATCGTGAGCGAGCTCCGGGAGCGGAGGCCCGGCATGATGACGCTCATCGCCGTCGCGATCACCGTCGCCTACGTCTACAGTTCGGCGGTCGTTCTCGGTATCGTCGGCGAAGAGGGGTTCTTCTGGGAACTTGCCACCCTGATCGACATCATGCTCCTCGGCCACTGGGTCGAGATGCGCTCGGTGCTCGGGGCGTCGCGGGCGCTCGAGGAACTGGTCCGGGTGATGCCGTCGGAGGCGCACCGGGTCCGCGACGGGGGGACGGAGGACGTGCCCGTCGACCGGCTCGTGCCGGGCGACCGGGTCCTCGTCCGCCCCGGCGAGAAGGTGCCGGTGGACGGCGCGGTCATCGAGGGAACAACGAGCGTCAACGAGGCGATGCTCACCGGTGAGTCGATGCCGGTGGAGAAGGGACCCGGAGACGAGGTCATCGGCGGCGCGATCAACGGCGAGGGCTCGGTCGTCGTCGAGGTCAAGAAGACGGGGGCGGAGACCTACCTCGCACAGGTGATCGACCTCGTGCGGAAGGCGCAGGAGAGCCGATCGCGGACCCAGGACCTTGCCGACCGGGCGGCCTTCTTCCTCGTGGTGATCGCCCTCTCGGTCGGTGCGGCGACGTTTGCAGGATGGTTCGCCCTCGGCCAGGGGATCGGGTTTGCAGTGGAGCGGGCCGCGACCGTGATGGTCATCGCCTGCCCGCACGCGCTCGGCCTCGCCGTCCCGCTGGTGATCGCGGTCTCGACGGCGATCGCCGCCCAATCGGGGTTCCTGATCCGGGACCGAAGCGCGTTCGAGCGGGCGAGGGACCTCCAGGCGGTCGTCTTCGACAAGACCGGCACCCTCACGACGGGGAGGTTCGGGGTCACCGATGTCCTCGCCTTCGGCGGCGCGACGGAAAATGACGTGATCCAGGCGGCAGCGACAGTGGAAGCGCACTCCGAACACCCGATCGCCCGGGGCGTGGTCCGGAGCGCGGAGGAGCGGGGCCTCTCCCTCCTCCCGCTCGAGAACTTCCGGGCGATCCCGGGCAAGGGCGTCGAGGGAACGGCCGCCGGCCGGGCCGTCCGGGTGGTCGGTCCCGGCTACCTCGCTGAAAAGGGGATAGCGGCCGGGGACGGGCAGGTCGAGACGCTCCAGCGCCAGGGCAAGACCGTCGTCTTCCTGCTCGAGGACGAGCGGCTCACGGGGGCGCTCGCGCTCGCGGACATCATCCGGCCGGAATCAAGGGAGGCGATAGAGAGGCTCAGGGAGATGGGCGTCCGGTGCATGATGCTGACCGGCGACAACCGCGATGTCGCCGCGTGGGTCGCGGGGGAGCTCGGTCTCGACGAGTTCTTCGCCGGGGTCCTCCCCCACGAGAAGGCGGCAAAGATCCGCGAGGTGCAGGAACGATACCGGGTGGCGATGGTGGGCGACGGGATCAACGACGCCCCCGCGCTCGTCGAGGCCGACGTCGGGATCGCCATCGGGGCCGGGACCGACGTGGCCGTGGAGAGCGCCGATATCGTCCTCGTGAGGAGCGACCCCCGCGACGCCGCGGCGGTCATCGGGCTCGCCAGGAAGACCTACCGGAAGATGCTTGAGAACCTCTTCTGGGCGACCGGCTACAACGCCGTCGCCATCCCGCTTGCGGCCGGTGTGCTCTTCGGCGCAGGGATCGTCCTCACGCCGGCGGTCGGTGCGGTGCTGATGAGCGCAAGCACCGTCATCGTCGCGATCAACGCCCGGCTGCTCCGGCTATAGGCCGGCACCAGCCGGGTGATCGGTTGAACCAGGGAGCTCAATGCGGTCAAATAGGGGAGGGCGCCAAGTATCTTTCGGAGACGAGTTCCCATGAGACATGATACACCGATCCGAATCGTCATACTGCTGCTCGCCCTTGCCGTGGCGGTTCCGGCCGTGCAGGCCGCCCTCACAATCGACGCAGGAGGCGACCGCACCGTCCTCGCAGGCGAACCGGTCACCATCCTCGCCGTCTGCAACGACACGGACGCCCTTGACATCGAGAACATGAGCGCCTCCATCGACTGGGGCACGAGAACGACGGAACCGGAGATCGTCCTGGATGACGACCGCAACGCCACCATACTGGATACCTGGACCTACCTCGCTGCCGGGACCTACAGCGTCACGGTAGAGGTCGCAAACAACGCCACGGGCACCGTCGCCCGCGACACCCTGAACGTGACCGTGAGCCCGAAGCCTGTCGAGGTGAAGGTCGCCCCCCAGACCCTGAACCAGAAGAGCAACGGCGCCATGACGATCTTCGTCAGTCTTGCGGAATGGTTCGGCTTTAGCGATGCCGGCAACAGACATGCAACGCTACCAGACCCCTCCGCGTTCACGATAGGCAACGCGACGCCTGAGAGAGTCAACTTCTGTATGAAGGACGGTGGCACGCTCATCCTGAAATACAACCGGCAGGACCTCGATCTCGCCGCCGGCGACAATACCCTCACCGTGACCGGCAGCCTGACGGGGGAGAACGGCACTATCCCGGTGGCCGGTAGCGGTACCGTCTCCGTGATCAACCCCGGCAACGGGAACAAGGGTGAGAACGGCGACGGGAAAGAGAAGGTGAAGAGTCAGCACAAGTCCGGTGAGGCAGAACAGCAATCCGGCGGAAAAGCGAAAGGAAAGACACAGTAACAGCCTGCAGAGCGACGCTCCCTCCCCCTGTTTTAGCATCCTCACGCCCGCCCCGAAACGGTTCCTCCTGCCGTTCCGGGCACGGGCACCTCCATCCCGCACCCGCAGAACAGGAACAAGCCTCTTATCGGTTCCGGGGCAATCTATACGTACATGGGGCATTACGCCGGCGGCGACGTTCTTCTGGCCTCCGTGCGCATCGGACGTCTCGACGCATGGAAGGTACGCCCGGTGGTCGTTGTTTCTGCGAGAGAGAGCGGCGACCTGTTTGTCTGTCCGGTATCGAGCAGCCCGTCCTTCGACGGACCTTCAGTCCCGATCTCGCTCGAAGACTTTGCCCGGGGCGGGCTCGACCTCTTCGGGGAGAGTTACGCCCTGACCGCGTATGCCTCCACCATCCGGCCGGCAGACGTCGTCGCGAAGAAAGGCACGCTGCTCCCCGGGACGCTCGCCGCTATCCGGGAGACGTTGCCGGAAAGAGACCGCTCGCCCCAAAGGAAGCCGCACCGCCGGTAATCTTCAGAGTTCATAGCGTTTCAGGAACTCCCGGATCGTCCGGGACTCCACCCATTCCTGGTCCAGGTGGCTGATCTGCGTGTCGATCCTGCGGACCTGCTCCCGGAGTTTCTCTGCGGCCACCTCGTCGTCGAGCAGGTCGGCCGTACCGAGGATCACCTGAAGGGGATGGCGGACGTGATCGGCCAGGACCGCGAACTGAGCGATATTCCGCTCGGTCATATCGAGCGCCTGCTCCCGGAGCCGCTCGTACAGGATCCGCTCGGAGATATCCCTCCCGACGGCCTGGAACCCCACCACCGCTCTCTTCTCGAAGATCGGCGACTCGTTCAACTCCAGCGTTACGGTCTCCCCGTCCTTCCGCCGGACCGCGACCTGGAGCCCTTCGACCTGCTCGCCCCGGAGCACTCTCCGGCGCCCCCGCTCCCAGACAGGGAGACTCTGAGGGAGGATGTAGTCCTCCCACCCGGTCCCCCTCATCTCTTCGGGCGAGTACCCGAGTATCCGCTCCATCGCCGGCGAGATGTAGTTCAACCCCCCGTCGAGGTAAGACGTGACGATGAGGTCGAAACTCCGCTGGGCAATACCCCGGAACTTCTCCTCGCTCTCCTGGAGCGCCGTCTCGACCTGCATCCGCTCGATGACGCGGCCGATTCTCCTCGCAACGGCGTCGAGCAGCATTCGCTCTTCCCGCAGGAACGGGCCTTCGGCAGCATCGGGTCTCTCGCGGACGTATCCTACCTCGACCTCACCCACCGGAACACCGCTGGCGATGATCGGGCTCTCCTGCTTCGAGAGAACTGCTCCCGGATCGCCCCGGCGATACTCCCGGTCCTCGACCCGGATCCGCACCGCCGTCTCCTCCGGGTACCGCCAGCCCGAGGGGAGAATGTCCACAACCGCCTGCAGAAACCCATCGGGCGTGATCCCCGGCACCTCGATGAGGTGCGTGACGGCATACAGGCACCGGAGTTCGTCCACCCTCTTCTTCAGCTCGTCAGTCTTTACCTGGAGCGCTTCCTCCGCCCGGTGCCTCTCGGTCACGTCAAAGGCCGTCCCGATCACCCCGGCAACCCCACCCCCTTCATCGAGAAGCGGCTTTAATGTCAGATCCCGGACGTGCGACTCGCCTCCGACGGTGAGCGTCGTCTCCGCCCGCAGGATCTCCCCGGTCTCGAGAACCCGCCGTTTGAGCGCGGTGAGGCGCGCCGCCTCGTCCGGCAGGAAGAGATCCTCGTCTTGCATGCCGATGACGGATGCATCGGTGGACCCCAGCTGCTGGTTGTAGGACCAGATATAGCGGAGCTCCTCATCCTGCGCAAAGACGACCACCGGCGACCGGTCGAGCGCGGTCATGAAGTTGTGCGCGTAGCAATCTCCGGTCACGTCGCGGACCCTGATGAGCCGTTCTCCGGATGCGTTCCCCATCGGTGCAGCCGAGATCGAGAGCCGGCGCCGGACGCCTTCGGAGGTCCGGATACGACAGAGGACCAAGGGAAGATCCGCGCCGTTATCGAGAGCCTGCAAGAGCAGTTCTCCGGCGGCCTCGTCCTCGATGAGGGGGAAGAGGTACCTGCAGAAGAGAGAGTGGAGGTCCATCCCGACGGCCTCTTCCTGCCGGATGGCAAGGGCGCGCGCGAGAGCCGGGTTGTACCGGAGGACCTTCCGGTCACCGCTTACCACGAGAAATCCTTCGTCGAAAGCGTCGAGCACTGCAGGATAGCAGGATACCCGGTCACGGTATGGTTCTGTCATCTCTCTCCGGCGCAGAAATGCAGTAGTTGTAGTTGATGAGCTCGGGGGGGATAAAAAAGGATCCATCTGGCCCGCGGGCCAAAATCGGGTTTATCCGGGTTCCATGGGGATTTCAGCGAGCATACAGGAGGTTTGAGAGGTTCGGGAGGTCCGGGCCCGGCCGCGGCCCGTGTCGAGGACGTGCAGGTCGTCCCGGAGGAGTTTGAAGGGTTCTCGATCCTGAGGCAGGGAGTGCGGCCCTTCCTCGCCAAGACATAAATACCGCCGGCAGGCCATAGGGGTGCCCATGCTGACGGATATGGAGCCAGTCGAGATCTTCACCGTGATCCGGGAGCGCCGGAGCGTCAGGAACTATATCGACCGTGAGGTCCCGGAGACGGCCCTCCGCACCATCATCGCCGCGGGCATCCAGGCCCCGAGCGCTCTCGGGCTTCAGCCCTGGCAGTTCGTGATCGTGCGGGACAGGAGCCTGATGCAGCGGGTCTCCGACTACTGCAAGCCCATCCTCGCGGAGAAGATCGGGGAGGAAGCCCGCCCCGGAACAGAAGAGTTCCTTGCGGCGCTCAGGAACCCGGACTACAACATCTTCTACAACGCCCCGGTGCTGGTCCTGGTCCTCGGCGCCCGCGAGGTCGTCTCGAGCGTTCTCGACTGCGCGCTCTGCGCGGAGAACATGATGCTCGCCGCCTGGTCGCTCGGTATCGGGAGTTGCTGGATCGGTTCGGCGGCCCTCGTCGAGCAGAACCCCGATCTCCTCGCAGCGTTGAAGATCCCCGCCGACCACCTGGTCGTGGCGCCGTTGATCTTCGGCTACCCGGCCCCCCTCCCCCCGAAAGCCGGACGGCGGGAGCCGCGGATCACGTGGGTGCCGTAACTGCCGCAGGTGAGACGGGCGGGTCGTTCCGCCCGCCGCTCACCCGACGGCGGGGCACGCGACGGCCTCGGCCGGGACGACCGGGAGCGTGATCTGCCGCCGGTCCCGGATCAGCGTCAGGGTTGCCGGTTCCGCGATCGGCCAGGTGGCGAGGAACCGGTGCAGGTCGTCCACGCACGTGACGTCGGTCTCGTTGATCCCGACGATCAGGTCGCCCGGCCGGAGCCCTGCCCTGCCGGCGGGGCTTGCGCGGTTCACGGAGATGACCTCGACCGCCTGGCTCGCGGCAAGCCCGAGCGCCAGGACGAGCGGCCGCTCGAGCGGCCGTGACTGGCCGGCGATACCGAGATAGCCGCGCCGCACCCTGCCGTCGGCGACGAGCTGCGGGAGCACCCAGGTAGCGGTGTTCGAGGGGACCGAGAAGCAGATCCCCTGGGCCATGGGGATGATGGCCGTGTTGATGCCGATGACCCGGCCGCGCGAGTCCACCAGCGGGCCGCCGGAGTTGCCGGGGTTCAAGGGAGCGGTGTGCTGGATGATGTTCTCGATCAGGCGGCCGTCCCGGCTCCGGAGCGCCCGGCCGAGAGCGCTCAGGACGCCCGTCGAGACGGTCGAGTTGAAGCCCAGCGGGTTGCCGATGGCTATCGCGAGCTGGCCGACCGCAAGGGTCCCGGAATCACCGAACGACGCGTATGGCAGCCCTCCGGTCTCGGTGCGGAGGACGGCGAGATCGGTCGCCGCGTCGGCGCCGGCCAGGCGTGCGGGAAGAGCGGTCCCATCTGCCGTGCGGACCTCGATCCTCCCCGCTCCCTGCACCACATGGTTGTTGGTCATGATGTAGCCGTCCGGTGCCACGACCACGCCCGAGCCTGCTCCCATCGGCTCGCCTCCCCGGCCCAGATGGTTCTTCCCCACGACCACGCTCACGACCGCGGGCCCCACGGACTCGACGACCCGGACAACGGCCCGCGAGTAGGCGTCGAGGAGGTCGGCGTCGGACTCTCCGGCACCACCGGACGCAGCGTGGGCGCCTGCGCCGGATGACGCCGATGCGTTGCCGACCTGCTGGAAGAGCTTGTGCTCGATTTTATCCATTGTGATTTATATTTGGTAATCTATAGTAATGTACTTTCTGCTGGAGTTTGGGCGGAATCCCTGCCTGCGAGGCGCAGGACCGGGCCTCACCCCGGCGCGCAGGCAGGTCTCGATCACGGCCGGTACAGACGCCACAAAAGAGAAGTATGCGAGGGATCTATTGCCCGCCATGCTCGGCACGGCTGCAGTCGAAGTGGAGACTACGAGGGTAGAGGTCCGCCCCACGGATGTGAGAAGGACGCCCCGGCCCGGGGAGGCCTACGACCTCGTGGAGATCGAGACCGATCGCGGGACGATCGCCTGCCACTACTACGAGGCGGAGGGGGGGCGGAACGGCATCGTCATGGTGGGCGGGACCGGCGGCGGGTTTGACACCCCGGGAAAGGAACTCTACCCGCGGCTGGCAAAAGATCTCCGAAACGACCGGATCAGCACGCTCCGGGTACGCTACCGGCACCCGGCCGACCTCCTGGAATCGACGGTCGATACGGTCCTCGGTATCCGCTACCTCAAGAGTCAGGGCGTCTCGGCCGTCGGGCTGGTCGGGCACTCCTTCGGCGGGGCGGTGGTGATCCAGGCGGCGGCGGGCGACCCCGCGGTCAGGGCCGTCGTCGCCGTCTCTACACAGGGGGCCGGGACCGGACCGGTCGCAGGGCTCGCGGGACGGGCGGCGGTCCTCCTGATCCACGGGGACGCCGACCCGGTCATCCCTCACCGCTCGTCGGAGGAGGTCTACCGGCGCACCGTCGAGCCCCGGCGGCTGATCATCTACGAAGGGGCGGGCCACGTCCTCGACGAGGTGGCGGAGAGCCTCTCCGTCGAGGTGAAGGCATGGCTCCTGAAGCACCTGCCGGGGACGCTCGTCTGACCGGCCCGTCACCTTGCCGGGATGCTCTCCTGGAGGTAGCGCCGTGCGGCGCAGGGGTCGTCACTCGCAAAACCGTCGACCCCGAGCCGGGCCGCTTCTTCAAACTCGTCCTCCGCGTTCAGCGTCCAGGGGACGACGAGCAGCCCGGCGTCGTGCGCCTGCTCCACCACCCCGTGCGAGAGGCGGTCCCACCGCGGAAGGATGAGATCCGCCTGCGCCGAGCGGGCAAGGTCGACGGGATCGGGGGTCTCCTGGGAGTAGATGAGGCCCGCCTTTGCGCCGGGGAGGAGCCTCTTCGCCGTCGCAACGCTCCCGGGATGGAACGAGACCAGGAAGAGCTGCTCCGGCATCAGGTCCATCAGCACCGAGGCGACGATCGCCTCGGTTCCGGGCTCCTTGATCTCCACGACAAGCCCGGTCTGTCCCTGGATGATATCGAGGATCTCGCGAAGCGTCGGGATAGTCTCTCCCTCGCCTGCGTCCAGTTCTTTCAGGTCCTCGATGATGTAGCCCTTGACCGGCCCGGTCCCGTCCGTCGTCCGGTCGACGGTTGCGTCGTGGATTGCGACGGGAATGCCGTCCTTCGTGAGCCGCACGTCGACCTCGACCAGATCGGCGCATGCCATACCCCTCCGCAGGGCCCGCAGGGTGTTCTCCGGCTCGAGAGCCCCGGCCCCCCGGTGTCCGATGATGAGCATGCCACGCCATGCAACTCGATGACGGATATAGGTGGCGGCCGCGGGAGAAGAAGACCATCGTGCGATGCGGCGCTGGCAGGACCGGTCTACGGTAGCAGGTTTTCGGCGTAGACTGCCGTCCTGCGAGACGGTCCCGCCAGGGCCCTGTCCACCTTAAAAAAGGGTTATCTCTTCTGAACTCTCTGATACTCGGCTTTCACGTCGTCCGAACTGTTGTACTGCTTATCCTCGAACTGGTTCAATACGTCGAGGATACCCTGCGACGCTCCGCTATCCTGCGCCCGGGTGATGAGATCGTTCTTCGATGCAGGGAAATTGAGCCGGGACATGATCATATCGATCACCCGCGGGTCGAGTCCCTGCAGGGACCCGGTGGCCTTTGACATCCCGCTCATGGCGGACTCTTTCATGCCTTTCATGCTTCTTCCCACCCATTACGTGCTCCTTCCGGGAGACGCCCCCTGAGTGGGGGTATGGGATAAATACCTATCGCTCACGCTGCGGCGGCGAGGCTCGCCCCGGCGCGGCCGGGGTTCCGGAGACTGCACCGGTTCGAGCGAGAGGGGGACAGGGCGACGGGAATTCTTCTGAAACCGGATAGTTTGCCGGCCGTCAGGCCAGCCGTTCCTCCGGCAGGGCCATATCAAAAGGTTAATTTTACTTGTCTATCTAATCCCTTCGCTATGAGAATGCGTGGTATTCTTACAGTGCTGGCCTGCATCGTCGCAGTGCTGGCAGTCGCAAGTGCAGGGTGCACCGGAACGGCCGAGAAGCCCGGTGACGTCAGCGGAGCAGAGTTAAAGAGTTCCTACATCGTCGGTATCGACGGTGCGTACCCGCCGTACAGCTACGTCGACAAGGACGGCAGCGCCCAGGGATTCGATGTCGATTCCATGAAGTGGATCGCCGCGAAGAAGGGCATCAACGTGACGTTCACGGCAGTCGACTGGGACGCCATCATCCCCACGCTCCAGGCAGGGAAGATCGATATGGTCTATGCCGGGATGACGATCACCCCCGAGCGGCAGGAAGCGGTCAACTTCAGTGACCCCTACTGGACCATCAACCAGGACGTTGTGGCCCGCAACGACTCGAACGTGACGCTCGACGATGTCCTCGCCGGGAAAGCGATCCTCGGAACGCAGCGGGGATGCACCGCCGCAATCTGGATCGAGGAGAACCTGATCGATACCGGAAAGATGCCCAAGGCCAACCTGAAACTCTACGCCGACACACCGGCCGCGGTCAGTGACCTTGGAATCGGCAGGATCGATGCGGTCATGTACGACGACGTCTCCTTAAACGACATCGTCAAAGGCAAGCCGATGAAGACCATCGGCTTTGTCGAGACGAAAGAGCAGTTCGGCGTCGCCATCCGGAAGGACGACACCGCGCTCCTCGCGTTCATGAACGAGGGGCTTGCGGAGCTGCAGGCCGACCCCTACTGGGAAGAACTCAAAGAGAAGCACAACCTGAACTAGACCGGGATTGTCGGGCCAATCGGCCCCTCTTTTCTCTCAGCGCACAACCCTTTCGGAGGTCCTTCTTCTGTATCCACGCGATCCTCTCCGCAGCGGCTATAACCAATCCATGTTTTCGCAGTACAGAACACCCGTCCTCTGTGCACTGGTAACGGCGGTCCTCATCGGCGGGAGCGCCCCGTTCACAAAACTCCTCATCGGCGGAGCCGGGCCGCTCGCGCTTGCCGCACTGGTCTCGCTCGGCAGCGGGTCGGGAGCCCTGCTCTTCTCCCTCGCAGGGGTCTTCTCAGGCACCCGCCGGAACCATGTGGAAGCGCCGCTTGCGAGGAGCGATCTCCCCTGGCTCATCGGCGTGACGCTCTTTGGAGGCCTGCTCGCCCCGGTCACCCTGATACTCAGCCTGCCGGCGACGCCGGCGGCGACGGCGGCCCTCCTCCTGAATTTCGAAGCCGTGGCGACGACGCTGATCGCCGCAGCGGTCTTTGGCGAGTGGGTGAGCCGGCGGATCTGGGTTGCGCTCGGCTGCATCACCGCAGCCTGCATCGTCCTTACGCAGGACCCCTCTGGCGGGATCGGGCTCTCCCTTGCAGCGCTCGGCATCCTGCTCACCTGCCTCTTCTGGGCCGTCGACAACAACCTGGGGCAGCGGCTCTCGGCGAGGGACCCCCTCCGGGTCATCTCCGTGAAGGGGATCGGGTCCGGCACCGTCGTCCTCCTCCTCGCGTTCGCCGCCGGGGAGCACCTTCCGGACCCGCCCACGGCCATAGCCGCCATGGCGATCGGGTTCCTCTGCTACGGGGGCTTGACGAGCATCCTCTTCCTCCTCGCTCTCCGTGGCATCGGTGCCGCGCGGGCGGGCTCGCTCCTCGCCGTCTCCCCGTTCTTCGGCGTCTTCTTCTCGCTCCTGCTCTTTGCCGAGGTCCCGGCGGAAGGGTTCTACGTCGCGCTGCCCGTCATGGCCCTCGGTGCCTGGCTCCTCGTCACCGAGGAGCACTCCCACCACCACCGGCATGAGGCGACCGTCCACGAGCACCGCCACCGCCACGACGACCTCCATCACGACCACGCCCACGAACCCGGCGACCCCACGCTCAACGGGACCGGCGAGCACTCCCACCCCCACGCGCACGCCGGGATCGTCCACGAGCACCCGCACCAGCCCGACATCCACCACCGGCACCTGCACCGGCGGTAAGGGCGGCCCCCGCTCCGTCCCCGCCCCATCATGTCCGGGGATCTCGGCGCAGCCACCTGACGGTGCTCATGCCCCGGTTCTAACGAACCGTTGCATTTCGCGTTCTTCGCGGCTTCGCGTGAGACTATAGCAGTGGTGAAATATAGCCGTGATGAAATCTCGCGCAAAGGCGCGAGCGAAAGTATCTGCATGAAAAATTTAGAGTTGAGCCGCGGTGGTCGCCCGGGCCGTCCCGGGAACCGCCAGCCGCTTCTCGAGGAGATGGACCGCCGCAGTCGTGATCGTCACCAGGACGAGGTAGACGACCCCGACCACCGCAAACGACTCCGTGTAGAGGAAGTACTTCGTCGCCACCAGTTTTCCCGCCCCGGAGAGCTCGATCACCGTGAGCATGTACGCGAGGGACGAGTACTTGATGAGGTAGATGAACTCGTTTGAAAGGCCCGGGATCGCCCGGCGGAGGGCCTGCGGCAGGATGACGCTCCGGATCGCCTGCCACCGGGTCATCCCCAGAGCCTGGGCAGCGACCATCTGGCCGTCCTTGATCGATATGAGTGCGCCCCGGATGTACTCGGCGTTGTACGCGCCGTTGCAGAGGATGAACCCGATCACCGATGCAACGAAGGCCGTGAAAGTGATCCCAATCGCCGGCAACCCGAAGTAGAGGATGAAGAGGAGGAGGAGGAGCGGGGTGCCCTTGATCAGGAAGACGAACGTTTTGCAGAGCCAGGAGATGGTGCGGCCGCCGTACTGCCTCCCCGTCGCGACGGCGATCCCGAGCGCGAGGCCGAACGGGGCGGAGCACGCGATCAGCTGCAGGGTGACGACCAGCCCCTCCATCAGCGCCGGGAGGAGGATATCGAAGATGAAGGTTGCCTGGTCCATCGCTGCGCCTCAGTCTCCCGGATGGGAATCAAACCGTCCGATGAAGTCCTTCATTCGGGTGAACCGCGGATCGTGCAGGAGCAGGTCCGGAGAGCCCTGCTCGGCGACCACACCGTTCTCCATGAAGAGGATCTCGTTTGCGACCGAGCAGGCAAACCCCATCTCGTGGGTGACGACGAGCATCGTCATGCCGTCCCGGGCCAGCCGCTTCATGACCTCTAGGACCTCGCGGGTCAGTTCGGGGTCGAGCGCGGACGTCGGCTCGTCGAAGAGGATGACATCCGGGTCCATGGCAAGCGCCCGGGCGATGGAGACCCGCTGGGCCTGGCCGCCGGAGAGCTCGGCCGGATAATGGTCGGCCCAGTCCTCCATCCCCACCTGCCGGAGCTCCATGAGCGCTTTCTCGCGCGCCTCGGCCTTGCTCATTCCCCTGACCTTGAGCAGGGCCAGTTCGACATTTCTGACGGCGGTGAGGTGGTCGAAGAGGAAGAAGTTCTGGAAGACCATCCCGATCTTCTGCCGGAAATGGTTGATCCGGGCTCCGGAGTTCGTGACCTCCTCGCCGTCGAGCCAGACCCTTCCGCGGTCGGGCAGCGTGAGCTGGTTGATGCACCGGAGAAGCGTGCTCTTTCCCGTCCCCGAAGGGCCGATGAAGACCATCGTCTCGCCTCTCCGGACATCGAACGAGACACCCCGCAGCACCTCCTTATCCCCGAAAGCCTTGTGTATGTCCTCGACTCTCAGCACAATCTCGTTGTTGTCCATCTTCTACATCCCTCCTGCCCCGAACCCCGGAACCGCGACTCTCTTCTCAAGCCCGTGCAGGACTCTGAGGCCCCCGTAATTTAAGATGATGAAGATCCCTGCCGCGGCGAGGTAGATCGGCATCGTGATATGAGTCTGCGTGACCATCCTCGATGTGATGGTGAGCAGTTCTGCGACCCCGATGGCGTAACAGACTGCCGAGTCCGTCAGGATGTTCGGGTACTCGTTCGACCATCCGGGAAGAGCGATCCGCATCGCCTGGGGAAGGACGACGGAATGGATGGCGGTGAACCTGCTCATCCCGAGTGATCGTGCCGCGATCATCTGCCCTTCCCCGACCGACTGGATGGCCCCCCGGAAGATCTGGGACTGGTACGCCGCGCCTCTCAGGCCCAGCACGACCGCTCCGACGACGAACGCAGAGAGATCGCCGAGCCCGATCGCCGGGAAGATGCCGAACCAGAAGAGGAAGAGCAGGACGAGGATGGGGAGACCCCTGAAGAACCAGACGTAGATCCCGATGATATAGCGCACCGGGCGAGAACTGTACACCTGGCCGAGCGCCATGGGGAGGCCGATAAGGACCCCTATACCGAGAGCGACGAGGACAAGACCGAGGGTCGCGGCAACGCCTGAGAGGAGATACGGGAACCAGTCGATGAGGATTGGCAGAAGATCCATTGGGCTATTCCTGAATCGATGTGCGGCACCGCTTTCAGCCGGAAGGACAGCGCCGGGTACTTAGGAATGATTCTGGCGGAAAGCAAAATAAACATTGTCAAACGCCCCTCGATACGGGGCGACGACCACCGCCACCGGGATGCCGTCCGGTCCGGCCGGAGCGGTTCTCCCGATCGTCCCTGCCGGGAAGGGGGCCGCCGCCACCTCCGCCCGGCCAGCGTGAGCCGGCTGTCCATAGCCCGCCCCCCGGCTTGCCGCACCCGGCATCCGGACGCCAGCAACACTTAAGTATCTAGGGACGGGGAGGAAGGGGTATGTCACCAGCACCCGATATCAGGATCCCTCTCGATGTGCCTCCCGAAGAGCAGGAGAGGTACCGGGAGAACTTCCGGAAGATCACGCACGGCACCGGGAGGCTGATGCTCTTTGCCGGGGACCAGAAGATCGAGCACCTCAACGACGACTTTTTCGGCGAAGGCATCCACCCCGAAGACGCCGACCCCGAACATCTCTTCCGGATCGCGAGCCGGGCGAGGATCGGGGTCTTTGCCACCCAGCTCGGCATGATCGCCCGGTATGGCGAGGATTACCGGGACGTGCCGTATCTCGTCAAACTCAACTCCAAGACCCACCTGGTCGGGACCTCCCAGCGGGACCCGCTCAGTTCGGAGCTCCACAACGTCGGGCAGGTCGTCGATCTCCGGGACCGGACGGGGCTCTCGATCCTCGGCGTCGGCTACACAGTCTACCTCGGCAGCGAGTACGAGCCGATGATGCTCTACCAGGCGGCCCAGCTCATCAACCACGCGCACGCGAACGGCCTCATCACCGTGCTCTGGATGTATCCCCGCGGCAAGGCGGTCAAGGACGAGCGGGACCCGCACCTGGTCGCGGGGGCGGCGGGCGTCGCGGCAACCCTCGGGAGCGACTTCGCGAAGGTGAACCCCCCGAAGAAGGGCGGGACGATCGATGCCGCGCTGCTTAAGGAGGCGGCGGCGGCGGCCGGCAGGACGGGCGCGGTCTGTGCGGGTGGGGCGCATGCCAGCGTGCCGGAGTTCCTGCAGCAGCTTCACGACCAGATCCACCTTGGCGGCATGGTCGGGAACGCGACCGGCAGGAACATCCATCAGCGGTCGCTCGACGAGGCCGTCCGGTTCTGCAACGCGATATCGGCGATCACCCTCGACGATGCGAGCGTGGACGAGGCGATGAAGATCTACGAAGGAGGGAGGTGACGGGATGACGACGGTCGGCGTACTGACGGGAGGGGGAGACTGTCCGGGCCTGAACGCGGTGATCCGGGCGGTGGTGCGGACAGGGGCGAGATACGGATTCGACACGATCGGGATCCGGGACGGATGGCACGGACTGGTCGCCGGGAACGTCGAACCGCTCACCGATTACTCGGTGACCGGGATCCTCCCCAAAGGCGGGACGATCCTCGGGACGTCGCGGACGAACCCCTTCAAGAACGAGGCGGACGTCCAGCGGCTGCGCGACAACATCAGGAAGTTCGGGATCGATGCCATCGTCGCGATCGGGGGTGAAGATACCCTCGGCGTCGCGAACAAACTCTCGAAGATCGGCATTCCGGTCGTGGGGGTCCCAAAGACCATCGACAACGACGTCGGCGCGACCGACTACACCTTCGGGTTCGATACCGCCGTCTCGATCGTCACGGAGGCGATCGACCGCCTCCACACGACGGCGGAGTCGCACCACCGGGTCATGGTGGTGGAGGTGATGGGCCGGCATGCGGGATGGATCGCGACCGTGGCCGGGATCGCCGGCGGAGCCGATGAGATCCTCATCCCGGAGATCCCGTTCGACCTCGACGAGGTCACCCGGCACCTCAAGGCGCGCTACGAGCGGGGAAAGCAGTTCAGCATCGTCGTGGTCGCGGAGGGCGCCCAGCCGAAGGGGATGGCGGAGGCGATCACCCGGTCCGCCCGGACGGACGAGTTCGGCCACGTAACGCTCGGCGGCGTCGGCAACATCCTGCGCGACGAGCTCGAGAAGAGGCTCGATATGGAGGTGCGGGTGACGGTGCTCGGCCACGTCCAGCGCGGCGGGTCCCCGACGGCGCACGATCGGGTGCTCGCGACCCGGTTTGGGGTGGCGGCGGCGAACCTCATCAGGGACAAGGACTTCGGGAAGATGGTCGCGCTCAGAGGGAACGAGATCGTCGCGGTCCCGCTCGAAGAGGCGGTGGCGAACCTCAAGACGGTGGATATGGACCTCTATGAGATGGCGAGCATCTTTTATGGGGGATGAACCCGGCCCCTCTCCTTGAGGGTCCCCGCCCTGCCCGGCCTTATGCGGCGGGGGCACCCTGTCTTTTCCGACATCTGTCTGCATCCGGAGATCTCTCGCCTTGCCACCTCCTGCAGTTCGGTTCTGGCACGCACGGGTCCGCCGGTATTATATCGACCGGGCGGCATGAACCGGCAAGGGACCCGGTGAAGAACAGGGGACCACCACCCGACCGGACCTGCGTATCATGGGACTCACAGACTGCTGCCGGCGCACCTTCGCCTTCACCCGCGAGATCCTGAGGCAGCCGGCGAAGGGCGACGGGGATCTCCGGTTTTCCGACCTCGGCTTCTTTCTCCGGTTCGCCCGGCCGATATGGAAGGCGGGGGTCCTCGCGCTCGTGGCGACGGCCATCGTCTCGGCGCTCAAGACGGTCCTCCCGCTCAGCATCAAGGTCTTCATCGACAACATCCTGCTCGGAGAGGCCCCCTCGTCGGACGCCATCCTAGCAGGGGCCGGCGGACTCCTCTCGTCGCTCGATCTCCTCATCGTCGCCCTTCTCGCGCTCGGGCTTCTCACCGGCGCGACCGACCTCGCCCGGAACTACCTGACCGCCCGGTTCAGGGAGGGCTACGCCTTCAACCTCCAGACCGCCCTCGTCGAGCACGTCCTGAGTTTCCCGCTCTCCTACTTCAAGTCGCAGCAGACCGGCTACATCATGTCCCGCCTCTCCGACGACGTCCAGATCCTGCAGTACACCATCTCCCAGTACCTCCCCCAGATCGTCGCGAACGCCCTCTACGTCGCCTTCACCCTCGTCATCCTCAGTATCCTGAGCCTCTCCCTGACCTTCGTCGTCCTCGCTTTCATCCCCCTCTACCTGCTGGTCAACGCCGTCTTCGTCCGGAGGATCCGTGCCGCCACGCACCGGGAGCGCGAGCGGCAGGCCTATGTCTCGCGGGACCTCCAGGAGGTGATATCCGGGATCGATACCGTGAAGTCGCACGCTGCGGAAGACCGGGAGGTCCACAAGGTCTCCGGAACGCTCCGGAATATGGTCGATGCCCGGATCAAGAACACCATGCTCTCCGCGTTCTCGGAGTACTTCAGGATCGGGACGATGTCGCTGATGCTGGTCGCCGTCATCTGGTTCGGCGGGAACGAGGTGCTCGCCGGCGCCATGACCGTCGGGGACTTCGTCGCGTTCGCGGTCTACATCATGACATTCGCCCCCACCGTGAACACCTTCTTCGCCTTCCCGGTGGTCATGCAGCCTGCGCTCACGTCCGCCGCCCGCCTGCACGAACTCTTTGGGATGCATGGTGAATCGGGCGCCGCCCCCGGTGCCGGCGGGATCGTCCCCGGCGCCGTGCAAGGCCGGATCGAGTTTGCCGGCGTCTGGTTCGGCTACGACCGGTCCGATTGGGTTCTCCACGACGCACGGTTCGTCATCCGCCCCGGCGAGGCGGTCGCCGTCGTCGGGCGGACCGGGGCAGGAAAGACGACGCTCATCAACCTGATCCTGCGGGCTTTTGCACCGCAGCGAGGCACGATCACGCTCGACGGCCACGACCTCATGTCGCTCGATCCGCAGTGGCTGCGGCGGCAGATCTCGATCGTCTCCCAGGACCTCTTCCTCTTCCACACCACCATCGAGGAGAACATCCGCTACAGCAGGCCTGAGGCCACTGTCGAGGAGGTCGTTGAGGCCGCCCGGAGGGCGCAGATCCACGACGAGATCGTGCGGCTCCCCGACGGTTACCGGACGATTGTCGGCGAGCGCGGGACCCAGCTCTCCGTCGGCCAGCGGCAGCGGGTCGCGATTGCGAGAGCGTTCCTCAAAGACGCCCCCATCCTCATCCTCGATGAGCCCACGTCGGCGCTCGACCTCCAGACCGAAGATCTGATACGCCGGACGCTCCGGACCCTGGTCCAGGGCAGGACGACCATCCTCATCTCCCACCGCCCCTCGCTCCTGGAACTCGCCGACCGTATCCTCGCGGTCGAAGACGGGCGGGTGCGGGAGTGCCGCGATGCCGGTCCCGGCCGCGGGCTTACGGGATACGGTGACGCACCCCTATGGCATGGGGCATAAGGCAATGCCTCACCTGCGGCCGGGACCTCCGGTATACAGAGGAACACGACTCATAGTTCGCGATTCGGACGGCGAGGTCGAGGAGCGGGGGGAGTTCGGCGATATCGGCCGCGAGTGCCTGCAGGAGGCATGCCCCCCTCCACGCCGGTTACCCGACCGGGTGACCCGCGGCCCGGAGGACGGTTATGATGACGAAGTAGCCGATCACGGTCCCGATGAGGGTCGATGCAACGGCAACAAAACTGTTTCCCCAGTATGTGCGGCTCCACCAGCCCGCCGCGCTGCCGATGAGGACCGAGGCGAAGAGTATGAGGATCTCAGACCTGTCGAGCGTTGCCATGATGAGGTCTCCTATCAGGTATCGGTCTTTGCCGGGAATAGGGTTTGCGTATGCCCCGACCTCAGGGTTATATCTCCGACGCATCAATTCCATAGAGATGTTCGCCGCCTGCCACCTCCTGCTCGGCCTCATTATCGGGCTCGCGCTCGCCGGGCGCCTCGGTGACCGGCGACTCATCGGTCTCTGCGCCTTCGGGGCCATCCTCCCCGACCTGATCGACAAACCGGTAGGCCACATCCTGCTCGCGGGATCGCTCGACTCCGGCCGGATATTCGCGCACGGACTGCTCTTCCTCGCACTCCTCCTCGCTCTCGGCATCGTCCTCAGGCAGCGGCGCGGATCGTTCGGGCTCATTGCCGTCGCGGTGGGCGCATTCTCCCACCAGGTCATTGACACGATGTGGGCGATACCCGTCACCTGGTACTTCCCGCTCCTTGGCCCATACCGGCCCTACGATACCACCGATTACTTCGGCAACGCCATACTTGCAGAGGCCTCCTCGCTCTCGGAGTGGGTCTTCCTCATCGCGTCGGCAGGCATCGCCCTCGCCGTCTACCGGGACTCCCGGCCGGACCTTACCCGGTTCGCCCGCCCGCTCGTCCGCGTCGCCGTCCCGCTCCTTCTGGCCCTTACCATCGCCTCGCTCTACGCCTGGGCGGCCGGCATCCCGGAGAGCGTCCTGATGGCCGGGGGCGGGGAGGAGGACTACCTGGTGCTTGCCGCGGTGGGGGCCGCCGGGGCCGTCGGGATGGTCAGGTACCGCGACCTCCTCTCTGCCGGGTGACCCGTCAGTCCAGGCGGGTCACCCTCTCGATGCTGCCGGGAACCGTCCGCTCCACCCGGAGGGCGGCCCTTCCGGCAGGTTTGATCTCGATGGCGAACGATCTGTAGGGTTTGCAGTCATTCAGGTTTGACGGCGAGATGTTCAGGACGAACTGTTCTCCTGCCTCGAGGATCATATCGGAGTCACCGTTCAACCGTTGCTGGACGCTCCAGAATCCGGATTTTGGGAAAACATCGACCAGGGGGACATTCTGGGCAACGGTCTCCCGGTGCCCGGAACCGACGAGACGGATAGAGACCGTGGTGATATCGATCGGCTTGCTGCCGGCCGTAAGCCCGATGGGGATGACGATCGCATCTATGCGATTGGGCGTGGCGCCGATGCCGTAAACGATACCGGTCACCGTGCAGCTCGACCCGGCCTGCCCGATGCCGTCGTGGATGACCGACTGGCCCTGCTGTGCCGACAGGAAACCCGCCTGGAGGACGACGAACGAAAAGACGGCTGCAACGATGACGAAGGCGATGAGGACGATCGCGGCCTCAAGCCCGGTGAACCCGGCATCAGAAGAGTTCGAGGTAGACATTCTTCCCGATCCCGGCAGGAATCGTTCTCGCAAGCGTTGCCGTCGCACCTTCCGCGGCGGTAATCGCGAGGGTGAACGTATCCCCGCGCCCGATGCCCGTGCGTCCCAGCCCGCCCAGTTTCACCGTGACGATCTCCCCTGCCTCGAGAAGGCTGTCGGCGTCTCTGCGCTGCCGCCAGGTTAGCGTTACCGTGGGATCCCCGGAAGGGATCGTGAAGAGCGCATCTTTTGTGACGATGGCGTAGGTCATGCTCTTCATATCGACTCCGGCAAGATCGGTCGCGGTCTCGAGATCGAACTCGATGAAGTCGAGAAGCCCCTCACCGTTATCCAGTTTTGCGATGACGGAGTATCCCGGACGGAGAGCAGACCCGGCTTCCTCGAAGGCGTCGTGCATCACCTTCTGGCTCTTCTGCGACGTCGCCATGCCGGCCCCGAGAACGGCGTAGGCAAAGACCGATGCGACGACAACGAAGGCGATGAAGACGATGCCTGCCTCAAGGCCGGTGAGCGCCTGCTCGTCCCTGTCTTCCCGGGGCATGATGATGTGGAGTTAGTCGCACTTCGATTAAAAGATGCTGATCTCTCCCCCGGAGGCCTGCGCGATGTCCCGGCAGCATCGGCACCGGCTCCCATCTCCAGAGCATATATATAGTATGGATTTTTATGGGATAGCAGAATGCCGTCTGAAGCCTCCGCAGGCCCTCTCTCCGATCTCCTGTACTCGTGCGCTCTCCCGCCGGACCCGACGGGTATCCACCCCGCCCTGCCCGCCCTCTTCCCCGGCTGCCTGCTGATCGCAGTCTTCTTACTGGCGCAAAGCGGGCCCGGCGGGACCGGGCACCCCCATGCAGCGGAAAAACGGGAGAGAGCACCCGGGAGCTCCACCCCACGGACCGAGCAGGTCCTGAGCCTTCTCCTCATCGCCGCCGTCCTCCTGGCCACCGCAACGACGGTATATATCGTCGTCAACCCGCAGGAGGGAGAGAGGTTCACCGAGTTCTATATCCTCGGTCCGACAGGAAAAGCCGCAAACTATCCGACGGAGTTCATGGCGGGAACACCGCAGACGGTCATCATCGGGATCGGAAACCACGAGTCCCGGGATATCACCTACACGGTCCAGACGTTTGCCGTGAAGAGCAGGTTCAACGGTGCGACAAACAAGTCGGTGATCGTCTCTGCGACGCCTCTTGACCGGTTCTCGGTCACCGTACCGAACAACCGGACCGTCGAGCAGCCTTACACGTTCCGGATCATGGACTCGGACGTGGACCGGCTGGAGTTCCTCCTCTTTATGGAGGCGCCCCAGGCAGAGATACCGGTCGCCAACCTCACCAGAGCCGGTTACCGCAACCTCCACCTCCTGCTGCGGGTGCATTGACCGCACATGCCGTGTGAGGGCCCGGCGGCGGCGCGGGGTGCCCCGCGATTGCCGGGAGCCCCCGCCTGATTTTTCGAGAATTGATCCTTTCCCGGAGAACAAAAACGTAAAATCAGTATTCTCAGGCGATCAAATGGCAGAACGGCTTACAAAATGTTTATACCCCCGGGCGCCGTATGCTTGTTCGAGGTACAAGGATGAAACGCGGAGTTCTGGTCGCATCCCTCCTGATCCTGGCGTTTGTAGTAGCCCCGGCAGGGGCTTTCAGCGCAGAGAACCTCAGGATCACTGTAGACGAGGATGGGAGCGCAGATGTCACCTTCAACTACAAACTCTCGTTTGTCGAGAGGATCGCCGTCTTCCTCAAGATTGCCAATCCGGAGCAGGAACTGAAGTCCGCGCTCGAGGAAGCAACCGGCTCACCCGTAACGGTGACCGCGGCAGAGAGCAATGTTGCCGTCTTCTCGATCCAGAGTTTCGCAAAGGTCAGGAGCGCTGAGGACGGGAATGTCTACGCTACGCCGGGGCTCAACTTCACCGGTGCGCAGGCGACGCTTGACCGCTACTGGTTTGCGCCGCTGGTCCAGGCCGACTTCTCCCCGGAACTGACGGTGGTCCGGTTCCCGGACGGCCATGAGGAGACGTTCATAGACCATTTCGCAATTCCGGCCCTCTCTCACACGATTTCGTGAGCCGGTCCCCCCTTCTTTTTTCCATACGAGAATACGGTCGGACTGTGGCCGGGTCCCATTACTTACTCCGTTTCGCTGGAACGTCGTTCTTCGCGCCTTTCGCTGAGACATCGCCATTATCTTTGTAGATTACCCCACGCGAAGCCGCGAAGTCCGGTGTCAGGGTGCTGTCGCTCCTTGTCGTACCTGACGGGCGCTCATGCTCCGCTTGCGCGTGGGTCGGCGAGAAAAAAAGAAGGGAGAGATCTCCCTTACTCGAAGACGTTGAAGATCTGGTCGCTGCCGGTCGCGGAGAGCCGCTCCCGCTCGGCCTTCTCTTCGGCGAGCGCGAGCACCGGGAGGTCCATGCTCACACCGGGGGTGTGGCCGAACATCTTCTCGAGGTCGACTTCCAGGGCGTGCATGAAGAGCGCGTTCGGGATATCCATCGCGCAGTTCTCTTCGCACTGGCCGCAGTTGATACACGAGTCCGATACGTGGGCGTAGCGGATCAGGTGGAACATGAAGGGCGGCGGGACCTGACCGGGCTCGACCAGGTAGGCCTTCTTCGTGCTGCACTCAACGCAGTAGCAGATCGGGCAGTTCTCGATGCAGGCGTAGCACTTGATGCACCGGGAAGTCTCGTCCATGATCTTCTTTAAGCGGTCCTTCCCCTCGCCGAGGCTCTCGAAGTGGCGGGCCCGCCACTTGTCGCCGAGCTTCAGCATGGCGCCTTCGACCTTGCCGCGGATCTCAAGTGCCTTTGCGGGCACGGCGTCGGTCTTGATGGCCCCGGCCTTCACGGCGCCGTCAAAGAGGTTGGCACCCTTCTCGGAGCAGACCTCGACGAAGGTGGCCTTGCCGGCCTTCTCGCCGATGACACCCCAGTTGCCGCAGGCGAGGTCCGCCTGGCGCGGGATCTTCATCTTGCAGCGGCGGCAGTTGGACCGGCGGCCGAAGCCTTCTTCCTCGAGCTCGTCGATCGAGATGCCCTTGTGCTGGCCGTCCTTCGTGACGATGATGAACTGGCCCTTGTCGATCTCTTCCTTGACAACGTCGTCGGGGTTGACACCGAACTTCTCGGCGATCATCTTCCGGGCGGAGACCGGGCTGACCGATCCGCCGCAGTTGAGGCCGATCATCACGACGTTGTCCAGGTTGACCTGGTTGCGCTTTGCAAGTTCGTACAGGCCCATCGTGTCGCAGCCCTTGACCGGGACGGCGATCTTCATGTCCTTCGCGCCGTCAAGGTACTTCTTGACCAGCTTCGAGAGCAGGAGGGTCCCGCAGTGGAGGGAGCCTGCCGTCTCTGCGAGCTCGGCGGGGTCGGTGATGAGCGTGGGGACGGCATCGTAGATGTCCTGTCCCTTCTTGACTGCAAGGACGGCGTCCACCATGCCGGACTTAAGAGCGTGCGTCAGCAGAGCGGTGACCGCTCCGCCGCACTCGCCCTTCTCCTGGCAGGCGGCGTCGGCTGCCCATGCGTAGAAAGAGTCTCCTTTCGCTGCCATATTCAGGCCTCCGTAATCTTCTCAACCTTCACAGCACAGGCCTTGAACTCGGGGATCTTGGCGATGGGGTCGAGAGCGTTGTTCGTCAGGATGTTTGCCGCGCACTCGGCGAAGTGGAACGGCATGAACATGACACCCTTCATGATGTCCTTCGTCACCCGGGCGGGAACGTCGACCGTGCCGCGGCGGGTGCTCGCACGGACAAGTTCCTTGTCCTTGATACCGAGCGCCTTCGCGTCCTCGGGGTTGATCTCGATCCATCCCGTCGGGACCTCGTTGTCGAGGGTCGCGGACCGGCGGGTCATGGAGCCGGTGTGCCAGTGCCAGAGGATACGGCCGGTCGTGAGCACGAACGGGTATTCGGCATCGGGGACTTCCGCCGGGGGTTTCCACTCGATGGGGTTGAAGATGCCAAGACCATCGGGGTGGGCGAACTTCGCCGTGTGGAGGATCGGGGTGCCGGGGTGGTCGGCCGCAGGGCAGGGCCAGTGGAGGGCTTCGGGCCTGTTGAGCCGCTCGTAGTTCATGCCGTGGTAGGACG